>JAISMU010000026.1 GCA_031276635.1 Deltaproteobacteria bacterium | reverse complement strand
CGAACTCTGTTTTCCCCTCATCTTTCCCAAGCGTCTTCAGATTTTCGCGCAAACTCTCCAACAAATTATCTTGAGATGAGCTGCCCAAAGACATATCCAGACGGAGAACCGGATATTTTAAACTCATAGCCGGATTGAGCGATTTTAAGACCAGCGAAAAGCTCGGCTTGACCCCGGAAAATAGCCGCCAGGGTGGTGAGAAACAGAGATTTGCCGAAACGCCGGGGCCGGGAGAGGAAACGCTGTTTGCCCCGGATCAGCTCAAAAAGCAAATCAGTCTTGTCAATGTAAAGGTGCCCGCCCTCAATGATTTCCTTAAAGTCATAAACGTCCAAAGGAAGGTCTTTCACGGGATCACCTGATTTCTTCGTTTAAAATCAATTGGCCCTGACGGCGGGCGTAAGGAAAAAACGTTTTTTCAATACGTTTTAATTCTATTTTTTTGTCAGGTCAATGTCAATGAACCAGCGATAGCCCGATGGCGAATCTGATTTTAGTTTTGCCAAAAAAATATAATAATTTTTTAGTTATAAAAAAACTAATTGTGGCTTATTTGTTGAACCTTGAGCCCAACCGAACGCCAGACGTCCAGAGGCGCTTTTGCGTTTTTTCACCAATCTAGCGGACTGTTTGGAAAATTCGTTCACTCTTAAAATAGCTGACCCTGGGCCTGAGACTTGGCAGCCGCTATAGCGGCTCTAGCCCTTTCAACTTTGGACAGTATATCCCCATCTTTAGCCATCCAATGATAGGCTTTTTTCTTGTCATTATGAAAATCAATAAACGAATATATTTTATTAACCAAATCATCAACAGAATTAAAGGTACCTTTCCGAACACACTTGTCAGTGAGGTCCCGGAACCAACGTTCAACCATGAAGTTGATATCGGAGTAAAGTAAAAATGAAACCTGGGATGATTATTCAACACTCTTTAACAAGCGCGGTTTTATGCGTTGCGTAGTTGTCCATAATTAAGCGTATTTCCTTGTCTTTCGTCAATTGATCTATACGTTGATCCAGAAAATTTCCAAAATGGCTAAAGGACATTCGCGGGGTTCCAGAGATGGTTCACTTTTGAAAGGTTGATATTTTTGAAAAATAACTTGATGATATATCTCCTAAGGCCCATATAGTCGCCTTGGCCATGGCCAACCGAAATACTCCCGTTATCGCTTTATCGCCCCGAGTCATTTTCAAAATAATTAGTTTTTCCGACTGACTTAGCTCCTTGGGATCCTCTTCCCGCCAGAACAAAGTCGGCTAAGTCAATATGGCCGGGTTGGAATCGCTCTTTCTTGGAGCTCGGGATCTAGACAAGCTCGTCGCCGACATTGAGCTCCTGATAGAAGAAGTTGCGACCTGGACAATTGACCGAAACAAAATGATAGATTTATTCTACAACCTGGTGATTTACCCATGAGGCGGCCAGGGTCAGACTTAGAAGTTGTTAGCGGAAATTTTAATGTCACCCAAAACGCTAGCTCGGTCGCCAAAAGTTTAGCGAGGCTTTCAAAAATATTGTCCCCGCTCGGCTGATTTGGCTCCTGAAAAAAAAAGACCCAGGAACTGGCTGGCTCCCAAGCCTTTTTTGTCTTAATAACAGGGCGACCGCGAAAAAACTATGAGCCAATTCCCTGAGTCAGGCGATCTGGGGTCGCAGAATGGCTGGCCGGACTTTGCGCAAGAACTGGACGCAGAACATACAGACCAAACCCTCAATGAAAACAATGGGCAGATTCGACAAAAAGACCGCCCAGGCGATGGTCAGAAAATGTTCCCCGGAAATGGTTAAGGACACGCCCACCAGGAAGGCCGACAGGAGTATCGGGAGACTCCCGGTCAAAAAGCCGCTGATGGAGGCCACCACAGGGTTCTGCCCATTAACGAGCCGGTTAAAAAAACAGGAAACCAGAACCGCCGGGGCGGCCATGTTGAAGGTGTTCAGCCCCAGGGTCGTCAGGCCCCCGAAGTTAAATAAGATCCCCTGCAACAAAAGCCCCAGGAAGATGACCGGAAAAGCGGCCCACCCCATGATCAGGCCAATGAGGCCGCTTAAAACCAAATGGGTCGAGCTGGGCCCGATATTGACGTGAATGAGGGAGGCGGTGAAAAAGACAGCCGACAGAATGGCCGCCTTGGGCATGTCTTCCTGATCTATGGCTTTCAGGCCCTGATAGAGCCCTCCCACCGTCAGAGCCGCGCCCGTCAGAAGAACCGGTAAAGAGAGAACGCCTTCGGAAATATGCATATGTCACCTGAAAAACGCGAGCGATAATAATTAAAATGATTTCAGAGGCCGCGCTTGGCCTTGCGCCGACCCATCAGCCAGTAAGCCAGACTGAAAACGCCCACCAGCCAGCCCAGACCCCCAACTATCTCCCTAGCCCCTGGTGGTCCATCGGCCCCGCGGCGGCTTTCGGCGAGGAACTTATTTAGAGGGCTCAATTGGGACCGCAGCTCCTCGCGGATGACCAATCTTAAGCTCTCCAGGTCAGGAACGGCCTGACTGAGCGCCTCGGCGGTCGGGGTAGCGTCCGGGATTGGGTCAGGGGCGGCTCCAGGCTGGCTGGCGGCCTGACCGCTCACCGCCTGGCCGCTTTCTAGAGGCGGCAGATCGGCGGCCCGCAGGGTAAACTCGGCCCGGTGGCCTTCCCCGGCCTCCACCTCCAGCAGATAGTCACCCTCGACCTGGGGTCGGGGAAAGCAAATCTCGCCATTCTCATTGGTTTGGCCCTCGGCTAGAATCTGACCCGCCGGGCCCTTGAGCCGGACCAAGCCCCCTTGGACCTTGTTGGAGCGAGAAAAATAACTGTCAGTACAGATCCGATCGCCCTCGCCCCAGCCGAAGATGTAAACCCCGTGGGCCCAAAGCTCCCCAGGGCAGGCCAGCCAGACCCCGGCCAGGGCCACCCCAAGCCAGAAAAGTCTTGTTTTAAAAAAAACTCCCATGGCCCGCGCCGCTACTTGGTGGGTTGGTCAATGGCGGGCTGAAACTGGTGAAAATAGGCCCACAAGACCGCTCCCTGCTCCACTTCGCGATCCTGCCCCTCAAAGGGCAGCTTATAATCGGCCTCAGTCAGGGCGGCGAACCCCCACCAGCCCTGGGCCGGGGGAGTGTAATAAAAAACGCCCTGAGCGTCGGTCAAGACCACCTGGGTAATCATGCTCTCGTGAGGAGCCTGGCCAGCCTTTTTGGGGCCGGGATACCACTCGATCTCCACCTCGCCGCCGATCACGGGCTGGCCATCGACAATGACCCGGCCCACAAAGGTGTTGCCAGCGTAAAGGCCCACGGGATTAACAAGAGGGACAATCTCTGTTTTGAGGCCGGGTAATGGTTTGTCCCACCCCTCGTTGTCCCCAAAAGCGCCCACGTAGACTTTGGTGTAATGGATGATGAACTTATTCTCCTCAGGCTCAAAATAAGGTTGCGGCTCCATGACAAAGGCGTACAGGCCCGGGCGGGCGATTTTATACTCCAGGCGGTAGGTCGAAAAGGAGCCCTCTTTGATTTCCTTGAGGCTGGCCAGGAGATCCTGGGGCCCCGCCTCATGGAAATAAACCTGAAAACTCTTGGGTTTGACCAGGTTCATCCCGCTGTTCGAGAAGGGGTGCCAGAACTTGGCGATAAGACTGATGTTGGCGTTCTTGGTTTCCATGACCGTGGGGGCCGAGGGAATGAGCATGCCAAAATGGGCCCAGGCCAAGGCGGGGGCGAAGATGGCCAAAACGGCCAGGCTGGCCAAAAACTTTTTCATTTTAAGCTCCATAAAACAAAACAGGCGGCTAAAACGCAAAAAACCACCTGGTCGTCATTAGAAAATAACAACCAAATGGCCTTCATGGTTAATACTAAATATTTTAAAATCTTAAAAAAGCCAAATTATCAACATTGGCTAAAAAAACTCACCTTCAGATGAGAACAAGTCGCCTTCATGGAACTTTGCTTTGAACAATACCAAAAACCCGGGCTGGTGTCAAGAATTATTTTCCCTAGGAGCCTTTCAGGTTAAACAGTTAAGGCGTTGAATTTAATAGATTTTTAGCTATAACCCTTATAAAATTAATAAAATCAACTAGTCAGATTTTTTCCCGGTTTATACTCCGACAACAGACTCCTCGCCCGGAAAATCTATTTTTGGAACAGCCACCACCTTAAGAAAAAGTAAGCGCTCACAGAGGAGGCCTCAGAAGGGCTAAATCTACTCCCACCCTCCTTAAGAGGCCTCTGAGGTAGCCCTTCATTTAACTCTTCCTCTCCTTATTTTGGTAAATCCTAAAGCCCAGGTCAAGACCCTGTGAGGCCGCTAAAATAATTTTTAGCCCTGACTGAGCGAGGAGACGGCCCAAATTAAACTCGATAACTAAAAAGCTCCTGGGCAGAGACTACTCTAATTGGGTAACCTCGGTCGAGGTTTTACAACAGGAGGTTAAAAATTTGCGCCCTTGTCGCGGGAGCCAGTGGCAGATCGCGGGCCAAAGCCAGATCCCCTGTCCCCTGTGGCTTGATTTAACCGGATAGCTTAGTATATTTTAAACTTGAGTTTCGCCGTTTTTCGACAAATCCCCGCTTTCCCGGGCCCTGGCTGACGGGTTGAGGCTCAAGGCTCCTGAGGCGCCCCCTCACTCTAGCGAGCGGGAATCGTTAAATTTTTTCGCTGTAATTTCTGGTAGTTACGTGTTATTTTCCGATAACCTGGCCCCTGGCCAATCCGGCCCTCAGGCCAAATCTGACCAATATTACCGGTCCCTTGAGCCTTTTCTGGACCGCCCGACTCTGGCCAGCGGCCCGGACTGGCCCACCATCTTCGGGCGCCAGGCTCCCTTGGAGCTGGAGATCGGCTTTGGCAATGGGGAGTATCTGAATCGGGCCTCGCTGGCCGCCCCAGAGCGGGATTTCCTGGGCCTGGAGATCGCCTGGGCCTCCATTAAAAGGGCCTTGCGCCGCCTGGCCAACCCGCCTCGGCCCAATGTCCGGTTGATCATGCTGCCAGCCCACCCGGCCCTGGAGCTGCTTTTGCCCGCCCGGAGCCTCCACGGGATCCGGGCCCTGTTTCCCGTGCCCTGGCCCCGAGCCAGCCATGACGACAAGCGACTTTTTTCCACCGAGTTTTTAAATCTGGTGGCCGACCGGCTCACCGACGAGGGGTTCTTTCAACTGGTAACTGACAACGAGATCCTCGCCGACTGGGTTCTGACTGAGGCCGCTGGCTCGGATCTGGCCCTGACCCTGACCAGAAAACCAGCCCTTTTGGACACCAAGTACGAGCGCAAGTGGCAAAATCAGGGCCAGGACACTTTTTTTCACCTGGAGGGCCGGCCTTATCGTCGGCGCCCCCCCCTAACCAATGGCCTCCAAGACATGCGACCTATCCTTATTGACCGCCTGGATCCTCTCAGCTACCGCCCCCAGGGCCAGACCGGCCCGGTGACCGTGGTGTTTGGCGACTTTATCTTTGATCCCCGCCATCAGGAGGGCCTCCTCCTCACCAAAGTCGTGGAGGGGCGCTTTGTTCAGGAGTTTTTTATTCGCCTGGCCCGCCAGCCCGAGGGGAGCTGGAAGGTGTTTCCGGCCATCTTCGGCCAGGCCCTCCCCACCGCCGGGGTCCGGCTGGCTCTGAGCCTGGCCGCCGGGGAGTCGCCGCCAAGCCATGACTGAGCGCGTCGCCGGCCAGGTGGAGCAAATCGCCTTTCGCGACGAGGTCTCCGGGTTCGCCGTAGTTCGCCTCAAGGTCCGGGGCCAGCCCGCTCTGACCACCGCCGTTGGTAACCTCAGCCATCTGGCTGTGGGCGAATTGGTGGAGCTCACCGGGCGCCAGGCCAACCACCCCAAGTTCGGGCCCCGCCTGGAAGTGGCGACGGTGGAGGTCAAACCCCCGGACACGATGGCGGGCCTGCGCAAATACCTCGGCTCCGGGCTCATCCCCGGGGTCGGGCCAGTCTTCGCCGAGCGGCTCGTCAAAGTCTTCGGTGACCAGATCCTGACTGTTCTGGACCAAGAACCCGAGCGATTGACCGAGGTCCCTGGCCTGGGCCCAGTCAAACGCGAGAAAATCATCAACGCCTGGCACTCTCAGTCGGATCTGCGGCGGCTCCTGAAATTTTTAGCCTCCTTTGGCCTGGGCCCGGCTCTGGCTCAAAAAATAATGCGCCGCCTGGGCCCGGGGGCTGAGGCTCTCATCCGCCAGAACCCCTACCGCCTGGCCTACGAGATCGAGGGAGTGGGCTTTAAGCGAGCCGACCAGGTGGCCCTGGCTCTGGGCTGGGCCGCTGACAGCCCGGACCGGCTGGAGGCGGCGGTCCTGAGCGCCTTGGCCACCAGCTCCCGGCAGGGCCACTGTTATCTGCCGACCGAGGAACTGGCCCAGGAGGCCGAGCGCCTCTTACCCGAGGCCGGTCGCGCCAACCTGCGTTCGGCCATCACCCGAGTCTCCCTGGTCGGGCGAGCCATCGCCCTCAAAGGGCCGGAACCTGGCTCCCAGGATATCTACCAGCCCCGGCTTTTCCGGGCCGAGACCTGGGTGGCCCGGGAGCTCTTGGCCCTAAAGGCCGCCCCGACCGCGGTCACCGTGCCCCGCCCCAACCTGGCCTTGGAGTGGGCGGAAAAGACTCTGAAGCTCACCCTGAGCGAAGGACAGCGGGAGGCGGTGCTGGCGGCCCTGACGAACAAGGTGGTGGTCATCACCGGCGGCCCTGGGACTGGCAAGACCACCATCACCCAGGTCATCTGCCGGGTCTGGCGCGAGGTGAATAACCGATTCGCCCTGTGCGCCCCCACTGGGCGGGCGGCCAAGCGGCTGACCCAGGCCACAGGTCTGGCCGCCACCACCATCCACCGGCTCCTGGAGTACTCGCCCCAGGCCGGGGGCTTCGCCCGGGGGCCCCAGAACCATCTGGAGCTGGACATGCTGCTGGTGGACGAGGCCTCTATGCTGGACATCCTCATCGCCAACCAGCTCCTGGGGGCCTTGCCGAAAACCGCCACCCTCATCCTGGTGGGGGACCGCGACCAGCTGCCGCCAGTGGGCCCGGGCCGGACTCTGGGGGACATCATTGACGCCGGGATCTTCCCCACCAGGCGCCTCACCACCATCTACCGACAGGCCGAGCGCAGCCTCATCATTGAGGCGGCCCACCTGATTAACCAGGGTCAATCCCCGGTCAACCTCCCCAAAGGGCCTGAGGCCGACTTTCACTTTGTGGAGGAAAATGACGTGGCGAAAATCAAGGATAAGCTCCTGCGCCTGGTGACTGAGCGCATTCCCCAGACGCGCCAGGTGGACCCCAAGACGGACATCCAGATCCTGAGCCCGGTCCGGCAGGGGGAACTAGGGTCCATCGCCTTGAACGTTCTGCTGGGTCAGGCCTTGAACCCTCGGCTCGGCCCGAGCCTTCAGCGCTTTGGCCAAACCTTTAAAGCCGGGGACCGGGTTATCCAGATCCGCAACAATTACCAGCGCGGGGTCTTTAACGGGGATCTGGGCTTGGTGACCAGCGTCGATCTGGAGGCCCAGTCCCTGGAGGTGGAGTTTGACCAGGTCCGGAGCGTTTATCAGGCCCTTGAGCTCGACGAGCTGCTGCCAGCCTGGGCCCTCACCGTGCACAAATCCCAGGGCTCCGAGTTTCCAGTGGTTCTGGTCCCCTTGTTCATGGGCCACTATCATATGTTGCGTCGGCAACTGCTGTACACCGCGGTGACCCGGGGCCGGCGGCTGGTCATGCTCCTTGGCTCGCGGGCGGCCCTGGAGAAAGCGGTGAGCGACACTGGCGAGATTCCGCGCCACGGCAATCTGGCCAACTTTTTAAGAAATGGCCCGCCCCCGGTGGACTTCACTCTGGAGCCGGGGGACCTGGACGAGGATTTGGAGACTTAAGGCCTCAAGGAAAAAGCCCCATGATTCTTTACAGTTGGAACGTCAATGGCTTGCGGGCCATCGCCAGGAAACCCGAGTTTCAAGAGTTTCTGAGCCGACCAGAAATCGACCTCCTTGGCTTGCAGGAAACCCGGGCCACCCCAGAGCAACTGACCCCAGAGCTGAGCGCCCCCCCGGGCTACCAGGCGGCCTTCGCCTGTCATAAAACCAAAAAGGGCTACTCCGGGGTCGGGGTCTACAGCCGACTCAAACCCCTGAAAACCCACTTGGAGTTACCGGATCCCCAGTGGGACCAGGAAGGGCGACTGGTCCACCTGGAGCTGGATAAATTCCATTTTCTGGCCGTCTATTTCCCTAACGGCCAGAGCTCAGAGGAGCGGCTGGGCTATAAACTGGGCTATTACGAGGCCTTTTTAGCCTATTGCCAAAGGCTCCGGAAATCCAAGCCGGTGGTGGCTTGCGGGGATTTTAACACCGCCCACCAATCCATTGACCTGGCCGAACCTGAGGCCAACGCCAATAACTCCGGCTTTCTACCCGAGGAGCGGGCCTTTTTGGACCGCCTGATCGCGGCTGGCTACCTGGACGCTTTCCGGGTCTTGAACGGCGAGCTGCCTGGCCAGTACTCCTGGTGGTCTTACCGCTCCGGCGACCGACGACGCAACTTGGGTTGGCGCATTGACTATTTCTTTGTTTCTGAGGAGTTGCGGCCCAACCTGGCCCGAGCCTGGCTGGAGCCAGAGACGACCGGCTCGGACCACTGCCCGGTGGGGCTGGAGCTGCGATTTTAGCCCCGCGGGACTCATCGCCCACCCTGGGCCAAAATG
Organism: Deltaproteobacteria bacterium; assembly: GCA_031276635.1. GTDB lineage: Bacteria > Desulfobacterota > Desulfarculia > Adiutricales > Adiutricaceae > JAIROO01. Next base: position 15,848 of record JAISMU010000026.1, on the reverse strand, counting down.
ACCCGGCAGAGGAAAGGTCAAAGCGAGCCAGGCGCGAAAAAAAAACCGGGCCAAGCCGGTTTTTTTTTCAACCTCAGGTAGCGGCCTGGCCTGATCAGCCCGCCTGACCCAGTTTGGCCCCGAGAGACGCCCATCAGTTCTCCTCAACCTCAGAGAGGACAACCAGCCCGGTAAAAACGCCAATATCCCAAAAATGAGTCAGGTCGCCAAGAATCCTCGCTCCTTTGCTCGCCACGCCAACAATTACTTTCGCGCGGAAGCCCAATATTTTTGGTCCGTCAGCAGATCCCAGAACCGATTTTGATCAATTTCCAGAATAATGGTGGCCTTTTGGGCCAGAGGGGGAGCCTGTTTCAGATAAGCCAAAGACTGCCCGTAGGAGAGCCCATATTGATCGTTGACGTCAATAAAGGCCTCTTCTTTTTGGGTAATGAGCGAAGGATCAATGATGATCGCCGCGACCAAAACGTCCCAGACAAAAAAGGAAAAATTTTGGTCCTTAGCGAAATTCTGACCAATGAAGGACCTGCGCAACAATTTGGCCTGCTCACTCTGACCAAGGGTTTTCAACAGACGATTATAGTTATCCGCATGGAAGATGACATTTTCGCAAACGTCCAGCCCAACCACGATTTGCTCTTTAAAAGGGGCGCGAACAACCATTTTGGCCGCCTCGGGGTCAAAATACCAGTTAAACTCCGCCGCTGGCGTGATATTGCCTGGGCGGTGAAAAGCCCCGCCCATGTAAATCACTCGTTTAATTAGGGGAATGATGTCCGGGGCTTTTCGGATGGCCAGAGCCAGATTGCCACAAGGGCCTATCGCGGCGATGGTTACCTGGCCAGGGTTGGCCCGGACCGTGTCGATGATGAAATCCACTCCGTGTTGGTCAAGAGGCTGAATTTTTGGGGCCGAGCCATACCTCTTGGCGTAAACATCTCGCCAGGAAGGCGGCTCCTTGTAGCCCAAAGATCCCACCCAGGTGTCCTGCCCCCGGCCAAACTCCTGGCGCTCCAAATTGAACAGCTCAAACCGGTCGGGGCGTAAAGGATAGAGCAGGCCAGCCGCCACGGGAATGGAGTTATGTCCCTCTATTTCCAGTTGACGCAAGGCGAAGGCGACGCCTTCCTCAACCCAGCTGTTGCCGCTGATCGTGGTCACCCCCAGCAACTCCACGTTGGGCGCGTTGGCCAGCAAAACCATCGCCACTCCATCGTCAAAAGCCTCAACCATGTCCGTGTCCAAGATAACTTTTTCCTTGGGTGAGTCGGCGAAGATGGCCCCCACCTCGAGCCAAAGGAAGAAAAACAGTAATCCTATAAGTCGCGCGATTTTCATGTTAAACCCTGAACGAAAGTAAGATATTCCTTGACCAATTTGTTCCCGAGAGACTCACCCTGGAACCGCTTAAACTCTTGGGGAGCGCCTGGCGGGGAAAAAACCCCATATCCCAGAGGAGCGAGCAACTATTATCCATAGAGATATTACATAGAAGAGATATTACATAGACCTTCCAGAACTCTCATTTCCAACTCAGTCAACTTAGAGGCGGACTTTGGCCAAAAAGGCAAAGAGTCGCCACCAACCTAATCTTGGCAAAAGGCGAATTTCATAACCAGGCTATGAATCCAGGTTTAAGGCTATAAGATTAGGGTCCTTCTCCGCGCTCCCACCTGAATAGATTCTTTTGATGGTTTTATCCAGATAAGTAATATTAATTTCAAAAGCGCGTCCATCTTAAGAGCTCTGATAGCCGCTAAACGCGACTTCCAGGCTCAATCTCCCCACGCGTAAAATGATCTCGCGTCGCCACCCCACATCGCCGCTAACCGCGCGCCAATCCACCCTCATCAAAAAGTATAAGTCTTTGTTCGCTTTTGAGAGCGCGCCAAAATAAAGCGCCGCTATTGTCAGTCACTCGGTTATTAAAATGTCAGCGGGCGGAAACCACTCAAAAATAAGCCCCGATGAGACGTTGGCGAATACCTTGATTACGCCTGGATCTTCCACTCCCTCAAACTCCTGGATTTCTTTCATGATTTCCGCTGGCGTTTCATGAGCCATCGCGGTGTTGGCCACGGCAAATTTTAGATCTTTCCCAAGAGCGATGTTATCAACCAGTTTTAGCCCGAGGCGCTTTTCCAGTCGCCAAACCGCGAGCGGAAAAAACGGCGACAAAAGCGCCAGAAAAAAAAAACAGTTTGAGCGCGCCATCAAGAGGCGAGGCGAAATCATATCTTAACGCGAGCGCGACCTCTTCAAAAGGCAAGGCGCTAGCCAGCGGAACAAATCTCAACTTGTCAGCGATTTTCAGGAAAACACCGGCGAGTCAGACCCTTCTCCGCGCCCACCACTAAATCAATATCGCGCCCAAAGATAACATAAAAAACCATCGAAAACAACAAAGACAGGCGCGACCTGGCCTAGCTAAAAATAAAAAGAACTTTTAGTCTCTATAATTAACTAATTTTGTTAGCTTAATATTTTGCTTTAAATAAATATTTATTTTCAATATAATATAATTATAATTAAAAATTTTAATTTAGTATTTTTGTGCACAAATTTAATTAAAAATAGTCTAAATCGGAACCTGAAAAAATCCCCCCAGGCTGACCAACCTCAGTCGCCCAAAGTTTCCCTCAACTCTTCATAATAGATGAAATGGCGGCTCGGGCTGACTCAACATCCCAGTGTGGTCATATCCAGGTTGCCATCGCTCTTAAAAAATTTTTGCGTTTTCTATAGACCCACTGCCCATAAAATAGGCTGGTTTGTATATAAAATAATTAATTTTCCAGAGCTCGAGAGAGCGGGCGCCCTTTTAGAGCTTTGACCTGGGGCGTTGGGTCGCCCGCAAAACCGGCCCGCCCTCTTTAGGTCGGCTCGTTTATCTTAGCTCCTGGCCAGAAACAAAATCACCCTCAATTAGTTGGGACTTTCAGTCTCTCCATGGACGCGCCCCCGCTGGGCCCAGACCTTTCAGCCCATTGATTTACAAGTTTGATATTACCTGATTAATCTTGGCTCTCGCTGAAATTATTGATAAACACGCAAGCGAAATATATTATTAAAGCGTATATATTAGTTTAATTTCGCGAACAGGCTCCCCCAGAGATAGACGAGACAAGCCAAGGCCACCGCCCAGGTTTTCGATTTAACCAGCTGGGCCTGACCTATATTTGGCGCTTAATAGCTGACTCGATAAACGTTGAGGCCATAACACTCGTCTAATCTGGCTAAAACGCGTCCCTTGAGGTAGCTCTGAGACTGTCTGATTTTATCTTATTTAAACTGACTGGATTTATCGCCTAAAAAATAGTTCTAAAGTTTTAATCCATTGTCATTTCAGAGGATCGGTGGGTTGAGGCGAGGAATTCATCAGGCCAGATCTGGCGTTCTGAAGACTGGATTAAAAGAAATTCCCTCTCCCTCAGCTGAATATTTCCGTCAAACAAGGGCCGCCTCCCTACAAGACTCACGCCCTTTCGCCTAAATGACTTACGAGTTTGATATTTCCTGATTATTCTTGGCTTTCGCTAAAATTATTGATACACGCGAAAGCAAATTATATTATTAAAAACATATATATTAAACTAAATTTCAGGAATACCATCTAAAAAAACAGCCGCCGACAACCAAAAATGGTTGTCAGGCGGCTGTTAAGAAAATAACAAAAGGAGTAATCTGTTGTCCAATCTTTTATACAAACTCTGGGCGGCTTTGTCAAGCCCCCATAAAAAAAAATTTTTTCTCCCGCCAGGCCGACCCGGCTACCCTGGGCCCGGGGTGATTCGAGGCTGGCTTACTCGTCAGCCAATCCAAGAAACAGATTTAATAATTGCGAAAGCCAATTTGACTTTACGCTAATCATAATAAATATAAGCCACTTGAATATTTAATTTTTGACCATTGAATAAATTTCCGGAGCCAATTAAAATTTTTCAGATCGCCTGGAAATACTCGTCACTCTCATCAGGGGACACGGGACATTTGGCGAATCTCCGACGGCCTATTCGCGATCGATTCGCTCCCCTTCGCTAACCTCTGCCACTCCTCAGGTCTCAGGGAATCGGTCTTTTTTTTCCGCCCGCCGCTCCCGTCTTTAGCCAGCTCTGGCCAAGGTCAGGTTAAAACCGGCTCAGGCCAGAAACGGTTGACTCAGCCTTGGCCCCTCATTTTTTTGGGGACAAAAGTGAGCTCAACGCTGGCCAATTTCTTCTCTGAAGCTCAAATCCAGTTTCTCAAGGTTTCCCTGAGCCATTGACTCTGGCGAAGGCCTAGCCGACTCGCGTCTCAACCTCAAGTATTTTCTTTGGACTCTCCTACCCCGGATCCCCCCCACCAGCTCCCTCCAAGCCCAAGTCAGTCGTCGTCAGCTTCTTCTGGCCCTTATTGGGACCAGTCAATTTAAATTAGTTATCAACTATTTAAATTATAAATTTAATTTTACACTTTTTATTAATTTTTTTTACTAATTATCAGGTCAATAAATAAGTCGCGGTTCCTCAACCAAGCTTCAGGCCCGGATTTTTCGCGCGCCTAGCGGAGGCGTCTCCAAGACCACGGTCGACCCAGTCAAGCCAAGTTGTCCCGAAAGTCGCCAGGCCCCCGAGGGCTCATAAGAGGATCGGCGAAAATAATTCCGTCCGACCTAGCCTAAGCGTTTTTTTCTATAAATTTTTATTTTTTTAAATTTTATTGTTTAAATTAACGTATTTAACTTTAAAATAACCTAGGTCAACTGTCAATAAATTACTTGCCTCTTTTTTTTTCTTCTGTTATATTCTAGGCACATGAGGGCCTATAAATACCTGCCGGGCTTGGACGGGGGTTTGAGCTCAGTGGCCATGAGAAGGGGCAGTCTGACGTCCTGGGAAATCCGGTCGATTGTCTTTTCGAGGGGTCACGGCTCGACCGCGTCAGGGTTGGGTTTTGGTCCAGGGTCCCCTTTCATCCCTGACTTAAGGAGAATATATGAACCGGGAAGTGAAGAAATTCTCGTCCCAAGAACCGATCAACATGAGCGCCAGTGACCTCGGTTTCGCCAAACAAGTTGGCAAAGTCGCGGGCACGGATCTCAACTCCTGCCTGACCTGCATGAGCTGTTCAGGCGGCTGTCCCATGTATCCCTACATGGACTATGGTCCGCACGGGATCATGAGGTTAGCGGTTCTGGGTTTGAAGAAAGAGGCGTTGACCTCCACCACCATCTGGCGGTGTGTCGGCTGCCACACCTGCGCGGCGGTCTGCCCCATGGCCATCAACATCGCTGGCGTCATGGACTACCTGCGCGAGGAATGCCTGGCGGAGAAATTGCCGGTGGGGGACGTGCCCTTGATGCAGTTCCACCGGGCCTTCCTGACCTCGGTGCGATTCCATGGCCGGGCCAGCAAGGTTGAGCTGATGGGCCTGCACAAGCTTTTTACCCTCGGCGGCGGCCCCAAAACCTGGATGCAGGACGCGGTTCTGGGCGTCAAGATGATCTTGATGCGCAAGCTCCACCTTTTGCCATCCCGAGTTTCCGGCGTCGGTCGCGGCCAGATCAAAAAGTTTGTCACCGGCCCCTGGCGGTCGAGATAGGAGGACCAAACCATGACAGAATACCTAATGGAAGCCTCCTATTTCCCTGGTTGCACCATGAAGACGGGCGTTGACGAGTCCAATAAGCCCATGCAGCTCGTTCTCAGCAAACTGCGCGTCAACCTTGAGGAGATCAACGACTGGAACTGCTGCGGCTCCTCCTCCGGCCACGCCATGAATCACGAGATTCCGGTGGCCATGGGAGCCCGGAACTTTTCCCGGATCCCGGTCGGCAAACCGGTGGTCATCCCCTGCCCCAACTGCTATCGGAACTGGTCCACGGCCAAGCACCATCTGGAGACTGAGCCTGAGACCAAGAAGAAGTACGAGGACGCCCTGGGCCGCCTGCCGGTGGAGACCCCGATCCTGAACATCTATGATCTGTACTATCAGGTTTTCAATACGGCCAAGGAAAAGTCCATCGCGTTTGAGGGAGCCAAACCCCTGGCCGGCCTGAAGGTCGCGGTCTACTATGGTTGCAGCGCCATGTATCCCAAGGATCTGCGACCCAACGATCAACCCCGCGACTCGGTCGAGCGGCTGATGAAAGACCTCGGGGCCGAAGTGGTGGTCTGGCCGTGGCCCCACAAGTGCTGCAGCGCCTTTGTCTCGGCGGTTTACCCGGAAATCGCTGAGGAATTCATCACTCAGATCGTCGGTGGGGCGGCCCAGGCTGGGGCTGAGTGCTTGGTCACCACCTGCGCCATGTGCCAGATGAACGTGGAAATGAGGATCAAGTCTTCCAATATGGCTAACCCCTTGCCTATTTTCCACCTCAATCAGCTGATGGCCATCTACCTGGGAGAAAAAGCCAGCGCCCATCAGGACTGGTGGAAATTTCACCTGGTTGACCCGGTCCCGTTGCTGAAAAAAGTCAATCTCTGGGATTGATTTTTCCCGGTCTCTAAATGAAAAAGGCCTCTTTCCAGAGGCCTTTTTTCTTTTGGCGTCTCGCGTTTTTTTCCCCCAGCGGCTCGGACGGGCCCCAACCTCAACGCCCCACCCTTCAGGGCCCCTGGTCAGTCAGCTTAAAAGTAGCGTTCAAGATTTCAGTTATCCCCGCCAAAAAGCCCCGTTTTTCAGGGACCTTAGTTGGGGTCTCCCTGAGCTCCCGCCATTACTTGGCCGGTCGCCCTCTGGCGCCTATTTCACCCGCAGGGTCTGACCTGGCCGAATATCGTTGTTTTTTTTGCCATTGATTTTTTTCAGCTCATCCACGGTCAAGTTATGGGCCCGGGCGATACTGTACATGGTGTCCCCATCCACGACCTGGTAAGCCCCACGGCCAGAGCCAGAGGCGCTGGCCGTCGAGCGGGAACTCTGGCTGGAGCCGGTGGCGGGGGCTTTGACTTTCAGCTTCTGGCCGGTTCGAATCTGGTCGCCAGTGAGGTTATTCCAGGCCCGGAGCTCGGCTGAGGTCAGGTTGTGGCGCGCGGCGATCTGGCTCACCGTGTCCCCGGGAACCACCTCGTAAAGGCCCTCCTTCGAGTTGGCCTGAGCGGGGCTTGAAGTGGTTGGGCTGGTCGAGGTCGAGCGAGCGGTCGCGGCCACTTTCAACTTCTGGCCCACCCTAATCTGATCGCCGGTGAGGTTATTTAAGGCCCGCAGCTCAGCCGCGGTCAGGTTGTGGCGCTCAGCTATCTGGCTCACCGTGTCCCCCGGGGCCACCTCATACAGGCCCCCTGACGCGCTGGCCCGAGTGGGGCTGGAAGAGGTCGGGCTCGCCGCGGTCGAGCTTGAGGTCGAGCGAGCGGTCGCGGCCACTTTCAATTTCTGGCCCACCCTTATCTGATCGCCGGCGAGGTTATTTAAGGCCCGCAGCTCAGCCGCGGTCAGGTTGTGGCGCTCAGCTATCTGGCTCACCGTGTCCCCCGGGGCCACCTCATACAGTCCAGCGGCGGCGGCTAGAGGCGAGCGAGCCGGGGCGGACGAGGCTGGGGCTTGGACGCGCAGTTTGGAGCCCGGGGTCAGTTTGTCGTTTTTAAGGTTATTTAAGCGCCGCAGCTCGCTGGGGGTCAGATCAAAGTAAGCGGCCACCAATTCCACCGAGTCGCCTACCTCAACCACGTAAAAATCCGCGGACGAGGCGGCGGCGGTCGGAGCCGACGCCGTCGCTTGAGCTGGCGCGACTGGTTGGGCCGGGCGGGCCGCGGGGGCGGTCGAGGCCGACGCCGTCGCTTGAGCTGGCGCGGCTGGTTGAGTCGGGCGGGCCGCGGGGGCGGTCGGGGAGGGAGTGACTTTCAGTTTCTGGCCAATTCGGAGCTGGTTGCCAGTGAGATCATTTAAAGCCCGCAGCTCGGCTGAGGTCATATTATGGCGCTCAGCGATCTGGCTCACCGTGTCCCCAGGAACTACCACATAAAAAACGCTCGAGCTCGCCCGAGCCTGGGCGACCGGCTGGGTAGCCGAGTTCGCCGGGGCCGGCTGAGTCGCGGTCACCCGCAGTTTCTGGCCGGAGCGGATCCGATCGCTAGCGAGATCATTCAACCGCCTGAGCTCCGCCGAAGTCAAGCCATGACGGGCGGCGATGGTGGCCACTGTGTCCCCAGGCACCACCACGTAAAACTCGACATCAGACGTGGCCCGGGAAACCCGGGCGGCGACCGGGACAACTTCCCAGACCTTGAGTTTCTGGCCCTGGACAATCCGGTCGCCCTTGAGCCGGTTCAAAGATCGGAGCTCCTCAGCGGTCATGTGGTGCCGCTCGGCGATCTGGCTGACCGTGTCGCCAGGTTTGACCTCATAATCACGGCTGACGGCCCGCGAGTTTCGTTGGGTCGGTTGAGGCTCGGCCGTGGCCACCCGGAGCTCCTGGCCCGGGCGAATCATCTGGTTATCACTTAAATTGTTCAGCTCGCGCAATTTTTGCCAAGTCAGGTTGTGGCGCTCGGCGATCTGGCTGACCGTGTCGCCGACTTTAACCACGTAAACCCCGGAGCCGGTCTTGGAGGAGGTTACCGGGCCCACCCCGATTTTCAGCCTCTGGCCGGGCCGGATGGTGGAGTTGGCGAGGGAATTGAGCTCCATTAATCCACTGGCGGTGGCGCCCCGGCTGGCCGCGATGGCTCCCAAAGTCTCCCCGGCCTGGACAGTGTGATAAATGGGCTCTCCCTCCGTCTCCTCGACCCAGGTGGATTTAGATCTGGAGGGGGCCGAGGCTGGCACCGGCAGGTTGGAGCTGACCACCAGAACTTGGCCCTCGCGCAAGTTGTTGGAGCTTAACTTATTATCGCTACGAAGCTTTTCCACGGTCGAGCCGTAGTGCCGGGCCAAATCCCCCAGGGTGTCGCCGGTCCGGACCCGGTGCCGGACTGTGGCGATGACCGGGACCCGCCCACTCCTGGCCGGGGCAACCTGGGCCCTGACAGGGGTGGAGACCTGATATTGGGCCTGGGGCTCGGGCGCGACGGTGGCCGAGGCCAAACGCCTCTCTCCCAAGGCGGGCTGCGGGCTGACCTCCAGGCGCCGGGGCGAGCGGGCGCTTGAGCTAGAGGTCGAGCTAGTGGCCACCTGGATAGGCTCGGGGGAACCGGGGGCCTGGGCCATGGAGACCGGCAGAACCAGCCGCAGGCCCGGGCTCAGGCGGGCTGAGCTGAGATTGTTGTATTGTCTGACCACCTCGGTGGTGAGATTATAGCGGTTGGCCACGGAGTCGACGGTCTCCCCCCGCTTGGCCACGTGGATGACCATCCGGCTGCTGCGCTGGGCCTCAGGCAGCTGGGCGTAGAGTTGATAAAAGCCGTCGCTGGAGCCCTGGGGCACCCTCAAAACGAAATCCCGCTCCGAGGGGGGGGTGGCCAGGCGCTTTAACTGGGGATTGAGCTCTTTCAGCCGCTCCAACGAAGAGCCAGATAGTTGGGCGGCCATGGCCAGATCAATGGGCTCTGGCACCACCACCTCGTCCCAGGTGTCGACCTGGGAGCTTTCCACCTCCAGGCCATAGGCCAGAGGATCCTTGGCGATGATGGCCGCGGCCAGGAAACTGGGCACATAGCGCTTGGTCTCATTGGCCAGAAACCCATCCTCTTTAGCCATGTCCCAGTAGTTGTCCACATCCGGCTTGGCCATGCCCCGCATGATCTTGCCCTCCCCGGAGTTATAGGCCGCGATGGCCAGGGGCCAGGAGTTGAACATTTCGTAGAGGGCAATGAGGTAGTCCGCGGCCGCGTAGGTGGACTTGATGGGGTCCATGCGCTCGTCGACCCAATCGTTGATGGCCAGCCCATAACGCCGCCCGGTGGCGGCGATGAACTGCCAGGGCCCGACCGCGCTGGCCACCGAGACAGCCTCGGTCCGGAAACCACTTTCGATCAGGGCCAGGTAAACCAGATCCTCCGGCAGGCCCTTCTGCTTGAGAATGGCCTTCATGATGGGAATATATTTCTGACCTCGGTTGAGGGAGCGCGTCATGAACCCCCGAGCGTCGTTCAAAAAATAGTTCAGATGAATTAGGACTTCCTGATTGAGCTCCAGGGGCACCTCTTCCTTGCGACCGGCGATGGCCAGGTACTCCATATTGACCATTTTGGACAGTTGCTTTTCAAAGCGGGGCCCCAGGCGATAATATTTCTGCCCGCCGCCTCCCCGGCCCTCCCTGGCTACCAGGTTGGCCTGCCGACCAATGGCCGAGTCAGAGGCGGGATGGCCGCAGGAGGTCAGAAACAGGGCCACCAGGCCCAGCCAACAAATCCCCAAATAATTTAGCCGTCTCAATTAGAAGATTCCTTGAATAAAATTGAATTATTGTCAGAATATATCACAAAAAAAACCATAATCCAAGTCTGAGCCGACCAACCCCGAGCCGAGGCCTGACTCCCGGCCCGAGACCAAGAGCAGCCCCAGAGCCTGGCCCCCAGACCTAGACCGAAGCGGTCCCCTAGCTCGGCCACCTGAAAAAGTCAAAAAAAACCACCCCAGGCCAACTAAGAGGCCAGAACGCTCAGGCTGAAAAACCCGCGAGAGCTGGAGATTATTATTCAATTTTAAGGGATATAGAAGATAAAAATCGTTAATTTTACGCTAATCACCCAAAACATGGGCTACCTAAGCCCGGTCGAGGGGCTGAGCCCTCGACCCCGCCGCTCTGGGTCTGGGTTATTATAATAGTTTAAATTTAGCCAAGCAAACAAAATGGCTCCAGGTCTCCAGGCCGACTGTAATGGCCCCCAAATTTTTGGTTCAAATTATATCAAATTATAGAGTGTTAATACCTACAATATTTGGCATTAATATTTTTAAATATTAAAAAATAATCAAAAAATTTTATATAATTTATGAAAAATTTCTTTTATTATCATAATTAATAATTATTGCTCGATAATTTAATTTTTGTCTCTCAAAATCGCGCCTGACCTTGATGGCGGAGACAAGAAGAGAACTTCTGAAGACTGTCCAGGTTGTTCCCGGGGGAACCACAGGCGGGAACCAGGGGGGCCAAGTGAGTTTGAGCCGCTTTTTTTCGACCTGTCAAAAAATAATTTTGACCAGAGAAGTCTGGTTTAAAAAAATTCGGCCGGGCCTCAAAAAGGCGTTTTTTTTTCTTAAATTAATATCCTATAATTTACTACTATATTAATATTTTTGTATTTTAAAAAATAAAAATTTTTACTATTTAATCTTAATAGGCATTCTAACGCAAGTTCCCGGTGGCCCTGAATCGGCTCAATCTGGGCCGAAAGAGTCCATTTTTTTCTTGCTATTTGTCTGATTTTCGCCCATAAAATGAAAAAGCTTGGGGATTTACTGGCCAAAAAAACCAAAAATTTTCCAGTTGTCAAGCAGGATCTATTACCCTATAATGACTAATTTTTAAACGAGTCGGCTCGCTTTCACCATTTTCCAGGAGGCTTCCCCCATATGCTTAACGCCCCAGCCAGCTTGAAATCACTTGTCTATCGATATATCGGTCGCTTGGTCCCGATCTTGGCTTTTCTCGTCGCCCTCCTGGTCTCCTCCGGCGCCTGGGCCAGCGAGGCCGAGCTACGAGTGCCGGAGTTATCACCTGAGCAAAACCATTATCTGATGGGCGGCCTGGTCGTCTGCTTGTTGGGCCTGTTTTTCGGCCTGTGGCAATATCTGGGCATTAAAAAGCTCAAAGCCCACGCCTCCATGCTGGACGTGGCCTCCATGATTTACGAAACGTGCAAGACCTACATGTTCCAGCAGGCCAAGCTGCTGGCTATCCTGCTGGTCTTTGTGGGGGCCTGCGTGGCCTTCTACTTCGGCTACCTGGAAGGCATGCCCGGGTCTGGGGTGGCCCTGATCCTTTTGTGGACCATCATCGGCATTCTGGGGTCGTACGCGGTGGCCTTCTACGGCATGCGCGTCAACACCCTGGCCAACAGCCGCATGGCCTACGCCTCGTTAAGCAAAAACCCCTTAAAGCTTTTGAACATCCCCCTGAACGCCGGCATGAGCATCGGGGTTCTCTTGATCTCGGTGGAGCTGGTGATGATGCTCATCATCCTCATCTACGTGCCTCGAGATCTGGCCGGGGCCTGCTTCATCGGCTTCGCCATCGGGGAGTCGCTGGGAGCCAGCGCCTTGAGAATCGCCGGCGGGATTTTCACCAAGATCGCCGACATCGGCTCGGATCTGATGAAAATCGTCTTCAAGATCAAAGAGGACGATCCGCGCAACCCCGGGGTCATCGCGGACTGCACTGGCGACAACGCCGGCGACAGCGTGGGCCCGACCGCCGATGGCTTTGAGACCTACGGGGTGACCGGGGTGGCCCTGGTGACCTTCATCTGCCTGGCCGTCGGTCAAGGGGACAACTATCAGCTGCTGTTGCAGAGGAGCCTTTTGACCTGGGTTTTTGTCATGAGAATCCTCATGCTAGTAACCTCCATTCTGGCCTACTACATCAATCAGGCCTTGAGCGCGGCCCGCTTCGGCAAAGCCCTGGACTTTGACTTTGAGTCGCCTTTAACCAGCCTAGTCTGGCTGGGCTCTCTCCTCTCCATTGCCATGACCTTTCTGGCCAGCTACTTTCTCATCGGCCCTGGCTCGGCCAGTGGGGCCGAGGTGGCCAAAATCGTCCCCAGCCTGTGGTATGTCCTGGCCGCCATCATCAGCTGTGGCACCCTGGGCGCGGCCCTGATCCCGGAGTTCACCAAAATTTTCACCAGCGGCAAATCCGCTCACGTCCAGGAGACCGTGGAAGCCTCCAAGGAAGGCGGAGCCTCGCTGAACATCCTGGCCGGCTTTATCGCGGGCAATTTCAGCGCTTTCTGGATGGGCCTGGTGTTCTGCGTCCTGATGTTCGCGGCCTACCTCTTCAGTCAGAGTGGCTTGGCCGCCATCATGGTCTACCCCTCAGTCTTCGCCTTCGGCCTGGTGGCTTTCGGGTTTCTGAGCATGGGGCCGGTCACCATCGCTGTGGATAGCTATGGCCCAGTGACCGACAACGCCCAGTCCATCTATGAGTTGAGCCTCATTGAGGAAATTCCGGACATCGCCAGCCACCTGGAAAAGGAGTTCGGCCAGGCCCCGGATTTTGAGAAGGCCCACTTTTACCTGGAGAGTAACGACGGGGCTGGCAACACTTTCAAAGCCACGGCCAAGCCGGTGCTCATCGGCACGGCGGTCGTGGGCTCGACCATCATGATCTTCTCAACCATTCTGGTCATCCAGAAAGTTTTGGGCGTCACCCCGGAGACCATCTTAAACCTGTTAAACCCCTACACCATTTTGGGCTTTCTCTGCGGCGGGTCGGTCATCTACTGGTTCACCGGGGCCTCGACCCAGGCTGTCTCCACCGGGGCCTACCGGGCGGTGGCCTACATCAAGGAGCACATCAACCTGGACCCCAACGCCTCCAAAAGCGCGGCGGTGGAGAACTCCAAGGAAGTTGTCAAGATCTGCACAGTCTACGCCCAAAAAGGCATGTTCAACATCTTCATCGCTGTGTTCTCCTTCGCCCTGGCCCTGGCTTTTCTCTCCAGTCCCTCGGCCACGGACAACAACTCGGTGTCCTTTTTCATCTCCTATTTGCTCTCCATCGCCTTCTTCGGCCTATTCCAGGCCATCTTCATGGCCAACGCCGGCGGCTGCTGGGATAACGCCAAAAAGGTTGTGGAAGTCGATCTCAAGCAGAAGGGCACCCCGCTCCATGACGCCGCCGTCGTGGGCGACACCGTGGGCGACCCCTTCAAGGACACCTCCTCGGTGGCCTTGAATCCGATCATTAAATTCACCACCCTCTTCGGCATGCTGGCCCTGGAAATCGCCATCACCCCGGAGTTCCGGTCCATGTCCTTGCCCTTTGGCATAGCCTTCCTCATTGTGGGGCTCGTCTTCGTGTACCGCTCATTTTATGGTATGCGCATTTCCAAATTAACCGGCAAATAGCCCCGAAAAAAAAAGAGCCCTGGACCGCCCCAGGGCTCTTTCTGTCTTAAACCCATGTCCGAAAAAATCAAAGCCGCCGACTTGGCCGTGGCTTTGGGCCTGTGTCAAACGCGCAGCCAGGCCCAAGCCTTGATCCTGGCTGGTCGGATCCTCTGCGGTGAGGAGCCGGTCAAAAAAGCCGGTCAACTCCTCCCGCCCGACGCCAATCTCTCCTTAAAAGAGGGCCGAGCCTATGTCAGCCGCGGCGGGTTGAAGCTGGCTGGGGCCCTGGACCATTTCGCCCTCAACATCCCAGGAATAAAAGCCATGGACGCCGGGGCCTCCACCGGGGGCTTCACCGACTGCCTGCTCCAGCGGGGGGCGACCTCGGTGACCGCTGTGGACGTGGGGCGTGGCCTGATTGACAGCCGCTTAAGAGACGACCCTCGGGTGCTTTTGGCCGAAAACCTCAACATCCGTCACCTGAGCCCGCCAGTGGCCGAGACCAGGTTAGCGGCCCCGTTCGACCTGATTGTGGCGGATCTTTCGTTTATCTCTCTGGCCTTGATCCTGCCAGCCCTGGCTCCCCTGACCAACCCCCAAGGCCAGATCCTGGCTCTGGTCAAACCCCAGTTCGAGGTCGGCCCGCGCCAGGTGGGCAAAAAAGGGGTGGTCCGGGATCCGGCCCTCATCCAGGGGGCGGTGGACAAAGTCGTGGCCCTGATCCCCACCCTAAAGCCAGCCTACCAGTTTCTGGGCCAGACGCCCTCCCCGATCACCGGAGCTGGCGGCAATCAGGAAATCTTTATTCTACTGAAACGGGTCTGAGGCTTTGGCCCAATTTTTACGTTTATTAGAAAAATTATATTAATAGCTAAAAATATAGACTTATATCTTGATATATATTAATACCCCCTCAACATCTCGGGATTACATGAAGTCGCCAGAGGTTCTGGCGACCAGAAACCGGTTCCGCCAAAGGAGCTTGGGGTTGGCTTATTTAGATAACTTCTCAACACCCAAAATTTAACCTCGCCATTATACGGACTGATTTCCCGCCGCTAACGTTACTCCTCTTATCGACAAATATCACTATATTATTTAATATAAGGAGATAAATATAAATTGTAATCATGACTATCAAAATAATTTTTACTATTAAAATCGTTAAATAAATATTTACTGTTCAATATAAAATTTCTCCTATCAAGAATACAACTTATAAGTAAATAATTAACATTATCTATATTATTAATCAAAAAAATTATTAGATAATTTTTGTAGTTCTGATTTTCATAAAGTACTTCTATATTCTTTTAATCCACCATCATCAATAGTAATAAAAAATATTATTTAAATTAGTAAAAATTTATTACCCCGCAGTCATCCACCAACCAAAGATTGAGTTGAGGACAAATAATTTTATTTTAAATTACATAATTTTCGAAATATTTATTGAAATAATTTTGTTATTATGTAAATTAACTTTGCCAATAAGTTTTCTTTTGGTGTCAGGTTTACCTTTTATACTCCTAAAAGAAAAAGAAAGGTAAAGGTAAATAATACCACTGATGATTAAAGGGATAATTGAGCTTATAAATGCTTGCCTCCACCTAGGTAGGTTATAAGACTATAACCTACGGCCAGAGGCTTGTTAAGAGAAAAAACCAAGATATTGGCAGTATTTCCAGGATTATGTAAACTTTTTTTATGTTATAAAATCTTCCGGAATTTTAGGATATAAATATGTATAATTTTTCCAGTACAATAAAAAATTTAGATTTTAAGGCCTCGGTCAGACGGGAATTGTGGGCTCAACGTCAGCCACAGATTTTTGGACCACATAATAGATATCAGCTGACTCCAGGATCCAGTTTTGGGCCAGCTCGAAGCTTATATGGACGTCCCGCGCCCCTCCAATGACCAGAGCGGTTTTC
>JAISMU010000001.1 GCA_031276635.1 Deltaproteobacteria bacterium | reverse complement strand
GGTGAGCCGCGGCCAGCGAGTCGCCTGGGCCGAGGCTGTTCCTCAGGGGGCAAGAAATAAGCCGCCCAGAGGGCGGCTTAGGGAGGTGAAACTCCTTGAGGGGAGGCAGGCGGTTTATTTGGGATAGGCTATTTAAGGGAGGAGGCTCAACGGCGAGAAGGTCCTCAGGCTGACCTGAGGAAAATTAAAAATTGGAAGAATATTTATGAGCAAAATTTATATTTTAAATCTTATTTAGTCTACTTTAAGATAAAATTTATAGGAGCTGAACGAGCCCAATGGCTGGCCCAGCTCCAGGGTAGGGGGAAGACCGGGTTTCTCAGATGGCCGTGGCTAGGCCCTCGCTCAACGACTCCGCGTCGGTGAAACCGGGCTCGAAGGTGAAGTTCCAGGTTGTCTCAAAATCCGCCTGGGCCTTTTCCCCCACCGTCTGGGGCCGAGGGCGATGGAGGCTGTGGTCCAGCCGCAGACCTGAGGCCATGGTCCGGACCTCTTCCTTCTGGCCAATGAGGCGGGTTACGGTCTCATAGTCCTTGGCCGGCCCTCCCAGCCACTGGGAGGAGGTAAAGGAGAAGAGCCGGAAGGCCGGTCGATTCCACTTGGAGGTGCCTGGGGGGAAGCGCAGTAACTCCACCGTGACCCCGGCGTAGGAGCTTAACCTCTGGAGCTCCTGGCGCCAGGTGGCCAGAGCCGCCGCCCCGGGGATCTCGGTGATGATGACCAACTTCCTGGCCTCAGGGAAAATCCGGCGACCATCAAGGTCCCACCAGCCGGAGATGGAGTCCACGGTAAAGGCGATGTTGTCGTAGGCTGTCTCGACGTTGACGCAATCCCGGGCCAGGCGAGGGTCAAAAACCCCTGCGGGATAAGCCCCGGCTAGGAGCTGATCCGGCCAGTCGGGATTCTGGGCCTCGGCTCCCCGGGCGCAGTCGCCATTGTCGCGCTCCTGACAGAGCCAGGTGGTGTCCTTTTTCCGAGTTTCCACAAAAAGGACTGGGTTGTCCTCTTGGAGGAGCTGGCTGACCTGATGGTTGATCAGCCGAAACTGTCCTTGGCGGCGTTGGGCGTTTTGGCCAGCCTCAGCTTGGCGGGTGCCCTGCAGCCGGAAGCCGCGTTTGCGGAGAATCTGGGCCACGGTCTCGTGGCAGATAGGATGGCGGCCCCCAGTCAGTTCCCGGGCGATCTGGCGGGTGCTTTTGCTGGTCCACAACAGGGCCGGATCGGTCTGGCCCCGGCGGGTTTCGCCTAAAACTTCCTCCAGGGAGGACCACAGAGCCGGGTCCAGCCGTTCCATCCTGGGGCGACCTGCCCCGGGTTTGCGGGTTTTGCCCGCCTCCAGGGGGGCCTCATCCAGCTCCCTTAAACCTTTGGTGATGGTAACCCGGGACAGTCCGCAGGCCCGGCTGACCATGGATATCCCGCAACGGCCTATGCGCCTGGCCTCGCTGGCCGCGACCAGGCGACGCTCACGCTCCCCCAGGTGGGGCCAGACATTATTGAACATCTTGATAAGGGCGGTTTCCGCGTCCATGATATTTCCCCGCTTTCAGGAGATGGCGGCCCCAGGCTCGTGGCGGGCCCACCTGTAAAGTTGTCGCTGATCTGGCCGTCTACAGGGCCGCCAGAACCGAGTCGCCCCAGGATTTGATGGTCGCGGTCGCGTCGCCGGGGTCACCATTGATTTTCAGGCCGCGCCCGACAATTTTAGCTCCCAAGTCGCCGAGTTTACCGCTGATGGCGTCCACCGCCCCGCAGAAGTGGGTGTAGTCCTGGTCCCCACAGCCAAAAACCCCAGTTTTCACGCCTGAGGCCTCTATCTTGTCAAAGGCCTGGAACAGGGGGATGAAGTCATCCTGCAGCTCGATCTCGTCTTGGCCCCAGGTGGAGCAACCGAAGAGAACCAGATCCCGTCCAACGCACAGGCCTTCCGCCTTGGCTTGGCTGGCGTTGGTGGTCTCGACTGAGTGTCCAGCCTCTTTGAGCTGAGTGGACAGCTGCGTGGCGACCCACTCGGTGTTCCCGGTGGTGGAGCCGTAAACGATCAATATATTGGCCATAGGTCTTTTCTCCTCAAGGCGCTCCAGGAAATGGCCAAGGCTTTAGTTGGCCTGGGAGCGGGTCGAATTATTTATGACTGAAGATTATCATAAATGAAACTCAATTTCAATAGCTGATCAAAAAAATTTTTTACCCCCAGGATTTGACCAATTTTATGAGCGATTATCTGGAGTTAAACATTTCATTAACTCATTTTTTTGATAAAGTTAACTGGGCCCTTGAAATATTTATTTGTCAAAAAATTAATTATTGACAAATTGGTCACCCTGGGAAATGAAAAGTCAAACATTTTTGACAGATTTTGGGTTTGATCAGGATTGGCTCGACGAGCTGGGGCCAGATAAAATGGGCCGGAATTGGTTGCGGAGAGGGCGGAAGCAAGCTGAGTAGGGTGGGGTTTTACCCTGGAAGATTTTGACTCTCTTTTCTTGGCTCATCTGGCGGCGAATTTAGAGCTTTTAAAACAAGGCTGGCTGTTCCATGGATTCGACCAGAGAGTTTCTGAAAAAGAAAATTTTGGCTTGGTTTGACTGTTACTCCTTGGTAGGTTTAAGATTTATATATTTTGAAAAATTAAGTAATTAGTTATATTATTTTGGCGATATCAACTATATTAATGATATTTTACTTGCTAAAAATATTTGTTATAAATAATTGAGTTGCAAAAAAATAATATAAATATAAAAGCTATTAATTTCAGTAAACTTAAGCGTTTACCTATTTATTTCAGGCAGGGTATCTGACAATTAAAGAGGCGCCG
>JAISMU010000081.1 GCA_031276635.1 Deltaproteobacteria bacterium | reverse complement strand
ATTTGATTTAATCAAAAATATACTATTTAAGGAATATTTAACAATATAAATAAATAAATTAGAACTTTTACTTAAGTAATTTTGAATTTGAAGTTGGAAAACCAATATTAAAAGTATTTAATATATCTTTTTGAAATTTTGATAAATGATTTAATACATATTTACCTTTTATAACTTTTAATTTAAGTGATTTAAACTTATTAATAACTTTTAGTAAAGAATAATTTTTATATAAGTGGTTATCTGACATTAATTTATCAAAATATGATAATATAATTTGAGATAAAAAACAAATAAACTCTTTATTTGATAATTGAATACAATCATGAACTCTTATTCGACGCAAATCAAGTGATGATTTAAATTTTTTAAATCCTTTTTCTACAACATCTTTAGATCTATAAATTTCAAGAGCTTCATTAACATTTAAATTATCATTTCCTAATATAACTAGTCTGCCAACATGTTTAAGGGAATTTTTAACAGTGTTATGATTTATTTGTATAGTATATTTTCCGGTATTATTAAAATTTTTTCGTTTTGAAACTATAAAAAAATTCTTATATGTATCATCATTATAATAATTATTTATATTAAGTTCATATTGTCTTTTTAAAGTATGTAAAGTTGTATACAATTTGTTTTTAGAGTCTAAATAAACCTGAGGGTTGTAATATAAATATGCATTTAAAAATTTATAATTATCCCATTTTAATTTACACAATTTTCCATGTATTATCATGTCCATACATAATAAATTATATTTATCTTCAGTAATATCATTGCCAAAATTATCAAAAAATTCTTTATATGTTTCTTTAAGTGGTACTGAAATAAGAAATTTATATGTTGGTAAATTTTTTACTAAATAATCAATATTATTTTTGCTATAAAAGCCTTTATCCATAACTAATTTAAAATTTCTATTATTTAAAAATGATATTTGTTCTAATGTACTTTTAAGAGTTACAACATCAGTAATACTTCCAGAATAATGAGTGCAATAAATGGGCAGACCAGAAGTTTCTCCAAATAGTAAACATAAATTTATTTGTGGTAATTTATCATCTTCTTTGTTTTTTCCCCAATCAACATCTTCCATTAAGTCTGAAAAAGATGATATTGATGTTATATCTAAAGCAATATATTCATTTTCTTGACGTAAATCTAGCCATTTATCAAAGAAAATAGACTTATTAGTCTCTGTAATACGTTGTAATAAAATGCTAAGGCTTTGTGAATCCATAATTTTAGAAGGTATATTATCTAAATTGTTTTCTGCCCACTCTTCACAATACATTAAAGGTAGGCCAGTTGATACTAAATAGTAAATTAATCCTAAAATTTGATTAGCATTTTGATTGAAAATTGAAATTAAAATGTTGTAAAGACCAATTTTTTTGCAAAGTTGGTCTAGTAAATAGGTTGAACCAAAATTAATAACCTTGCATTCACTAACATCATTAAGTGAAAACTCTAATTTATCATTATTGTCAGCTTCATCAATATTACAAGAAGAAATATTATTGTCTAATAAGATATTTTGCTGATTATTGGCAAAAGGCAAAGTTTTTTTAATGCCAAAGTGGCACTCAAGATCATTTATAAAATTTTCAATATCAATATTTTTATTATTTAAATAAGCCAAATACTTCTTATTTAGGATAATTCTATTAAAGAGATAGTCAATCTTGCCGATAACTTCTTTTTTATTGTCAGGCTTCCCATTCTCATTACGGAATGAAGATGAGCAGCAGATATAGGTCTTGTCCTTAACCGTTCTCTTTAAGAAACAACTCATTTATCCCCTCCCATATTCGTAGGTAACATAAAGTGTTACCTACAGGGAGAGAAAAGTCAAGAGGAATTTTAATAAATCACAAAAAACCTAGTTGGATTAAGGCAAGTAAAAATTTATAAATATAGATTAAAATTGTATATTTATATTTAAAAAAGTATTTTATGGCAAAATTTAAGATAAATAAATTTTTTCGCCTTTGGGTAAAATTTGTGTAGGTAACATAAAAACCCCGGAATTCAGGAAACATATTTGTTGCGGTAGAGCCTCTAACTGGAAAACGGGATTTGAAAATAACCGAATCCAGGACGAGACTTGACTGGGCTCATTTCATCAAAGATGTTCTCTCAAAATACGATAACGCTGAAAAAATTACGTTAGTAATGGACAACTTAAATACACATGTTGATTGGTCACTGTATTCAGCGTTTCCGCCTGAAGAAGCTCGTAAATTAGTCTCTAAACTCGACATATGCTACACTCGAAAACATGGTAGTTGGCTTAATCATGGCGGAAATTGAGTTTAGCGCGCTTAAGGGCCAATGTTTATCTCGAAGGATTCCTGATCTAAACACGTTAAAAAAAGAGATTAAAGTCTGGCAATCTGATCGTAACAACAAAAATAAAACCATTAATTGGCAGTTTAAAACTGCAGATGCACGGATTAAGTTAAAAAGGCTATATCCGCCATTATAAATACGACAAGGTACTAGGTTTACGAGACCCCCGCCCAACCTTCTCCACCAGTCACCGCCCGCCTAAAATCCCCGCTGCTTTTCCCCGGTCGGAGCCGAGGAGGAACCACCGCGCAAAGCCTGACTGATGAAGCGGACAAACTTCTTCAGCTCCCCCCGGAAAGCGCCCAAAGATTGACTCAGGTAATGGCGGTCCCTTTCCTTGGCCGCCGTCTCCAGCCTGGCCGCCGCCTGGGAGAGCAGGCCCGCCCCCACGTAAGCGGCCCCGCTTCTGAGGGCGTGGATGGTCACGGCCAACTCCGAGAACCCGGCCAGGTCCGCCTCCTCCGGCTCAATCAACAAACCTTCCAGCTCTTCGGCGTCTTTGACAAATACCTCCAAAACTTTCAGAAACCTCTCCTGACTGCGACCACAGCGCTCAATGCCCTCAGCCACGTCCCAGCCGGGGTAAGTCAAAGAGGCGACGTTGGCCGACACGCTCTGACCCTCATCAGGCCTCTGGCTTCTCATAGTCTGGCGGGCCCGCAGTGGGACCCAGCGGTCCAGGATGACCGCCAATTTCTCGGCGGCCACGGGTTTGGCCAGGCAATCGTCAAACCCGTGGCTGAGGAGGTTTTCCTCCACCTGAGGATCCGCCGCCGCGAAAGCGATGGCCGGAACTTTCCGGTAATGCTCGCTGATCGCCCGGATCTCCCGCAAGGCGCTCACCCCGTCCAAGCCCGGCATCTGGTGATCAATAAAGACAAGCTCAAAGCGGATGTGGCGGGCCAGCTCCTTGGCCTCCTCCCCGGTCAGGCAGGTGGTCAGATTAAATTGGTAGGGCTCCAGGAGCTGGCTGAAAACCCGCAGGTTGGAGGCGATGTCATCCACCGCCAGAACCGCGAACCCCTTGGCTTGAAACGGTTTGGGTGGGGACTTGGCGCCCGCCAGATTGACCAGGTCCCCCAGGGGGGTGGGGTCGCTAATCCGCTGGACAAAAAAAACGGTGAATTTCGAGCCCTTGCCCGGCTCACTTTCAGCGGTCAGGTCCCCGCCCATCATCTGACTGAGGCTCTTGGCCAGGGAAAGACTCAAGCCTGTGGCCGTGAGCTGGTCGGTCTCGCCCGCGTTTCGGGGGTGGCTGAAGTAGTCCCCCAGAACCCTGGCCAAATCCTCCCGATCCAGGCCAACCCCACTATCCTCAATGGTGAAGAAGATCCGGATTTCATCCTCGGCGAGGGACTGCCCCCGGGCCGAAAGCTTGATGAAACCCGAGGGAGTGTGCTTAATGGCGTTGGTCATGAGGTTATCCAAGACCTGCCGAACCAAACGGGCGTCACCCAAAAGAACCCGCGGCAGCTCCCTGTCAATGTCGGGGACAATGGTGAGGGGTTTATCCTTCAGGGTGAGGCCGGCCTTAATCAAAAGGTCAGTCAGAAGCTCATTGACCTCATACGGCTCGGCGACCTGGGCGAGCCGACCGTGGTCTGGCTGGGCGAAGTCCAAAAGGTCGCTGAAAACCCCCATCAGGCTGTCCCCGACGCGGCGGATCTCAGTCAGGTAGCCCAATCCCTCGGGTCGACCATAGTCCCGCTGGACCAGCTCGCTCAAACCAAGGATGGCGGTCAGGGGCCCCTGGACCTCGGAACTGAGCCGGGCGAGCAAAGCGGTCTTGGCCTGACTCTGGGCCTCAGAGTGGTCCCGGGCCCTGGAGAGACGCCAGACAATGGCGGACAGGATTATGGCCAAAGCCAGGCTGATGGCCCCAATCACCGGGATCATCCGCGAGACCTCGCGATAATAAAACATGACCGGAGCCACGCCCCCCAGATACCAGCCGTTCTCCAGGCGACAGAAAAAGCCGATGTGATCCAGGGCGCCCCTCCGCAATCGGGCGATCAGGACCTCCTGTCCCAGGCCGCGGAGCTGAGCCGAGAGCCCGGCGAACCCCTCGACCTCGTCCAGCTGCCGACCGACCTCAGCCTGGTCAGGAAAGGAGAGGACCCGGAAGGAGCTGTCGGTCAGGAACCCAAAGCCCGAGTCGCCCAGCTCATATTCCTGGATCTGGTCCAGAATGGGGCTCAGGGAAAAGTCCAGAGCCACCACTCCCCGGCTCTCGCCCTTCTGGTCATAAACAACCATGGAGACGGCCGCCACCGCCTGGTCGGTCTGGGGATCAATATAAGGCTCGGAGTGAAAAACCCCGTTCGTTAATAACGCCCCCCGCAGCCAGACCGCCGTCTTGGGGTTGAAGTACTCCCCGGGAATCAGGCCCCGGCCATCCACGAAATTCCCATCAAGGTACCCGTAGACGGAGATGAACAAGTCGCGGATGACCGGCTGATTGCTGTAAACCGTGGTCAGAAACCGGAGGATATTCTGGTGCTCCTGAGCCGAGTCGCGGCGGTCAAAGGAGAGGGCCAGGGTGGCCGCCGCCTGTTGCAGGGCGGCCTCGTGGGCCAGGATCAAGGATTTGAGGGAGTTCTGGTAAAGGGTGATTTCCCCGCGGCTGTAGTGCTCAATCTGGCTCTTAACCACGCCGCTGACGTAAAAATAGGCTAAAAAGTCCATGAGGCCAAACGCGGCCACCACCAGAATAATCAGCTTAAAGGGGATGGTCGCCCTGGTCTGGCCGGCCCGGCTGGTTGGGGCGGTCCCTCGCTGGGCCGCCCCTTCCTCGCCTGACTTGGATCCCTCGGGGGAACTTCCCAAGCTCTTGGGTTTGGCGTTCAATTTCATGGCCCCACCACCCTCAAGGCTCAGCGGTTAATGGAGAAATACTTCTCCGGCACTTCCATTTTAGTGGTTTCAATATAGCCCCGCCCAAAAACGTAAGTGTCCTGAAAAACCAGAAAATAATTGCGCAGAGGTTTGCCGCTTTTGGGATCGTTATAATAGCTGCCGTTCCAGCGGGCCCCAGGGGAGAGGTTATCCAGCACCTCCAGAAAGGCCTGGGTGTCGTGGATGTTGGCCCGACCCTCCGCCAGGAGTTTGCCAAACTCCACCAGCCCGGCCGTTTCACTGAACCCCAGAGGATAAGCCCAGGCCCCGAGCCTCCCCGAACCTCCGGCCTCGACCACCGCGTCCTCCACGGCCTTCAAAACCTGGGTCCACTGGCCGACAATGGGCTCCACCCTCAAGTCAAAGGCGGTGGGGTAGCCCATCAGGGGCGAGGGGATGTCGGCCTCGACAAAGATCCCACCTTTTTTGGCCACCTCCTGGATAAGGGGCTCAGTCAGGGCGTCATTGGTGCAGAAAAAAGAAGTCTCTGGCCCATATTTAGCCAAAAGCTCCCCCACTACCTGGGGAATGAAGCTTTTGGCGACCTCCGTCCCCTGGGGACCGATGGGATCGATAACCTCAACCTCCACGTACTCCAAGCCCAGGTCCTGACAAGCCTGGCGCATGACCAGGCTGCGGATTTTGAGGGTCTCCATCTCCATATGCCGGGGAAAGGACAGGTGAGCGAAGGTTTTGGCCCCCAAGAGCTTGGCCGAGTAAGGGATGAGGTAACCCCGAGAGACATAGTCGGTGGCTATGGCCAGATCCGCGGCCGCCGTGATGAGCTCCGCCTCCTCAAAGGGCTCGGAGGCCAGGCAGAAGATGTCCGGCCTTTTGGCCTTGACGCGCTGGAAAGCCTCAGCCGTGCCATCCAAGGCTTGGTTAACCACAATAACCTTCATCAAGGGATCCTCGGCCAGGGAGGCGATGAGGTCAGCGGCCTTCTTCGGGTCCTCAAGGAGGTCATCGCCATAGGTGAGGCGCTTAATGAGGCCCCCCTCCTCGACCCGGCCATAACGCCGCTCCATCTCCAGGGCCCCCATCAAGTCCTCGCCTCCCTGGTCCTCGGTGCCGGTCACCACCCCGATATGGTAGACCGCCGAAGAGCGGAAAAAGCGGTCGCTGTCGCCGGACTTGTATTTGGCCGGAATGTCCAAGTCAAAGTTGCCAACAAACCCTGACCCGAAAACATAGGTGTCCTGATAGACCAAAAAGACGTTGGGCAGAGCCTGACCCTCGGGTTCTAAATATATCTCCCCGCGCCACCTGACCCCGGGGGAAAACTTCTCATAGCATTTCAGCAAGACCCCAAAATCCCCCTTCTTGGCCTGGCCCAGAACCAGCTCCCGACCGAACTCGACCAAGGCGGTGGAGTGACCGTAACTTGATGAGGAAGCCCAGCCACCGAGCCGCCCGGCCGCTTGGAAATTTACCAGGGATTTCTCGATCCGCTCCAGATCGGCCGCCCAGTCGTCCCCCAACAGTTTCTTGTCCAGAGCCAAGGCCTCAGGATAGCCGGCCAGAGGCGAGGGGGTCGCGCTCTCCACAAAATAACCCCCGAGCTTGATCACTTGTCGGATGAGGGGGGCGGCGTGAGAGTTGTCGGTGCTGAAAAAGGCGGTCTCGGGCCCATAACGCTCCAGCCATTTGGGGACCGACTCCAGAATGAAGTCCTGAGCTCCCTTGACCCCCGCCTCGCCCAGGGGATCTGGGGAGTTCTCAAAGACAAAGGTCAGCCCCAGCTCCCGACAGGCCTCCTCCATGATGGCTCGCTGACGGGCGAGGGACTCATTGACCATATGGCGGGGAAAAGAGATGTGGGCAAGAGTCTTGGCCCCCAATTTCTTGGCCGTGTGGGGAATCAGATAGCCCCGGACCAGAAAGTTATTGCCGACCACCACATCCGAGGTCTCGGAGATGAGTTTCAAGTCCTCGTGACTTTCGGCGGCCAGCAGAAAAATCTCCGGGCGCTTGGCCCGGATCTTCCGAAAGGCCTCGGCCACTCCCGGCACCGCCTCGTTAACCACAATAACCCGCATAAGGGGATCCGCGGCCAGTTCCTCGACCCGGCTGATGGTGGTCTCCAGGTCCCCGATGAAATTATCCGGCAAAGTGACGTGCCGCAGCCGACCGCCCTGGTCCGCCTGGCCATAGAGGTTTTCCAGCCGTCGCACCGCCACGGCCTCGTCCTCTCCCTGATTCTCGGCCCCGGTCACGAGCCCAATGTGGAAATCCTCTTTGATATTGGAGGGTTGAGGCCAATTGGCCGGAAGGGGGGGCTCGCTGGGTTGGGTCTTTTCCGGCTGGGCCCGCTCCGGCGGGGCCGAGTCTGGGGTGGGGGGAATTTGGGTCCCGCCGCGGCGAGCCCGCCGCGCCTCCGACAGATCCTCGGTTGAGGGCGAGGTCAGAAAAAAAACCAAAAACGCCGCCGCCACTATCGCGCCCAGCGAGACCAACCAGATCGTCTTCTTGCCTCGCGCCTGAGCCATATACCTCTCCTAGCCATTGATTAGATTAAAGAACTTCTCTCGCGCCCCAACCGTTCCGGCTGGCCGACTCCGGCTCTAGGGGGTGTTGGCTTTCTGGGGGAGAATTAAAAACAGCCCGACCGACCGCCCCAACGCGGGACCGCCGGGGGAGCCAGACTATTGGCCCGGAGCTGACGCGGCCAGACTTTCCGCGAGGCCAGACTACGCGGCTCCCTCGCGAGCCTCAGCTCCGACGGCCCCAGGTCAGCGCCCGCTGGGGGTAAAAAAAAACCCGGAGCCAGCCGGGAGGGTTTTCAACAAAAAAACAATTTTTTGGCTAAAAACAGGCCCGAAAGCCCGGCTATTAACCCTAAAGGCCTCGGCCCTGACCCAGTTTGAGCCGCGACGCGGCCTAAATCCCGCGGTCTCAAGCTGGTTGAGCCGGGCTTAAGAGCTGAGCCGAGCCCAGGACTTCCCTGAGTTTCGCGGGAATCTGACCAGGCTCAAGGCCAATTTTGTCAAAAGCCTGCCGATAAAGCTCAACCTGCTCCTCAAACGGCTGAGTCCGGTCCACAATCAGCCAAGGCTCCTGACGCAGCGAGCATTGACCACTTTTGAGTTTGAGACCGGCGTAAATGAGTTTACCCGTGGACACTTTCAGGCCCACGCTTTTGGCCAGCTTTTCCAAGTCGGTTAAGATGTTTTTCTGTTTCCTGGCCGCGCCGGTCAAACGCATAAACTCCCCCTTCGAGGTTAAAGCCGCCAGGCCAAAGGGCCACTATCGTACAGGTCCCCCCCGGCCAAATCATTGATGACCACCACCGGCATAGCCGCCACGGTCAGCCGCAACAGAGCCTCAGGGCCCAGTTCCGGCCAAGCCAGCGTTTCCACGCTCTTGACCACTTGGCCATAAACCGCCCCGGCTCCCCCGACCGCGGCCAGGTAAACCGCCCCGTTTTTCAGCATAGCCGCCTTGACCGCCGGGCTCCGGCGCCCCTTGCCGACCAGAGCCCGGACCCCCAGAGCCAGCAAAGGCTCGGTAAAAGGGTCCATCCGCCCGCTGGTGGTCGGCCCGGCTGACCCGATCACCCGGCCAGGCTGGGCTGGGGAAGGGCCCATATAATAGATGACCTGCCCCTCGGGCTCAAACGGCAGCTTCTGGCCCGCCTGAATCAAGGCGACCAGCTGACGGTGAGCCTGGTCCCGGGCCACGATTATCTGGCCTTGAAGCAGAACTTCCTGGCCACAAACCAGGCTCCGCAGACTCTCTTCCTGGACTGGAGCCTCCAAGACAGCTTGAGGCGAGGATGAGGGCATGGGACTTAAGGCCGCGGCGGCTGCTTCTGGATGTAGTAGGTCGCGAACTCCTTGTCATGGCGCATGATGTGCTCTTTAAGCCAGTTGATAACCATGGAGTTGATGGTCAGGATGATGGAGGACTTGTTGGTGGACTTCTGGAACTCCTCGACCTTCTTCTTGAGACCGCCAGTGAACTCGATGTGCAGCTTTTTGTGAGCGTCGGCCTTGGGGTAATTGCTGCTCCGGTGAAAGGCTTCCTCATCGGAAAAGTGTTTGGCCACGTAATCCTTGAGAAAATTCAGCGTCGACTCCACCCGGTCGGCCTTGGACTGATCCACCAACACGTCAGCCTGCCGGAAAAGCTCCTTGTGCTGCTCGTCAATTTTGGGAATGCCTGTCTCCAGGCTCTTGGACCAAAGCATGATAATCTCCCGACTCAAAAATATGGCGAGCTGAGTCGCCCGAGCGTGAAATCAAAAAGCCTCAAGGTCGCCAAAAGGCCTGATCAAAGAGAGCGACCTCAACATGGAAACGCTTAAACTGGCCAAAAAAATCAAAACAATATTCTAGTTATAATATCATCTACTTGGCCAAAAAACAATATCTTTTTTTGAGAGGGAGCGGCCAAAACCCAGAATAACTGTTAGTCTTTTTCGGGTTTAAAGGCCGGATCCCTTTGTCAAATTTATTTTGTTTATATATCATTTTTTTGGCAAATTTTCGGTTAAATTTTAATAATTACTATTTTTAATAAAAATTTAGCTACCCAGAGCCAACTGGCCCCCCCCCAGACTGATCCCGCCGGCGGCTCCAGGCCAGTTATTGCCCGCGGCCATTACCGCCCGGTATCCTGGCCACCTCCTCCAGGTAAACGCTGTTCAGCAGATCGACCGGAGCCACGACCAGCTCATTCATCTCCTCCAACGGCCCTTTCCCCTTAAAGCGCTTTTCGATCAGAGCCCTCACCGCCGGGTGCCTAAGGTTGTAATCCCGGAAATGTTTCAAGGGAGTCAACTCCAGACCCAGGCCCCTTTCGTAGATCTTGTAAACCAGCTCGGAGCAATAAATTCGATCGTCAGACCACATGAAGTGGAAGTCGTACAGCTTATGGTCAAAAACCGCCCCGACCTTCTTCATGTTGACCAAGGCCTCAGGGGTTAAAATAGAGGGATCGCGCAAACGGGTCTGAACGACTGGGCCCTGGCTACGCTCAATGAATTTTTCGATTGGCGTCATGACCGTGGCCCCGACCGCCTCGTACACGTAAAACTTGTCCCCGCTTTTGAAAACAATCCCGCAGTGGGTGAACTCTGAGCCCGTGGCCATAACCAAGGCCAGGGATTGGGAAGTGTTCATGGCCTGAAAGAGGATGTCGCCCTCTTGAAAATCCCAGGCCCAGGCCGGAGAGCGAAAGAGAATAACCATAACGGCTGAGACCCAGAAGGTCAGCCCGATTCGCTTGACTTTGATCACGCCTGTCTCTCTTTCGGATCATCCAAAGAGATCCCTGAGCCGCGAACATGAAGAGGCGATTTCCAGAGCTGGGCGCATTATACACAATATAAGGGGATCGCGCCTTATTGGCTAAAAAAAGCTCTATAATTCGCCCAGAATTCTTTATTTTTACAACGTCTCAATTAAACTATTTAGGTAAGGGTATTCGCCTATTAGGTCTGGCTATTTCCTCAATTGGCTTTCTTAATAACTAAAAAAAACGGGAGATGAATCCGCGAAATAATTCAGAAAATAATCGGAAAAATAGCTAAAAATTCCAGCCCACGCCGGACGAGAGCCTGCGGTCGGCTCGAAAAACTAACTCTTGGGGATTTTCCCGGCTTTGGTTGAGGCGGTGATTCCCGAGGGGAAGTGTCAAGGTTAGCGCCAGGGCCAGGTAGCGGTCAGGAAAAGTGGCAATTTTGACCTCAAAACCAATTGCCCTGGAATAACGGTCAATCATGGAAAAATTGGGGTAAACGCTCATGAGGGGGCGCCCTCACCCCAGGTCACGAAACTCAGGGCTCTACGAGAGCTGACTGTTATTTCAGGCTCCGTTGCTCAACGGCAAGGTCGTCCGCCTGGCCATGTGGCAATTTTCGTGTGATTTCCAGTAGTTACTGTTATTTTACGGAAAAGCCGTCTCAATGTCCGCGGTTTATTTTTTTAATTCCACAAATTTTACCCCAACTGTTGAGCGGCCATAAACACCGATACCCATTTCAATTGTCTCTTTGGCAGATAAGCGATATTGTTTAGAGTATTCTTTAGTAGCGATTTGATCTAAAGCTTTTTGAGCCAAAATCATAGCTTTATTATGTTTGCTCGAAGTTGCTTTTATAGGAGACTTGCTTAAATCTTTTTCAAATTTTATTTCTATAATAACATAATGACCAGTTGGCAAAACCAAGTCCAAATCTGAGCGACCCATAGATGACGCTACCTGAGGTCTCACATCTATTTGTAAGGCATAAATATATATTTTGATAATATAATGATAGAGTTTTTCTAATGAAATGTGTTGATCAGATGATACTTTAGTTAAAGCTACTCCAATGATTTCTTCAATAGCGGAATAGTCTCTATTAATAATCGCTTTTTTGAATTTTTGCGCATTTTCAAACATAATTTTTTTACTAATCTGACCGAAAAATGTCTGAAAAAAAGCTTTTGGATAACCGATTTCGACTTCCAGGTTCGGGATCTTGAAATTATACGGCTCTTGGTTGGCCAAAGAAACACTCTTTAAGGTTAAATAGCCCGTTTGAAATGACAAGGAAATCGGGTCGATAGGATCAAGAGGAAAACCGGTCAAAGTCTCCTGGTCGCCACGGGGAAGATTGTTCAGAACAAAAGAGTCAGGGTCTTGGGCAATGAGCTTGGCTAGAAAAGTTGGTGGCCCAGACCGTAACCAGTAATTGGAAAATAAACGGTAATTGAAGAAATTATTGATGGAAAAAGGGTTTAAAACCCTGGTTACCTTATCTAAAGAAGATTCATTAAATGGTGTTTTCCAATCAAAAACGTAACCATCATACCATTTTAAGATAGTTTCTTTTAAATCGGTGATGGTGGAGCCTGGCTTCATCTGTTCTGTCGCTATGAGATCCTGGAGAGTTTCCTCATAACGATCCGCGAAAAG
>JAISMU010000044.1 GCA_031276635.1 Deltaproteobacteria bacterium | reverse complement strand
GATCGCTACGTGGAGGTGGGCGTGGGCAGCGACACCCCCCCCAATGAGGCTTATTTAAGCTTCAAAGTCAACGACCAGGTGGTGGCCACGTCGGTCATCTCCATTAACGTGGAGAAGACCCCCATCGCCGGTTTTTCCAGGCAAGGCGTTGACAAATACGATCAGTCCGGCGGCCCGACCCAGCCGGTGGACATGGTGATCACTGTCAAAGGTAGCGCCACTTCCAATCTGGCGGCTGACCTGACCGGGCCTCAATCCGTGGTCAACATTATTATGCGGGAGTATTTGTGATTCGGGCTCCCCACCGGGGTGACCGGGCTATTCGGCGTCAAAGGGGCTATAAATGATAGTTTATTATAAATGATAAGACAAGTAAATTTAGTTTATTAGTAAAAAATTTAGTTTATTGGGCTTTTCACAAACAAACAGCTTAAGATTGGATGATTTTATGATAAAAACGAGAAAATTATTTTTTATAATGGTTCCGCTGTTGGCGAGCCTTCTTATTAGCCTTTTATCGCCAGCCAGTTTGTCCGCGGTCGCCCCTGAAAAATCGCTCTACCAATCTACACCGTTTATGGCGACTTACCGGATGATCCCCAGGGTTCTACTGGTCCTGTCCAAAGACTATAAAATGTTTCAGCAGGCGTACGCTGGCGTAATCGACATAGACGGCGACGGGCGGATTGACACCAGCTTCAACCCCAGGGCTATTTACTCCGGGTATTTTGATTCCTATTCCTGTTATAAATACGTGGGAAATGTGAACCGCGCCGGGGATCCTGAAGGTTATTTTCAAAGGTCCGGGCCGACCATTGAGGACGAGGATCAGACTACTTTGGACACCAAGCGCGATAACGCGTTGAATAACGTTTTAAGCAATCAGATTCCAGCGGCGCGCTCAGTCGCGGGCATCTGTCAGTCGGAACACGCTGGTTTTGGGGGCGAGTTTAGCGGCAACTGGCTCAACTTTCTGACTACCAGCAAGATGGATGTGATCCGAAAGGTTCTTTATGGTGGAACCCGGAAGGTTGACAAACTAGACGAAACTATTCTGGAAGGCTCGTTGGTTACTCGGGATTCCAATACCTGGGGGGCCGATGTTCTGTCGGACGATCGCTGGTTCAGCGAAACACCGCTGAACGCTTATTACGACATTTCCAAGTACACCCCGTTTCCCAAACCGGCTTCAGGCAAGGGTCATTTTTTTGCCCGAGTCAAAAATACCTATGCATACAAATCCGACCATTTCGCGGCTTTTGAGTATATTTTGAACGCTGATCAATCAATTTTTCAAAGAACGTATACTGGCCTGAATGGACGTTTTTATGACTGGGTTCTGTCGGAGTCCCCTAATCCATCAACGGAATACGCCCTCAAAACAACCGTCAACTCCAGCGTTGGGACAGAAAGAGTCATTCGAGCCTATGGTGTTAAAGTCAAGGTTTGTGAAAAGAATAATATCGGGGCTGGCGAAGAGTGCCGTAAATACCCAAACGGAGATGTTAAACCAGTAGGGCTTCTCCAGAAAAATGGGGAAAACGGGGAAATGTACTTTGGGCTTCTATCTGGTAGTTACGCGGAGGACACCAGGATCAAGGGTGGCGTTCTGAGGAATCACATTGACCACATCAATAAAGCTGTGGATCTGACGACAGGTCAGATTAAGAAGGGGGGGTTAATCTGGGCATTGGATACTTTCAGGCTGTCTGGGGCGGTTGTTGTTAACAACACCGGCCAACAATACGCCAATAACTCCAGTTGGGGTAACCCTATAGGCGAAATGCTGTATGAGGGAGTCAGATATTTCATCCGGTTGAGCGGAAAATCAAACGCTGCGTCAATAGGGCCTACCTCGGCCTTCGTTCCAGCGAGCGAAGTGAATTACAACGCTTATAACAATATTCCCGCCGCTAACTCTGGTAATAACGCTGAGTATAAAAAAAACTGGAAAGATATTCCTGATCTTTCAGCGGGAGGAGATTGCTCCAAACCGATTATTCTGCTCATCTCGGAAAAGTACAGTGATTATGACGGGAATGACGCTGTCAACGCGTCAACAAATGATCTGAAAATGGATGTTCTGAGAGGCATTACAGACCCAAGCCCGTTGACCAATTACAATATGGACACATACTTACAGAGAATCACTACTTGGGAAGGCTTGAACAATGGGCAGTTACTTTTATACTCAACAAAACCAACCGCAAATCAATTAGATGACGATTGCCGACCAAAAAAGTTAAAATCTCTCAGCGAGGTCAATGGTCTGTGCCCCTACGGACCGGCGTTTGAGGGCACTTATAGCGCCGCGGCGGTTGCCTATTTCGCCCATACCCATAATTTTGGCGTGGGCGATAGAGAACAGAGCCTGGACATCTATACGGTGACTATGAGTCCAACTTATCCTACTCTGGATTTTCCCATCATCGACAGCAGTGGTCAAGTGATCAAGAAAATTTCCATATTGCCAGGTTCGGTGACCTCACAAAAAAAAATCTTCAGTTTCATCAATTATTATATAGAAAATTGGTGGGTCGACAAGAAGGGTATGCCTTACCATGTTAGTATTCGGGTAAATTTTCAGGACACTGACAAGGGTGGCGGTGGAGACTGGGACATGGACGCGATGGTGGAATACACCGTGGATCTTCTGACAACAGCCAGCTCTCCTAATAGAGATCTAAACAAAGAATTTGACTTCGCCAATAACAGTAGAGCCTCCGGGGCTCTGAAACTCAAAGGCGGAATTTACTACGGTTTCAAGAGTCAGGGAGCTGATGGGTTCGATATTCCGACCAGCGAGGTGGTCGGACTGGCCATCAGATCCTGGCGCTTCCGAGCCAGAACCGGGGGCAGCATGTCGATGGGTTACAGCATTTTCGGCAGCACCCATGATGGAACCTACATGGACGTTGGGCACAATTATGGCATGTCTCTGTACGCGACTCCCCCAACCTGTCACTGGCTCAAAGGTTATGGCGAAGACTCGGCCACGGATAAAGGCGAAAAGTGCAACCAAGCGTTCTCCAACGCCTGGGGACAATATGACGTTTCTGATCCCATCTCCGAAGCCAATATCAGAACTTTCGAGTTTTCCAACAATCCAGACTCAGCTGGCGACTATATTGAAGCTCCCCTTCTGTTAGCCGCTAAATATGGTGGGTTCAAGGATAACAACAGCAATGGTTTGCCGGACCGTGGAGAGTGGGAAGGGCCAGACGGGTTACCCAATAACTACTTCCAGGCAGACAATATTTCCGAGTTGCCTACCAAACTGGAAGAGGCTTTCCGGAATATCGCCAAGTCGGTTTCCACCGGCACGTCCACATCGGCCTCAATCAATTCCGTCCTGAGCGGCGGCATCTCTATTCAGACCGCGTTTTATCCTACTTTTGTCAGCCCCAGCGACCCCAATAAGACGGTTAACTGGGTGGGCACGGTTTACGCCCTGTTTGTGGACAAATATGGTAACTTACGAGAAAATGACAGCGAGACAGGTGAAAATTAT
This sequence comes from Deltaproteobacteria bacterium, assembly GCA_031276635.1. GTDB lineage: Bacteria > Desulfobacterota > Desulfarculia > Adiutricales > Adiutricaceae > JAIROO01. The sequence goes on along the minus strand of JAISMU010000044.1, from coordinate 9,257 downwards.
CTGGGTTCTGATAACAGTGTTCTGACTTTCAATAACGTTTTGAGTCCACCGGATCCACCGCCAGCCTGCTATATACAAGGTAATTCAATCAGCCGATGCAAAATAGACTTAAAAGGGGAAATTATTGAGGACGTTATCCTCGATCAACCTAACAATATCCACCAGATTAAAGCCATCTGGGACGTAGGTCGTTATCTGTCAGAACATTCCCCGGAAACCAGAAATATATACTATATTTCTCCGAATATTGACGAAGCTTTTCCCTTCAATGAGGATTCAGAAACGGCCATTGAGTTGAATAAATATATGCTTCATGACAATTACGCCAGTGTCCTTTACCCCACTACCACCGCCCCGGCCAAGCTCGAGGCGACCAAGCGGCTTATCCGTTATATCCGGGGTTATGATTATCCGGAATTCCGGAGTCGGCAAATGGACAACCCTTGGGGTTACTCACCCCCGGAGATCACCTGGCGGTTGGGCGACATCATCAACTCCAAGCCGGTCATTGTGGGCCAACCCCCGTTTAATTACGACTATATTTACAATGACCGAACCTACTCCGCCTTCAAGGCCGCCAAGGCCACAAGGCGGCAGGTGGCTTATTTTGGGAGCAACGACGGATTTCTTCACGCTGTGAACATGGGTAAATTCGGCTCTCTTCTTGAGGGCCAGGCCGGCTACGACCCCGCTGACAAAGATTTGGGCCAGGAACTGTGGGCCCTGATACCTGACGCGGCCTTGCCGCATCTGCAGTGGTTGGCCGATCTCGCTTACTCTCACTCCTACTATGTGGACATGAAGCCTTTGATCGCGGACATTTATTTCGGCGGCAACGATTGGCGCACTATCCTCATCTGCGGCCTCCGGCTCGGGGGGCGGCCCATCGAGAGTCCTGAATCCACGACTAGTTCCCCGAAAAACTTTTATTCCGAGGTCTTCGCTCTGGACGTCACTGACCCAGACGCCGCTCCGAAAGTTCTTTGGCGCTTCAGCTCACTGGAGCTGGGCCTGAGCGTGGGCCTGCCGACAGTTGTTACCAGTAACGGGGAATGGTACGCGGTTCTGCCCAGCGGTCCGGCTACGGATAAAGTTGACAGCCAGGGAAAATTGGAGGTCTCGAGCGTTTCTCCCTATAAGGGCAACAGCTCTCAGCGGGCTAGGCTGTTCATCCTGAACGCGAAGACCGGCGAGCATTTAAAAACTTTAGTGGTGGAAGAGGAAGGAGCTGAGAATAGCTTCTTCAATGATCCTTTTGTCCCGCTGCCTCTTAAAGGCGGCCAAGATGGCGTTTGGCACGATGAGGTCATCTATTATGGCCTGACCATCTCCCGGGATGGCGACTGCCTGGATAAAGGTGGCGTCTATCGCCTGCAGATGGTCTCGGCCGCCGATGACGATCCAGATACTACCGACGGTCTGCCTCTATCGTTGTCTCAATGGTCTTTAAAGCCGTTTATTTCCGTCGATAGGCCAGTGACTGGGGCGGTCAACTCGGCTTTCGACTACCAGGGCAATCTTTGGGTCTTTTTTGGCACTGGTCGCTTGTGGAGCGAGGCGGATCTGTCTCCTTGCGCTAAAAGCGCTACCCTGGCCTGCCGGGAAAACCATGAGCAATATATTTTTGGTGTCAAGGAAGAGCTTAAAAACGGGCTTCTGACTTTTAAAACCCAGAAGGTTGAGGATCTGCTTGATGTCTCCAACGGCCTGGTTTATAAATCCGAGGATGTCGCCGGTCTTCCCGATTTTGGTCGGGTCGCCTACGAATATTTGACCAATTATCTGGCCACCTCGAACAAAGCTGGTTACAAGAGAAAGCTCAATCTGGGCTCGTTCCTGCTGAACCAGAACTTAAGCGAGATAGCCCTCACCCAACCCCAAGTGACCAGCCTGGGCGCCGGCAGGTCCGTCCTGGCCTTAACCACCTACGCCCCAGGCGGCAGCGCTTGCGGGGACACTGGCCAAGGCTTCATGTACGTCGTGGATCCTTTCACGGGTTTGGCGGCTCCTTATCTGGCCAAAATGTTTAAGTTGGTCACCCAGTCCGGTGGGGTGACCAGTCAGGCGACTGGCGGGGAGTCGGCTGAAGAGTTGATCATTCCCGGCGGCGCTTCCACCGGCGATGGTCAACCTTCGGCCGCCGTTTTGGTCCAGGCTGGCGGCTCGCTTATAGTCCGGGCCACTACCACAGCTAACGCCACGATAGATGGTAAGGTCTCCACCGACGAGATGGTAACCAACGCCATTGTTTCCTGGCGCGAGGTCTTTAACACCGGCTTTCAGTTGCCTAAGGCGATTATGAGTGAGGGGTTACTCGATCCTCTGCCCTGACGACTGAACAAACAGAGGGTAACGCATTTTGCCGGTCGGGTCTTGGACTCGACCGGCTTTTTTGCGCGCCTGGCCTGGTCGCTATCTAAGAGGTGAAAGTCTTCTCCAGACTTGGCGGTGGGAACTGTTAGCCAATGACAATGCTGGCGATAGCTACAATCTTAAAATACCTAACCAGGAAGTTCGGCAAGCTTACGAGTCTTTTGCCATGTCCACGGTCTTGGCCGATAAGCTTGGCAATCTTAATGATTTCGGTTTTTTGCTGATTGAGGCTTTTGACGCGCCTGACCCCGCGGCTTTAAAAAATCTTCTGACAAAATTATCCAGGAGCCTGCCCCTGACGTCTAGTGAGCTTACCGAAAGAACCTTCCATCTCGCCATCTGGGTCATCTTGAATGTTATTGGTATTGATGAAATCGATTCAGAGCGAACTGCGGAGTATCTGGCGGATGACGAGCTCAGACATGGGCGTTTGGACCTGTTCTTCAAACTCAATGACGGCCGTAAAGGGATCCTGATAGAATTGAAGCGCTTAAAGTTTGACCCAACCCAATCAGAGGACGCTATAAATAAATCCTTTGAGACCTTGCTTTCTAATGGAGAAAAGCAAATAGAAAAGTATTGCCCTCAATTGCTTGAGGAGGTGGATGAAGTCCAGGGAATTGGCATGGCCATCTGCTGGGGGCGGGGCGTGGAAGTCAGGATTGGTCAGAAAGCTGTCAGAGAGCTAAAATAGTCGCTTCGCCGCGCTGGCGATCATCCTTCTAGCGGCATTAGAGGGACCGCTACCTTTCTTGACTTTAGTTTAGAAGTTTTTTTCTGCCCAATCTCTTCAAACGACCAATAATCAGCTCTAAGCGTTTGTTTTTTTCTTTGAAAAATTTAATTAATATATTATTAATATACAATACCAGGTTGTGATAGGGGAAAGTTTTTTCGAACTTCCCCCGAGCGAGGCTCCTCCCTGGCTACTAACGCTGCCCATTCTGAGTTATTTCAGAGGCGTGGAAACGCTTCCCAGATTGATTCCCTGTTCGCGTTAAATTCGTTGGCGCCAGCGGAACGCCAACGCGCTGACCTTTCTCACCTGGATCTCCCCAAATCCGGCTCTGAGTCAGGGGAATGTCAGAATCGACGCCCTCTCTTCAGAGTAACCTCTTTCCCTCCTTAGTCTCCGCCTCCAGCCAAATGGCTTTTGTTGTTCGACCTTATCCTAGGCGCCAAGAGTCTATCCGACTTCTCCGATCTGGACGCGGGGTCGCGCTTTTGGCTGCCCACCGCCGTCCACCTGGGCCACGATCTCTTGCAGGAGGAGAGGACTGGAGATCTCGCCGCATCCGTCAGAAGAGTTTACTTTGGGCCAGATTCTGACGCCACGGGGTTCCTGAGCAACACGCGCTATCGCCGCCCTGAGCGTAGCCTTCCGCGTTCTGGGAAACAAGACGTAAGTATCTAAAAATAACGGCGAAAAATTTTCGCTGTTTCCCACGCGCGGCGGTGAGGCTGGCCTCATGAGCGTTTACTTGACGAGAGTCAGGTTCGGTCGCGGCGGAGTGGGGTCTGGCTCATCGTCAGAGTCGGTTAGGCTCTCAAAGAGGGGCGGCTCCCCGGGCTTGGAGTCCACAAATTCCAGGGCCTTTTCCCAATTGGGAGTGTCCGAGACTACCAGATCCAGGTTGATCGCCTTGAGGTAATGCTGGCGCTCTTTAACCATAAAGATCTCGCGCCCGGTCAGGTGTTCCTTTTTTAAAGCCAGGTAGCGGAAGGTCAGGGGCATCTCCAATAAGCACAGGCCCACTTTAAAAAGGCTCTGGTCTTTGAGCTCAAATGGGACCAACTGGACCACCAGGGCAAAGGTGGCGGCCACGTTAAGCCGGGGCGTTTCCTCAAGGAAGATCCCAATGTCTCCGGTCTCGGTCCTATCTTTTAACGGTAGGATCAGATCCAGCTCCTCAATGATCTCGGCCAGGGGCCTGATAATGATCAGAGACACGTTTAAACTTCCTCTCTCCCGGCCCCAGCCGGGCTGGTGGTTGGGGAGTCGCCAGTCGGCGGGGCGGGGGCTGGGCTCACCGGCGTCTCTGGAGTCGCGACCGCGGCGGGCTCAGGGGTCGCGACCCCAGTCGCGGGGTCTGAGGTCGCCCCCTTGGGAGGGGTCGGGCCTTTGGGGCCTGGCTTGGGGCGCGGCGGGGAGGACTTCCACAGAGCCTTGGCCGAGAAAGACTTCCAACCCCAGACCAGCCAGCGAATGATGGAGATGGCCAGCCATAAAGCCCAGGCTAGCATTATATAGTGGTAAACCGAGTTAGCCATCGTCAAGCACCAGGCTTGAGGCCAAGCTCCGGCTACCCGGTCCTGGAACCAGATCAGATTGGTCCCATACGAGCCATTGCCGGTTACGCGCATGGAGGGATTTTCCAGCAAACCGTGCTTGAGTCCCTGATAAATCAGGGCGAGGGCGATGATGGTCCAGATGAAGAGGCCTATCTGGGCCAGATTGAACAGGCCCGGGGATTTAATGGTGTTGCGTTTGCCTCGTAACCCCAGAACCAGCAGCCAGCCCGCCACCAGGAAGGCGGATTGGAGATTTAGTTGGGAGAGGCCGATAAACAGGAGAAACCAGGAAATCAGCCCCAGGGGGGTCAGTTTGGTTTTGGCCAGGAGGGCGGAGAGAATCAGCAGAGCCCCGGCTAGGGACCAGAAAAGAACCGCCGGCCCCTGAGTTGGCCCGCCCGCCAGCAAGACAAAGCGGTCCTCGGGAGCTTTCACGGTGATGGTGATGTTGGCGGTTTCCAGGCCCAGGTCTAGTTTGGGGATCCGGGTTAAGGTCGTCAGCTTCTCGGGGGAGAGCCAGGTCAGCTCCACCCGCAGTTCGCCGGGGACCAGGGGAATGGTCACCAGGGGTCCTTGGTCGCTCTGGGCTGAGCTGATGGGTTGGGTCTGGTTGTTGACAGCCAGGGTCTGAATTTCCGCTCCTGGGGGCAGCCGGAAACTGTGATGGCCCCCGCGGCTGGAGCGTAGAGTCAGGCTCAACTCGACCCGGCGATTGCGCTCCCCTAAATCCACCTGGAGGTTCGCCTGGTCCGCCACCAGGTAGGTTCCTGGAACCGGCTCCGGTCGGGAGACCTGGATGGTCAGCTTCTCTCCGGGCCAGGGGCGCCACTGGGGATTCCAGTAACCAGAGGAGCTGATGTTATGGATGGGGGTCAGACCCTTAGGTTCCACTCGCCACAGGGTCGAGGCGTCCAGGATCCAGGTCTCGGCGTAGGGACCCTTGTGGGCTTCCAGGTTAATGGAGCTCTGTTTCTGGTCCAACAGGGACTCAAATGTGATGGAGCGCTGGCCAGAGCTGGGGGAGAAATTGAGGATGACTTGGCCATTTCTGGTGGGGAAGTTGGAGATGAGCGACTCCCCAGGGATCAACGGTAGTCGCAGGGTCACCGGGTGATCCACAGAATCGTTTAAGTTAACGGTAGTCAAGGCTTTCCACTCCAGGCCCAGGGAGATGGTCCGGGTGACGTGATAGAAAGGCTCAATGACCTGATTGCCGGTTTCCTCCAAGGGGTTGGGCTCCGGCGAGGGGAGCTCCAAATCACCGCTGGGGGAAACGGGGGTGGTCTCGACCGGCTCGGTCGGGGCTGTCCCCGTGGGGCGGCGGGTTAGAAACAGGGCGTCATTGGTGGGATAGCCGTAAGCGTCCAGGCCGCTCACTTCCCAGTCCGCCCCAAGAATCTGGATTTTCTGGGCCTCCAGGCTGGCGGGTAGCCGGATTTGGAAGCTATCGGTCTTTTTGAGGCGACCTACGTAAACAAACTTGGAGACGCCAGCCGGAACCAGGGTGTAAATCTCCTCATCCGAGGCCACATAAAGCGGTAGATTCTCTCCATTGGCCAGGGTCAGGCTGGTTGGCTGGAAGATGTTGGCGTCCAGGATGGGCAGGAGGATGGCCGCGGGAACCGTGGCCTCAACCTGATAGGCGAAGGCGAGCTTGTCACTCTCCGCCGTTACCGTGATAATCGGCACTCCGGCGGGCATTTGGTTAGGGGGTGGAGCCAGCAGCCGGTTTCTTAACTCGTTGAGGGTGGTGGCCGGGGGCCAGGTTTCCTGGGCGGCGGCGCTCTGACTGAATAAGCCCAAGCCCAGGGCCAAGGCCAGAATAACGGCCAAAGCGGTTGGGGCGGCGGCGGTGGGCGCCGCTCCCTCTGGCCGGAGGCGGGGTAACGGGCCCAGGCGCAGGAGGTAAAGGGCCAGGGCGGTCATGAGAATAACCCGGAGAAGACCTAGGGCGAACCTCAAGGGTGGCCTGATGAGATAGATTTTGACTTCTTGGTCCCGAGTGACTTGGCCATTAAAGTCCAGCGAGATGGTCTGCCAGTTCCAGTTGGGCCGGGCCAAACTGTTTTGGGCGATGGCCTCGGGGTTGGGCTGGGCCAAGGAGGATTGGTTAATAAAGCTGGGGCTGGCCGCGGGCGGTGGGGGGCTATCCCGGCGAAAGGAGCGGGAGACCTGGTCACTCCGACCGCCGTTTTTATTCAGGTCCACCTCTCGGGCTCTCTGGGTGGGCTTGGGTTGTTCACGATATTCGTTCGGCTCGGCGACTTCCTCAAGAACCCCAAAGTTATCCTCATCGTAATAACCTGAGGGGGCGGAGGCTCCCCCGATGATCCAGGAGCGGTCGTAGAAGGCCTCGGACATGGGATAGCCAAAGGAGCCAGGTTGATAAGCCGCGGCGTTCTCCAGTTGGGGATACATGGTGATCCGAACCTGAAGAATCAGAAAGGTCACCGTAGTGAGGACCAGGAAGAGGGCGGCCAGATAAAACCAGGTTTTGGTTAAGGCCTGGGCTACGCCCTTGGGGGGTAGAACTTTAAGTAAGGCCAGGGCCCCGAAGATATGCAGAATGACCAGCCGGGGCGACATGAACTCGTGGTAAGAAAGGGCCATGGCCGCCAGGGCCAGCAGAGCCAGGCCCCGACCGCGTAGTTTCAAGGCGCTTAGAAAAATGGCTAGAACAATGAATAGGTCCAGGGTGTTCCAGCGGTCCCACCAGCTGGTTGGGCGACCGAGACTGTTGGAGGCCCGGGCTCCCTGGACGTGGAAGAGTTGATAGCCTGGGGGTAGGCTCAGATGCTGGGCCGAGCTCTCCAGATTGTGGTCCCAGCCTGAAGCCGGGAGGACCGAGTTAAAATTTTCCAAACGGAGGTCAGCCGTGACTCGCAGTCGGCCCTGCCGGACCTGGAGCCCGGGGGAGCGCTGGCCTTTGGAATTGATCTGCCAGGTCAGCACCTGGGGCTGCCCCGAAAGACTGGCCTGAGCCAGATTAAAGGGGGGGTCGGCCGACAGCTGCCAGCCCCGACGCATTGTCCCAGTCAGTTGGTCGCGACACGACAGGCCCTGGCCGTTATAGTCCAGCCAGCACTGCCGCCGCAGCGACAGCTGGTCGGGGCCGGGCTCGGGGTCGCCCCGGCGGATGGTCTTGATGGTCAGGCTCTGGCCTGGCTCCAGAGCGTAGATGGGAAACCTTTTCCAGGGAATGTCGACCTGGGAGGCGTCCACCTGAGGAGCCCCGGAGACCTCAGCCTGTCGCAGATCCGGGTTCAGTTGGACCGCCCAGTTTTCCGGGCCGTAAGCCTCCCCGACCGGGCCCAGCTCTTCGACCGGGCCATTGAGGATGGCCGTCAGCGAGACGCTATGGACGCCTGGGCGAACTTGAACCCGCAGGCTCTGCCCCACCAGGCGGGCTGGCAGTGGGGAGGAGATCCGGGTGATTTGGGTATTGGGGAGGAGGACGTTATTGATGACTTCCTCGCGCCGCTGGCCCGAGACCGACAGTTTTAAGCGGGTCAGGACCACCATGGGCTGATCGTCCTGGATGAGGCGGTCAATGGAGACCTTGAGCTGATCGGCCTCCCTATCGGTTTCCTCGCCGACTTTGGGCGGACTGGGGAGGGTCGTCTCTGGGCTCTGGGGCGCTGGGTCTTTCAACCAATAGAGGATGGTGAGATCTTGGTAGTTGATTTCCTGGTGAGCGAAGATCTTCTCCTGTCCATCCACCGTGACCTTGATGAGGCCGACCAGCGGCAGGGTCAGGGTGTCCGGCAGCTCTGGCCAGGACCATTGGCCTTTAATAACGTGGAGCCCGGGGCTGAGGAAGAGCTTGGGCCCCGAGTCATTGGCCACCGGGATCTGGGTGGCGGTCTGGCCATTGAGGCTGTCGGTGACGTTGAGGGGCCAGGCTCGTGGACCACCAGGCAGGGCCACGGTGGTGGGCTGAAAAATCAGCCAGGACCCCTCAAACGAGCCGCCAGTTTTGGTGAGATCTATCTTTAAGGTTCCCGGCCAGGCGCAGGCGGTATCTGAGCCGTTGTAACGCTGGCAGAATTGGCTGTTTTGGCCATACATAACCCATTCCGCCCACTCGGCCAGTTTGGGGGGAGCCCCGGTGTCCGCGAGGGGGACCGCCTGGGCCAGGGAGGCGCGGAGGAGCGTCAGCAGGAGGAGGGCGAGGGAGCCACAAACTAGGGGCGCGGCGAACCTGGCTCGACTCTGGGATGATAAGCGTGGCACAGCGACCTCCTGGGCGAGGGAATTGGGGGGAGAGCCCGGAAGGCCAAGTGCCTGAGCCCTCCCATTGGACAGAGATCTTTTGATTGTAACAAAAAATATAAAGCCTTGGGGGTCTAAAAAGAGAAAAATTTTAGTAAATGGAGGGTTTTTAAGAAAGAAGAGCTTGGGCTATCTGAAATTATTGAAAGAAATCCAGCAAACCAAAAAGACATTCGGCCTGCGCTTTTCATAACTAGCCCTTGCTATGGCCGATTAATGCTTTGAGTCTGAGTTATCAGTGGCTGGCGGTCGACTTGACCCGCGCTTTAAGAAGCCTGATGGCGATGATTTAATTGTGGAGAAAAAAATATCTCAAAGAT
>JAISMU010000159.1 GCA_031276635.1 Deltaproteobacteria bacterium | reverse complement strand
TTATAAGTCCAGGTGATCTTGGAGTAAGTGAAAGAGATCTCCTCCATATCAAAATAGGGCTTATTGTCCGGCAGGAAGGTCAGAGGCGTGTACTCCCGAACCGCGACCACGATGGCGTTCTCGAGCTTGGTGGTGAAGTACTTCTCCTCGGTGCCGTCCGGCTTGATCCGATACTGGTCAATGACCACCGTGGCGTTCTCGCCAGTGCAGCAGGCTTTGAAAAGCTTGGGGCTGGCCGGATCCTTGTGCTTGATGACCGTCAGGGGTTTGTGGATCCGCTGGCCAGTGGGCAGCCCGGTGTGAGTGTCCCGGGGGATCTCCACGGCGTGGTCCACGCCGTACAACAAGATCTTGTCCTTCTTGTCGCCACCTTGTTGGCAATCGCCCTTGATGTCGCCTTGCGAAGCGCCATTGACGCTCAGGTAAGCTGTAAGTGCCATGATAAAACCTCCAATAAAAAAAGAAGAGAGAGTAAAAAACTGCCAGAGGTCAGGCTTTATCAAGCTTCCCAACCAGGGACAGGGTGAAATTGGCCCCCATGTACTTGAAGTGTGGCCTGGCTTTCATGGTAACTGAGTACCAGCCGGGGTCACCTTCCACGTCGTGAACCTCCACGCTGGCCATCCGCAGGGGACGACGGCCTCGGGTGGTGGGATCCGGCGAGTCCATTTCTGTGACGTACTGACTGATCCACTTGTTCAGCTCTCGTTCCAGATCGCCCCGCTCCTTCCAGGAGCCGATGTTTTCTCTCTGGATAACCTTTATGTAATGAGCCAGGCGGTTCATGATCATCATATAGGGCAATTGGATGGACAACTTAAAGTTGGTCTCGGCCTCCTGGCCTTCCGGGGTCTTGGGAAAGCTCTTGGCGGCCATACAGGAGTTGGCGGAGAAAAACGCCGCGTTGTCCGAGTCCTTGCGCATGGAAAGAGAGATGAACCCCTCTTCGGCCAACTCATATTCCCGACGCTCGGATATGAGGACCTGGGTGGGGATTTTTGTTTGAATAACGCCATTAACCTCATAGTTGTAAAGAGGCAGCCCTTCGACCGCCCCGCCGCTCTGGGGCCCGATGATGTTGGAGCACCAGCGGTATTTGGCGAAGCTGTCATTCAACCTGGCGGCCAAGGCGAAAGAAGGGTTGCCCCAGAGGAACTGGCTGGTGCTGTTGGCGTCCTCCACAAAGTTAAAAGTCTTGACCGGAATCGTGTTCGGTCCATAAGGCAGGCGCAGTAAAAATTTAGGCAAAGTCAGGGCCACATACCTGGCGTCCTCGGACTGCCGGAAAGAGCGCCAGGTCGCGTACTGAGGCATTTCAAAAATTGAGTGCAGGTCCTTGAGGTTAGGCAGATCCTCCCAGGAATCAAGGCCAAAGAAACTGGTGTCAGCCGCCGCGATAAAGGGGGCGTGGGCCATGGCCGCGACCGAGGCCGCGCTTTTCAAGAGTTTCAAGTCCTGGGGGCCGGGCCCGAAGTTGTAGTTGGCCACGATGGAGCTGAAGGGCTGACCGCCGAACTGACCGTACTCCGCTGTGTAAACATGCTTGTACAGGCCGCTTTTGACCACCTCGGGAGCGTCCTCGAAATCGCTTAAGAGGTCTTCCTTGGAGACGTTTAAAATCTCCACGCGGTTATTTTGCCGGAAGTCAGTCTGGTCAACCAGATATTTTAAGCTGCGCCAAGATGACTCCAACTTCTGGAAGTTCGGGTCATGGGTAACCACGTTGACCTGGGCGGTGATCTTTTTGTCCAATTCCGCGATCATCTCATCGACCAGATCCCCAGAAATCTTAGTGTCAGGGTCGGACTTGACCAGCTCGGACAGGAAGGCCTCCAGGCCGGCCTTAGTGGCCTGATAGCCGGTTTGGCCGGGCTTCAGGCGGGAAGCCTCAACTATCTCGTCAAGCAGATCCAATTGCTCAGTGGTCTGGGCCTCAGTGGCGGCGGCTTTTTCTTCGCTCATGACAACCTCGTCTCAAATAACCCCAGAAGGGCGGTGAAGAATCTCGGGGCCATAAATCAGGTCAATCAACGATTGAGCCGGACTCAGGCCTTGGGCTCCTCCATGTTCAAGGCCTCAAGAAGTTTCTTCCTGGCGGCCTCGTCCTTGATTATTTCCTGGATTTTCTTGCGGAACTCCGGAGCGTTGGCCAAGGGGCCTCGCAATGCTTTCAGAGCCTCGCGGATATCCAGAAGCGAAGCCACCTCGGGCATGGCTTTGGCCACGGCGTCCGGCTCAAAGTCCTTGAGACTCTTGAACTCCAGTTTGACTGGCATGGAGGCCTCAGGGTCCTCGGAGAGCTTGTTGGGCACGGCCAGCTCCAGGCTCAGACCCTGGCTCTTGAGAACGTCGTCAAAATTGTCCTTGTCCACGCCAATGGTCGCCCGGTCCTCCAATAGGCGCTCGTCGGGGCGCATGGTGAAGTCGCCGATGACCAAAGTTTTGTTGGGGAGCTCGACCTCAGCCTGGGCTCCGTCAGTGGCGGATTTGTAAACTATGTTGACCCGCTCTTTGGGGGCCACAGTGGGTGTGTCAGCCATAACACTACCTTTTAACGTCAGGATTAAACCTAACTGTTAGATAGACCTGAAAAATAATGAGGGCGTAGCAGGAAAAAAAGGCGGGCCAAAAAGGCTGGGTCCTTAAGACAGATCAGATAATGGGGGCGCTCAAATAAATAGATCTAACATGATAATAATTGAGTATCCTTTAAACTGAGGTGTCATTCAGGCTCAGTCCAGGGTGGGCTGTTTGGCTGGCCTTCGGGCCTGGCTTCGAGCCAGGGGTTGGGCCTAAAACACTCCAAGTCAGTCACCCAAGGTCCGCGATACACCCCCTGTTCAGGAATCTGTAAAAAAGAAACACAAATCACCTAAAAACCACGGTAACTCTGGTCATTAAAAAAGCCAAAACCCAAACTGGGAAGCTTTCTTGTTACGTGTAAAAATATAGTCAGCCCCCTAGCCATTGTCAAGGTCAGGAGCAAGTCTTTTTTGTAAATATTTTTTGTCATTTTGTTCAAATAATTTTTTTTCCAAGGACAATGGGTGAGGCGAGGGGCTAAATATGCCCTCATCCGGCTGGATCCCCCCTGACCCTTGAGTAGAGTCCGGCCTGGCTGGGTTTTAAGGCCCATGAATTAGGGCTATTTAAGTAAATATCTCGCGATTAAGAGGAACCGTCATCGGTCAGCCCCATGGCCGACGTCTCAAGAGTTGAGCGGGAAAAAATTAGGCGCCAGATAAGAGATTAATTATCTATGATAGGCTATTATTATCAAGATATTTAATATAATTAAAATTTTTTTGCTTATAATGATTGGCGAGGCGATTTTCGCCTTTCAGCGGCAATTAAAGAGAGATACCCGGCGCGCCCTGAGGAAAACCGGTCAGATTTCCTCTCAGCTGGAGAGCGATTTTATTGACTAAGATAAATATATTAATTAGTTTTAAAAATAATATTTAAACAAGGTAATTGATCCTAGTACCGTTTAAAATGAGAATATTTTCGAGATTAAAGGGTTCTCTCGACCTGGGTCGATTCCTGAAACCTGGCGCCGCCAGAAGTTTTGACATTTTCCGGTGGATTGCCTTTAATAGAAAAATGTCAGGGTGGTTAAGAGGGATTTTGCGCTTTTTGGCGGGATTTTTTTGGTTGATTATGGGTGGGGTAGCCCGAGGGAAGAGTTTATGGTGGTTTGGGATGTGGATAAGAAAAAGAAGAGCGGTCAAGTTGTTTCTCAGTCTGAGGCCCAGGAATCCGAGAACGAGGAGCGGGACGAGTTTGTCAGAGGTTTTGTGCGTTATGTCAAGGCCCACCAAGGGCTCATTGGTCAGACCGCCAGCGAAATTGGCTACGTCGATAAGGACCATCCCTACGCCGACTTGACGGTGGAATCGGTGGATAAAGTCACGATTGGGGACTTGACCGCGACCACGACTGTCTTGCGTTACACGGGCCAGGACCCTAAGCCCAAGGCCGGGACTAGCTCAAAGACAGTGGCCACGACAAAGAAGGGAGACCGGAAGCCCCAAAAAAATTAGAGATCTGTTCTGTGGCCCTCGCCAAATGTCCAATTTCAAGACATTTTTAGGTAACATTCTGAAATTAATACATTTATTTTGGAAAGAAATTTGTTCCAGGGAGTCTAGAAGAAGAGATTTCCCGAACCGCTGGGGACAGTAAAGAAAAAATTTGCTTGTATTTAATCAGTTCTGGGAACAAATTGGTCTTATCAACGGCCTTTCTTCATATTCTGTCGCTGGAGGGCACAAAACACAGGCCTTAAAGCGATATTTTTTTATTAGAGTTTTTTGAATTTTTTATGTTTATTTGCCTATCATTTGCTTATTAAAAAAATTTAAGACTAATTAGCCTTATATTGTTTATATAATGAAGAAATATATAATTTGGCTGAAAAATTTTCACACCCGGACGATGAATATTTTTATAAGCAGAATTTTTTAGGGACGGCTGCCAACGGAATAAGGTTAAAAAAACTTCCTGAAATTTTGCGGATTTTTTAGATCCAAAAAAAATGAGAAATATTGATCTATATGGAATGAGCCGTTTTTCTGACGCCTTGAGCCAAAACTTTTTACGACGCTTGGGAGCCTGTCGGGTTAAACAGTTTAGGCGTTGATTTTAAAAGATTTTTGGCCATAGCCTTTATATAAAGTTAATAAAATCAAGCAGTTATAGTTTTCCACCGTTTATAATCCGCTCAGGTTTCTAGCTGGAATCCGCGGGACATTCAGGGGGATAGAGCTGGCGGGTTAGCTGACCTCCGCTCACCAGTTTCTTCCAGTCTGGGCGCGGGCCGACCAATTTATCCACCCTGAGAGGGATTTGGAGCCTGGCGAAATGACCTAGCCAAAACTGGCCAGAGCCGGCTACTGACAGCCAAACGTCAATAGACAGGTTAAGCGAAGTGTGAGCGTTCTATTATTTTAATTTCCCGTTTGAAACAATAATGATTGATGAATAATACCGTTCCCTTTAGATATATTTTTTATATCTTCTTTCCCTCCCAAAATTAGCGCGGGAACAAAATAATAAATTTCGTCAAAGGTTATAGTCCCAATTTTCGATACTGCTTTTTTAAATAATTTTTCCCTTAATAATTCTTTAATAATGTCATTATTAACAATAAATGAGTTAAAGAAATCTATTAAACTCCAGACACAAACCTCTATTTTTCTATAATGAATATCAAGAAAACTAATGTCTTCGTCACTAGCGGTTAATTTTCTATAAAAGAAAATATCACCAAATGCGGTTACTAAAATAGGCACCCTCGAAATATCTTTTTTACCGAGCCATTCATATAATGAAACATTATATTCTTCCGGGTTTATAACCTTAATCAAACCATCGGCGTAATTACCAAAACCATATTCTTTCCAAAAATTAATTAAACTTATAGGTAATACTTTTTCAAACTGACTAATAGTTTGATCAGTTGGTTTAATTAGATCAACTGGTGGAGAAAAGGCAGAAATAAAATTTTTGAAAGCTGGGTCCATAAAGAATCCTTTTTTTGGTTAACAATTCGCGTAGCGGGACTGTTTAAGCTTTGCCGTCGCGGGAATAACTTAAGAGCCGGCCGACCACCGCCTCAAAATAGAAGAAACTGGCGTCATAAGCATTAATCAAGCTATCTGACAATAAAACACAATAAATAGCATATTATGTTTATATCTTGGCTACTCACAACTAATATTTTTAGATTCTTCAGCGTCTAACTGGTCGTTATATCTTAGTAGCTCATCTAAGAAAGCAGTTTTCTTTTCTTTATCAGCCATAATGGAGGTTAATTTATTAAAAAGACCTGGGCGAGAGTTAAGGGTTTTTTTGGTTTGAACCAAGGCCTGGCTCAAGTCCACGAGTTTTTTGAGGGGGGAAATCTGCCTGACCAGATGGTCAGGTCCGAAATCAGCCAGCGAGTTGAGCTCTAGGCGCAGGCGCAGGGGTTCCTTGGCCACCTCGGTCAGGCGATTCTCAACTAAAAGGTCCAGCTTGATTTTCATCCCCTTGAGGACCGCGTCGAAATTTTCCTTGGTAATCTTGATAGTTGACCTCTCATCAAGAGGGATCTCCTGGGAGGCCTGACTGAAATCGCCCAGGACCAGAAGCTTAAAAGGCAGCTCTATGTCCTGGCCATTTTCGAGTTGGGACTTGTAAACTATATTAACTCTTTCCCGGTTGGGAATAGCGGCTTTGGCCATAGGATAACCTGGTGGAATCAGACTTAGGCGTTCCGAAAACGCCCAGAAATGGATAGTCTGGCCGCAAAAACCAGAACGTCGGGTCAAAAATGGAAAACAACTATTTTATAACACATCCGCCCGGGTGATAACAGGAAAAAACATTGACCTCACGCCTGGACCGAAAAAATGTTTTCAAGGCTTTCAATTTGGGCTGGTCAGGCGGTGGTTGAGGCGCTCCTAAATTTAAGGTATAATATGATTTCTGGTTTTGAGGTAGTTTTGTTGGCCATTATACTCAATTTTTAGTAAATTGGCTTAAACTCTTGGCCGCCAGAGGCCTGAATGAGTTTAGCTCATTTTAACAAGAACTGATTTTGACCGCAAGGTGAGGTTAACGGACCTCCTGGAACTGGGGACGTAAAATTTTAAGTCGCCGGGTTCTGGGCGCGCTGGTTGGCGGAAAAGTCTTTTTAGAAGCCCAAAACTTTTTTAAAATGAAATAACAGGTTGAAATAGCGGGAGAAAAATTAGGCTGTTGCCTGCCGGGGATAACGACCAGCTTCGGGAGGGGTTAGCTTGGCTAGAAAGCTCCAGGCGGGGAATTTTCTGAGAGCGTCTTCGCGGGGCCAGGCCGCTAGGACTGGGACGGAATAATTTTCTGGCCGGGCTGGCGGGAAGACGAAGCGGTTAGGGTTTTTTCCGAATCTAAGGAGGATTTTATGCGGAGCGACCGGGCATGGGGTTTTAAAAGGACCTGGGTTTTTAGTTTGTTTTTTTCTTTGGCTATTCTGGTCAGCTCGGCCTGGGCTCAGACTGGGGAGGGGCTGCCGGACGTTTATTTGAAATTGACAGCGGCCGGTCGAGAGGTCAACAGCCAAGACGTCGAAAAGGTCAACTACCTTTTCGTGTTGGATCTGGACAGTCTCAGGGGCAAGCGACACAAATCCATGAGCGCTTTGACCATCGCCACCAACGCGGGCAATCTTGTTTTCCAGGGGCCCTTTGATCTTGCCCCAACGGCTGGCCGGTATGCCCTCGCCGTCTTGGTTGGGCCTGCCCAGCTTGAGGCTTTGATTATTTCCAAGGCCACCGCCCAATTGGACGGTCAGACTCAGGACGTGACCAAAAACATTGACCCGGGCAATTACTTAACATTTCCAATAGTTGTGGGCACGCCTCAGTATCTGGCCTGCCCGACCAAAGACTTGGACTTCTGGGTGGTCGAAGGCGTTTTTATGAGTATAGTGGAGGGGGACTATGTCCACGTGGTTCTGAACGTCAAGGGCAAGGAGGAAATGTTTCTGGTCAGTAACGCGGTGTCTGACTTTTTTCTCAATGAGGCCAATTACAATAAGCGGGTTAAGCTCTTGATCCGAAAAGAACAGAGGCTTGAGCCCCTGGATAGCCAAGAGTGCCTGACCTCGGAGTTGATTGACAAGGTCTTGGTTCTCGGCCCCCCGTCCCAGCGACTGGGCTCTCGATAGTTCCCGGTTGATCCAGAGAAGAGGGCGGAAGGCTTTTGGGTCGTCCGCCGGAAAGGCGAACAATGCGCGTCAAAGTCAATGGTGTTGAGCTCTTTTACGAGAAAACCGGTTCTGGCCCACCGCTACTTTTGTTGCACGGCAATAGCGAGGACCACCACATTTTTGACAAAATCGCCGAAAAACTGGCCCCAACTTACACCCTGT
The DNA here is from genome assembly GCA_031276635.1 of Deltaproteobacteria bacterium. GTDB lineage: Bacteria > Desulfobacterota > Desulfarculia > Adiutricales > Adiutricaceae > JAIROO01. Next base: position 13,223 of record JAISMU010000159.1, on the reverse strand, counting down.
ACGCCCTTGACAGTCGAGAGCACGGGGAAAGCGAAAAATCGGGCGTTTTCTCCTATGACGTCATGGCCGAGGACGTTTATGGCTTTATAACCGCCCTGGGCCTGGGTAAGGTCAACCTGGTCGGTTTCAGCGATGGGGCCATCCTGGGGCTTTTGCTGGGCTTAAGGCGCCCGGGGGTTCTGCGCAAGATGGCTCTACTAGGGCCTAATCTCAGCCCTGAGGACTTGACCGAAGAGGCTGTGGCCTTTGTTAAGTCTTTGGCCGCGGAAAGCGAGAACCCCCTTTTGGAGCTGATTTTCCGGGAGCCCCACATTGAGTTGAAGTCCCTGGGGGCCATAACCATCCCCTGCCTGGTGGTGGCCGGGGAAAATGACCTTTTTAAACCAGAGGTCATGCCAGGCATTGCCCAGGCCCTGCCAAAAGCGGAGCTCAAAATCCTGGCTGGCCACGACCATATGTCCTATATAGTTGACAATGACTTGCTGGCCCCGGATTTAATCAGGTTTTTCGGTTCTGGGTCAGTTAAGTCTTAGTTTTGACCAAGAATTTTCCACCACCCGCGACTTCTCCCCAGACGAGCTGGATTAATCTGGAACAATATTGGGGCGCTCGTCAGGGCTCTGTTCTGGAGACGCGGAAATCGACCGGCTACCTGCCAGCGGCGAGTTCGGCGGCCGACCGGCGGGAAAAAAATTTTGACAGGTCCGAGAAGCTCTGTTTTTCGTCCGCCGCCAACCCCAAAGCCAGACTCCTCAGCGGCCTGGAGGGCCAGAGAGAGCGGTGGCCCGGGTCTGAGCTCCCTCGCCCAGATTTTCCGGCGAACTGGCTCTGACGCCAGCCCGGCGGCTCAGAGCCAAGCTCTGAGGCTCGGTTGACCAGTTGGCCTCTGAACTCTTCTAACTAACAATAAAATTTCTGTATTTTGGTGATTTTTCATTGAACAGGCAAAATCAATAAATAATCTCTGATTATTAATTCAGGCCTGGCCAACAGCGGGGCGGGGTTAAATTCGAGCCGCTGAAAATTAGTTTGAGTCGCTGACTTTAAGATTTTCTCACGAATTGATATATTGAGGTCGTTATCAGGCGCCGTTGAGGCTTAATAGGGAACCCCGTGAAAATCGGGGGCGGGCCCACCGCTGTAATCGGGGACTGGCGAGACAATTGGCCACTGGGTTAACTGGGAAGGCGTCTGGCCTGGGAAGATCCGAAAGTCAGAAGACCTGCCTGGTGATTGGGGCGCGGCGTTTGGAAAAGGCTCGCGTCCCCGGCTTGGGGTCCTGACGATCCTCGGCTGGAGAAATTTTCAGGGAAAAACTGGGCGTCCCGGATTGTGTTGACAATCCGGGTTTTTTTTTGTCCGGTGGATCTTGAGGCGGGCGTATGAGCGCTGTTAATTCCACCTTAAAAGTGGCCCTCCTGCACCTGGCGGTGGAGCGGGGCCAACCTGACCAGAATCTGGCGAACCTCCTGGCCATGGCCGAGCGGGCGGCCGAGATGGGGGCCCGGCTCATCGTGGCCCCGGAGATGGCTCTGTCGGGCTACTGTTTTGAGGACCGGGAGAGTCTTTGGCCCCACGCCCGGACCGCCAGGGGCTCGGTCGTAACCGCCTTGCGGGGGTTGGCCCGGCGGCGCGGGGTTTATCTGGTGGTGGGCCTGGCGGAGAGGGAGGAGCCCAGCCAGATTTTGTTCAACTCGGCTTTTTTTCTTGATGATCAGGGCCAGATTATGGGTCGGGCCCGCAAAATCAACTCTGAGTCGCGTTGGGCCTGCCCCGGCCCCCAAATTCAGGCTAACGTCTGGCCCACGCCCTGGGGTCGAGTGGGGATCCTGATCTGCGCTGACACCTGGAATAGCCTGATCGTTCGAATAACCGCCCTCAAGGGGGCGGAGATGTTGATTGTGCCGGCCAACTGGCCAGCCGCCGGGCTCGATCCCAGGGATCTGTGGCGTTTCCGGGCCCAGGAAAACGGCTTGTGGCTGGTAGCCTGCAACCGGACTGGGGCGGAGAGCAATCTGGACTGCCAGGCGGCCGTTTCTTGCGCTTATGACCCTTATGGGGAAGAGCTTTTTCGTGGCCAAAGCCTGTCGAGCGAGATCTTTTTTGTGGAGTTGCCCCTGGACGCCAACGGTCAACTGGACACTCAAAGGCGGCGGGAAATTCTGGCCAACCGGACGCCCTGGTTTTATCACCGCCTTTATGGCAATTTTACCGGGATCCGGGATTTGACCGGGTTTCTGAAACTGCCCCCACCCGGGCCCCTGCGACTATGGTTCCACCTGGGGGAGCCAGAGTCGGTCGAGTCTGAGCTGGCTCAGGTGGAGGCGGCCGAGCCCGGGATCCCGACCCTGATTCTTTTGCCGCCCGGGGAGCGCGAGGCCGCGGAGTTAGAGAGTCTGGATCGGTTGGCGCGGCCTAGGGGGCTTTTAACCGTCGGCCTCCAGGGGGAACGACATTTTCTGGGCGAGCTCACCGGCGAGAAGGTGGGTCGGGCCGAGGGGCTCTATCTGTTTGACTATGGGTCGGCCCGAATCTGGTTGGCCCGGCCCGAGGAAATAATCCAACCCGAGGCGGCCATCGCCGCGGCCAAAAGCGGGGCGGATCTGGCGATCTGTTTTCTCGACCGGCTGACTCCGGCTTGGCGACGTTTGGCTCTTTTAAGGCCTATTGACCAGCTGGTGACGGTTTTGGTGGCTCGGGACGAAGCCAGCCTGGGCCATCTCTGGGTCGGGCACGAGGCTGGCCAGAGTCTTAGCGTTGGGCCGGGAGAGAGCCTGGGGAGCCTGGTCGACACGGGCGGGACCCGCGATAAGCGTTTCCAGGACCGGCTGGACTTCGCGGCCCTGTTTCAGGCCGAGCCTGGCTCGGCGAGGCTATTTTGAGGGGTGGGGTGGCTCTGACTGGAGCGTCTCTCCTGGCCCTGACTTTTCTCCTGACTTCGGGGGCTTGGGGAGCCGGTCTGGGCCGGATCGTCATTGAGGCTCCGGAGATCGCCGCGGCCAAGGTGACCCGGGTATATGAGATTCTCAGTCAGGTCCCTGGGGTCTCGGCCGGGCCGACCTCGGTTTCCATTCACGGCTCCTATAAAGTCAAGGTTTTTCTGGACGGCTCGCCTCTGACCGACCCCTCTTCAGGCTTTAACGCGGTCACCTGGGAGCGGTTGGCCCCAGAGAGCCTGGCCCGGATCGAGATCCTCATGGACTCCGGGGGCCTTATTTACGGCCAGGACGCCTCGGCCGGGGTGATCCTGCTCACCTCCAAGGCGGAGGAAAAGAAGTTTCGGGGGAGTCTCAAGGTCTATGGTGGGGATTACGGCTATTTTCAGTCCGAGCTGGATTTGGCTTTCCAGGAGGGGCTCTGGGGCCTCGCGGTGGCGGCTGGCCGGGAAGAGGCCGGTGGGTTTCTGCCCAATGAGGATAAGCTTATCCACCGGGGGAGTCTCAATGTCTCTCGTCGCCTCACCGAGGGGAGCGTCTCGCTGGGATTGGCGGCCACTGACGACGAGCGGGGCCTTTACGGCTATCCCGGCTTTCCCACCCCCGAGGCCAGAAAGCGGGCCAGGCTTTTCAGCCTGACCCAGGAGACCAGGTGGCGAGCCTTAGCCAATAATCTGACCTATCAAAGGGGCCGGGTGGCCAACCAGGACCCGAGCCAGGCCATTAACCAGTATTTGATGGTTTCGGAGTTGACCGACAATCTGACTCTGGCTCTTGAGCCGGCCTCCTGGCTCAGTCTGAGCCTGGGGACGGGGTTTAAGAGGAGTTGGGCCGAGAGCTCGGATTTCACCCCCCAGAGCGAGTGGGCCGGGCACTTCTTCAGCCGGGCCGAAGCCCGCCTGCCCTGGTCAGGTTGGTCCCTGGCGGTCGGGGCCCGTTACAACCGTAACTCCGATTTTCGCGACAACCTTAACCCCGAGGCCACCCTCAACTGGGCCCGGGGCGACTGGTCGGTGAGCCTGAAATACAACCGCTCCGCCAACACGCCCACCTATCAGCAGCGTTTTAATCGCTCCAGCTCCACCCGGCCCAACCCGGACCTGGACGTGGAGATCGCCGATAATCTTGGTCTGGTGGCCACCTGGCGGGTCAACGATAAAATGTCCTGGTTCCTGAGCGGCTTCAGCAATCGCTTGAAGGGTCGGATCACTTACGACCGCCCGGCCAACTCCGGTTTTGGCCAGTACAAGAATCTGGGCCTGGCCACCTATGAGGGCGGGGACCTGGGCTTTGATTGGAAAATAAACTCGACCGTGGCCCTGAAGGCCAACGTGACTTATACCCGGGCCAAGGACTGGGATCTGCGGAAAAACCTCACCGGCCGCTCCCGTCTGGCCGGGGCTTCCGAGGTCAAGGTCCAGCCTCTCCCCGAGCTCACGACCATTTTAACCATTGAGTATAGGACCGCGGCCTGGGAGGATCGGCGCAACACCTCAAAAATTCCTGGTTACGCCTTGTATGGCCTGCGGGCGGAGTGGGATCTGGGCCGGGTCAGTCTCACTTTGAGCCTGGAAAACATCCTTAATCGGGCCTGGCTTTATTCCGATGGGCTGGAGGGGCCCCCGCGCAATTTCTACCTGGGCTTGGCTTACCGGTTTTAGTGGGGCCGGCTTGGAGGCGGTTTATGAAAATCACGGCTTTGTTGGGCGCGGTTTACAGCGCTTATCTACGGGCGGCTTCCGCGGCGGCGCCGACCGAGGGGGCGCGGCTGACCATTTTCAGCGGCCCGGCCTTGTATGGCGACCCCTCGGCCCTCCAGGCGGCCCTGGCCGAGAGCGATCTGCTTTTTATTCAGGACAGCGGGGAGGGCCTTGAGAAGAGAGTCCAGGAACTCCTGGCGACCTGGCCTCCGTCCATACCTTATCTGAAGCTGGGCCACGACGCGGGCGAGCGCGAGGGGAACTTGGCCCCGGAGCTCCTGGCCCAGGCCCACGCTTATTTAGTGGAGGGTGGTCCGGTCAATGGGCCTAACCTGTGGCGTTTTTTAATTGAGCTGGCCCGACGGACCCCTCAATTGGCCCCCCCGCCCCAGGTTTTGCCGCGGTTTGCCTTGTGGCACCCGGCGGCCCCAGAACCCTACTACGCCGAGGTGGGAGACTATCTGGCCTGGAGCCGGTCGCGAGTTCCCGGGGAGCGGTCCCGACCAGCGGTGGGCCTTCTGGTCAGCCGTTTTTTCTGGGCCATTGAGCGGCCCACCATTGAGGCCGAGCTGATCCAAGCCCTGGAGCTGGCCGGTTTGGAGCCGTTACCAGTGTTCGCGGCCTGGGCGGAGTCGGCGTCCGAGGAACTGTTCGGGCCGTGGCTTCAGCGGCAGTATGGCGGTTCCCAGGGCCCCAGGGTCGAGGCCATCGTCAAGTTCATCAGCCATTTCGCGAACGAAGGTCAGGCCCTGGAACCGGCCTTTGTGGGCGACGATTCCCCGGCTCGGGCCAGCGCCCGGCTTTTTCGGGACCTGGCGGTTCCAGTCTTTCAGCCTCTATGCTCCTGGGGCCAGAGTAACGCCGAGTGGGCGGCCAATCCCCGGGGGTTGGCCCTGGACGCGGCCTGGAGTCTGACGCTGACCGAATTTGAGGGGGTGATTGAGCCATTTTATCTGGGCGGTCGGGTTAAGGGCGGCTCCGATGGGCGGGAAGGAGTTCGGGAGCCCCAGCTGGAAAGAGCCCGTCGCCTGGCCCAGCGGGTGGCTAAATGGGTTCAGCTCCGGCGGAAGTCGCCAGCCGAGAGGCGGGTGGCCTTTGTGCTGCACAACTCGCCCTGCGCCTCGGTGGAAGCCACGGTGGGGACAGCCATGGGCCTGGACGCGGCTGAGTCCCTCTGTCAGGTGGCCCAGCGGCTGCGGTCGGTCGGCTACCAGATCGAGCCGCCGGCCAGTGGGGAAAAACTCCTGGAAGACATCCTGGCCAAAAAGGCCATCTCTGAGTTCCGCTGGACCTCGGCCGCGGAGATTGTTGGCTCCGGGGGAGCCCTGGCCCTGATTGAGCCGGAGCTCTACGACCAATGGTATCGGGATTTTCCCGCCCCCGCCCAGGCTCGGTTGCGGGAAGTTTGGGGAGCCCCGCCCGGCGAGACCATTGAGGATGTCCCCCCGGCCATGGTTCATGAGGGGAAGATCATCGTCTCCGGGCTGCCTTTGGGCCCCCACGGCCTGGTCATTGTCCAGCCCAAGCGGGGTTGCGCCGGTAGTCGCTGCGATGGCCGGGTCTGTCGGATTCTGCGGGAACCCCTCATTCCCCCGCCTCACCAGTATCTGGCCGTGTACCGGTGGCTGGCCGACCCGACCGGATTTGGGGCGGACGTGGTCGCGCACGTGGGGACGCATGGCTCTTTGGAGTTTCTGCCCGGCAAGGGGGCGGGCCTGTCGGCGGAGTGCTACCCGGACCTGGCCTTGGGCGAGCTCCCCAATCTCTACGTTTTCGCGGCCGAGGCCATTGGCGACGCCATCACGGCCAAGCGTCGGTCTTACGCGGCCCTGATCGGCCATTTGCCCCCGGTTTATGGGGGAGTCGAGCTCTTCGGCCCCTGGGCCGAGATCAGCGATCTGCTGACGCGGAGAGTCCGGGCCCAGGATTTGAGCCGGCGAGCTCAGATCGAGGATCTGATCCGCGAAAAGGCCACGTCCCTGGGGTTTTCCAGTCAGGACCTGGCCGGGGATTTTGAGGAGCTGGCTTTAGCTTTGCGCCGGGCTCTGGCTTTAATGGCCGACAGCCAGGTGGAGGAAGGGTTGCATATTCTGGGTCGGGTTCCCCAAGGCCCGGATCTGGTCAAGCTGGTGAGCTCCATCTTGCGCTATGAGGGGGGTGAGGGTCTTTCGTTGCGATCTTACCTGGCTCAGGCCCGGGGCTGGGATCTGGCGAGGATCCAGAGCGATCCGGGCTGGCTGGACCCCCAGAGCGGTCAGGGCGGCGATGCCCTGGTGGCCCAGCTGGACCAGGCGGTGAGCCAGATTCTGAGCCAGGCTCTGGCTGGTGAGGATTTGGCCCAGGGGTTAAGGTCGGCTCTTGAGGCGAGCTTGGGGAGTCCCTTGACCGATGAGGCTTATTTGGCTCAATTGAGCCAAAGGATCGAGGACATCCTGGCCCGGGCCCGGGCCTGTCACGAGGTGGAGTCCCTCCTGGCCGGCCTGGGCGGCCAGTATATCCTCCCCGGCCCCTCCACGGTCTTAAAGCGCGGTCGCCCGGAGGTCCTGCCCACGGGCCGCAACCTCTACTCCACCGACCCCCGACGCCTACCGACCAAAGCCGGGGTTCTGGTGGGGGCGGAGCTGGCCGAGGCGGTGGCCAGGCGGCATTGGGACGAGACGGGCCGCTGGCCGGCGAGCGTGGCTTTTTTCTGGACCAGCTCGGATATTTTGCAAAATGACGGCGAGGAGTTGGCCCAGATATTGGCCTTGATGGGCTTAAGACCCAAGTGGTCGGCCTCGGGTCTGTGGGTGGGGGTGGAAGTCTTGCCCCTGGCCAGTTTGGGGCGGCCCCGAATCGACGTGACCATTAGGGTTTCCGGGATCGTCCGGGACGCCTTCGGGGCCCTGGTTGACCGGTTGGATCGGGCCATAGCCCAGGTGGCTGAGCTGGATGAGCCCATTGAGAGCAATTTTGTCCGCAAGCACACCCTGGAGACCCTGAGCCGCCAGAGCCCGGAGCCAGACCCTCGGAAAGCCTGGCGCCGGGCTACTTACCGGATCTTCGCCTCGGCTCCGGGCTCTTGTCTGTCCGGTGTGTATCTGGCGGTTATGGCCTCGGCCTGGCGGGACGAGGGAGATCTGGCCGACATCTACTACCAGCACGGGGCCTACGCCTATGGGGAGGGGGCGTATGGCGAGCTGGACCCGGCGGCCCTGCGGGAGGCTCTCTTAAGGGTGGAGGTCAATTTTATGAAACTGTCATCTGACGCTGAGGACATTCTGAGTTGCGGGGGTGGGTTCGGTTCTCAGGGGGGTCTGGCCCTGGCCGCCGAAAAAGCCCAGGGCCGCCTGATTCGCAACTATTGCGGGGATGTCCGGAATCCTAAAGCTATCCAGGTCCGGGATCTGGCCGAGGAAATTAAGCGGGCGGCTCACACCCGGATCCTCAATCCGGGTTGGATCGCTGGCCAGAAAAAGCATGGCTATAAAGGGGCCCAGGAGATAGCCCGGCGGGTCAGTGACGCTTACGGCTGGCAAGCCACGACCAAGGCGGTGGATCCCTCGATCTTCGAGGGGGTGGCCCGAACCTACTTTTTAGATCCGGAAAACCGAGAATTTTTTGAAAAGCGCAATCCTCACGCCTTGGAGGAGATGGGTCGGCGCCTTCTGGAGGCGGCCAGCCGCTCCCTCTGGCGACCGGATCCAGAGCTCCTGGAAGAACTCAAGTCCGCCTACCTGAGCCTGGAGGGGATTCTGGAGGAGGGGTTGGAGCTGTTTGGCGGTGAGATCCAAGGTGGGGCGGTGGACATTGTGACCGTGGCGGACGTGGCCAGCTGGAAGGAAAAAATGGCGGCTCTGAAAAGCGGGATGACCTCAACTGAGGCGACGGCGACTCAAGCGACCCCAAACCGGGCGACTTAAATCAAGACGACCAGAACTAAAGGCGAAAAGAGAGAGCTCTAGGCCTGGGCCAGTCAGGGGGAAATGGGCTGGTAACTTCGGCTGGGTCGGCTTAAAGCCTCTCGGAAAAAGCCAGGCGCGTTCTGGCGGTCCCCTGTCCCAGGCCGACCGGCTGGAGCCTTGGGTCAGGCTAAGCCGTCCGCTGGCCGCTCTGAGTGGCAAACCTTTTGGGTAGGGCCTTAAGGTTTTGGCCATCTTTTGGGGGGTGGGCCAGTTAGGGGCCCGACAATTTTCAATTCTGGGATATCCTTTCTCTCAACGTTCAATTTTTGGATATAAGATCGCAACAGATGGGAACTATCCGGGTACCTGACCAATTTGTCGGTTCCTATAGAGAGGATGTAAGGCTCAGGGCCGGAAGCGAGAAAGAAAACATCCCAGGGCCGCCCGGAGGCTGGGCGATTCTGGCGAGTCTGGAGAGGGCTTGGCAGGACCAGGAAATTTAGCGGGCGACCAGCGAAGTTAAACATAGCTAGAGGAGTGTATTTGAGGTTGGCCATATCCCTGGGGATCGTGACTCGGCGTAAACCTCCAACCTCAGCCGCCGGGCTTAAGACAAAACTGGAGTTAAAATCCTCCACCGCCGGTGGCCAGGTTATCTTGGGTTCTTGAAGCTCCCGCGAGGCCAAGAATAATATGAGGCTCAGCAGGGCCATGAAAGCGTAAAACTTGTTCAAGACGTCCTCGATTGGCCTCTTTTTCCTCTGGGTTCATTAGCTCCGCCTCAACCTCCGCTCAAGCTCCTCGGCGTCAGTCAGGGCCCGGGCTCTCCCCAGAGAGAGGTCTTGGACAAATTTGACAGGAGAAAGTTTCATTATCAAGCTTGGGGGGTCTGGGGCCAAATGCTCGTCCGCCTTCCTTGACCTGAGGCGCCGGTTAAGAGATAAAAGGTTCGCTAACCTGGGTCGGCCCAGGTCAGGTCCTCTTGAGCCAGCCAGGCTCGCTCAGGCGCCAGCTCTGTTCCCAGGCCACCCGGCCCGAGCCCCCTGGTCAGGCGAAAGCATCCCTCGCTGGCCGCTCTGGGCCGCCAAGCTCTCAGGCCCGCAACCTTAATGATTTGGCCATCTTTTCGGGGGTGGGCCAGTCAAGGGCCCAACAATTTTCAATTCCTGGACGTCCTTGAGGTCATATTTTTTGGTAAAAATCAGATTCTTTAGTTGGGGAGCGCCCAGTTTCCTGTTCCATTTGTCGGTCCCGTAAGAGAGGATGTAAGGCTCTTGGCCGGCGGCGAGAAAGATGACCTCCCAGGGTCGGCGGAACCCTGAGCCCGAGGTGGGTTTACTCGTCCAGGGCCTTCTTTGGATAATGAAGCTCAATGGGAGCCCCGTGGCGTCAAATACCGATAGATGAGATGATTTGGGACGGGGCCGCAAGACCTCCCTGGTGAGCGTTACTTTGCGCAACCCTTCTCCCCCCGCTGGGCTGAGGATGAAACTGCGTTGAAAATCTTCCACCGCTGGTGGCCAGGTCAGCTTGGGTTCGTTAATCATCAACAGGGTCAGGAATAACGTGAAGGTTAAAAAAAATATAAAATAGTTAAATTTGCTCATGACGCCCTCATTTTTCTCTTTTTGGGCTAATTATTGGCGCCACCTCACCGCCAGTCAGATGACGACGCGCCAAGATGGGGGTGAGGCTAAATCTGACTATAAATCCATTATAGAGCTTTGGGTTTATTTTTGCCAAGCGTTGGTTAAGCGCCTTGGCCTGGGGGACCAGCTTTGGGCCTGAGAGCCTGGGTTGGAGCTGGTTAAAGTCTGAGAAGCGTTCAGGAGGTGTCAGATGAGCGTCTCATCAATTGCTGAGACGAGTCCATAAAAATCAGCCGGTGAAAATACAAGTTTAGTTTTTCGCCCCTCTCATTTCGCGAAAGATGACAGTTGGATTATCTTTGGCGGCGTGGCCAGGGGCGGCTCAGATCTAAAGCGTTTAAATGGGGCGAGGTTTGACCTGGCTCTGGCCAAGGGAGTTGGTCAGAGTTGAGCCTACCCTCTAAGACATGTGGCCGGTTTGGTCAACCCTTTTGATTGGCCTGTCGCGGGACGGCCATAACTTTTCTCTAACCCTCAGCCTCGGAGTCTGGAAAATCATCAAAATTGAAATTATTCAAGTTTCATTTAGGAGATTACATCTTTCGACCTCTCAGTCCTATCTCCTCCTGGCCTTGGCTTTGAAGAGACGTCCATTCGCTCAGAGTGAAAAATTGAAGCGATCTCGTCGGGATCTCCCAGAGAAGACCTAGGGGCGACTAGATGAACTTGGTAACCCTAGACATACCCTAGATTAGGCTTCGGTTAAGCCACCTATGTCAACAGGTTTGAGCCTCGCGAGAGCTGGACAGGGCGGTTAGCCGGACCAAAGTCTTGGGAGCGCTTGCGCGGGCGACTCGCGGTGGAAGTCGAATCGTGGATGCGCTAAAATAATAGTGTTTTAATTTTGAGAAGGCCCGGTTGGCTTGAGGCGACTCAGGTCTCCAAAAGACTCCCTGAGGCCTGAGGGTCGGGCCAACCAGCTTAAGGGCAAATGGCGCGTTATGGGTGAATATTTTTTTTGGGCGTTGTTGGCCATTTTTCTGATTATTTCGCTCCCAGGGTCGGCCCTAGCCCAGAATTTCGGGAGTTGGCGACCACCAGGCTCGGCTGAGGAGGCCGCGAAGGCCAGGGAGTTAGTCAAGAGCTTGAGTCAAATACGGGTCAGACACAATTTGCGACCTTTGGAACCAGACTTGGATTTATGCAAGGCCGCGGATCTCATGATCCGGGTTTTGGTGGAAAAAGACCCGGTTACCGCCGCCCCGGCTCTCAATCTGGGTCGGGCGATGGATCTGGCCGCCCCCCTCAGCCAGGCGGGGGTCCGGGGTCAGGTGGTCAGCGAGTTTCGGATGTATTGGTCGGGGGATGTCCAGCCGGCGGTGGAGGCCTTGTTGGGGGAGGCGAACATCAAAAAGGATCTGCTGTGGTCAGTTTTCTCTCGAGTCGGCGCCCGGGTCCAGAAATTAACCAAGAGCCGGACGGCGGCCATCGTTATCCTGGGCGCCGGCTATATTGACGTCGGCCACTATGGCCGGCAGGTTCTGGAACTGGTCAACCAGGCTCGAGCCAAGGTTGGGGCCCAACCTCTCAAGTGGAGCCAGGCGGCGGCGGACGTGGCCATGACCCGGGCCCGCGAGATAGTCGCCCGTCCTGACCACCGCCGCCCGGATGGGCGCGATTGGGTCACGGCTGTCCAAGAGGCCAAACTCCAGGGCTCGGCCTTTGGGGAGAACATCGCCACTGGCCAGCGGGAGCCGGGCGAGGTCATGGCCAGCTGGCTCAATTCCCCTGGCCACCGGAACAACATCCTCAATCCCGCGTTCAATCGCCTGGGCGTGGGGGCGCTGGCTGGCCCTGATGGTCAGTTGCGCTGGACGCAGTTGTTTTTGACTCAGCGGGAGGACAATTGAACTCAAAGGCTGGCTGGGGTCGAAAATTGAGGCAAAAAAAAGAGCGACAAGGCTGGTTATCTGAACAGCCTTCGCTCGCGAGACGCGCCAGGATTTTGAAAGGAGGAGACTAATGGCGGGGACGACGGGATTTGAACCCGCGATCTTCTGCGTGACAGGCAGACGTGTTAAACCGCTTCACTACGTCCCCTTGAACCAATTAATCTTTTTTTTTCGGTTTTTTCGACTTTAAACCCAGCGGGCGAGCAGAGCCACTTTTTCCGAAAAAAAGAAATTTTACTGGATAGTGATTTTTCTGTCAAGAAAATTTTTAAGAGAGAGGCGAGTCTATTTTAAGGCCGAAAAATAATGGCGAGACCTACCGACTAAAGGGCAAAGATTATGTCTCCATAGGTCTGGGGGTTATCGGTAAGGTCGAGGCCAAGGCTGTCTTGGGCGATAACTCGGCGACCCCCGCTTAAGTGAGTGTCTCAAGGCTTGGCGTGGCTCTTGAAGGTTTAAGCTGACTGGCGCCTCAGGAGTTCGCCTCTTTTAGGTCAAACCTCCTGTTTTTTTTCCTCTGGAGCCTAAAATCTTAGCCTATGTCGCGGTCCATCACCCTAATTTTATCTCCTTGTTCTCGTTGGGTGAAGTTTGATTAAAATAGCAGAAAATTAGACCTAAAAAGTCTATTTTAGGTCATTATTAAATTCCGTGCAGGAGGAGGGTCGTCATAGCTTGCCAGCTCCGCGTCATTTGCCTGTCTGGCTTGATCTAATTATTCTATTTTTTTATTAATTACGCGTTGTTAGTCTATTTTAGCGACAACCATCTGGCAGCGAGCCTCAACCCCGGCCGCTGAGGCGCTTCTGACCAAAGCCCTTTTGAGAGCCAGGCTAAATTTAAAATTGCTAAGGGACGCGGGTTATTGACCTCTACTTAACAAAAGAATATAATTAAAAAGCATTGAAAAAACTCATCTTCCTGACGCCAGCCGTCAGATTTTATAAATTCAAGACGCGGGCGCTTCAATGAAAAATCTCCCTCTGGGCATCCAAAACCTCAACGAAATAATTAAGGGGGATTATCTCTATGTTGATAAGACCGATCTGTTCCCCGAACTGATTAAGTATAAGCAAATTTTTCTTTCCCGTCCCCGGCGATTCGGAAAATCTCTTCTTCTTAACTCCCTGGAACAACTATTCCGGGGTAACGCTGACCTTTT
>JAISMU010000055.1 GCA_031276635.1 Deltaproteobacteria bacterium | reverse complement strand
TCATCGCTCAACTTGTCCTGGGCGTCCAGGCCAAAGCAGCAGGTGTCATAAACCGCGTCCCCGTCAATGGCCAGTTGTATGGTCAGATCTTTGGCGGGGTTGGCGTGTTGGCTGATTTTACCCCGGAAACCTCGTTGAATCGCGGTCATGATCGCGTTAGCCCTCCAGGAGCCCCCAAAAAAATGACTCACCTCTGAATTTGTCAGAAATTAAATCGCTGAAAAAGCGCGTCCCCAAATAATTATAAAAAAAACATTTGGCCGTGAGCCTGGAGCGAGACCGGAATCGCTGATGGCCAAGGCCAGCGAAATTTTCTCCCTTTTTCAGGGAGCTGGCCGTTTCGCGGGAACCCAGGTTGGGCGCGCCTCGCTGGTCAGGGAAAACCAACTGAGGGTTAGAGCTCTTCCTGCCCAGGTCAAGCTGGTCCAGGTCAAGCTGGTCCAGGTCAGGTTGTTCCCGACTCAGTTTGGCCTGGGTCAGGTTGGCCTTAAACCTCCACCCCAAAATTTTTGGCCAGAGCCGACAAGCCGCCAGCGAACCCCTGGCCGATGGCCTTGAATTTCCACTCCCCGGCGTGGCGATAAAGCTCCCCGAAAACCATGGCCGTCTCCACGTCACAGTCCTCGGAGAGGTCAAAGCGGGCGATCTCCTGGCCGCCTTCCTGGTTGACGATCCGAATAAAGGCGTTGGAGACCTGGCCGAAATTCTGATGTCGCTGCTCAGCCTCGTGGATGGTCGCGGCGAAGGAGATCTTCTGCACCTCGGCTGGCACAGAGGCCAGGTTGACCTTGACGGCCTCATCATCGCCGGAGCCCAGGCCGTCGCGGTTATCGCCGGAGTGCTCAATGGAGCCATCGGCGCTTTTCAAGTTGTTATAGAAAATAAAATCCGCCCCGTTTCTGACTCGGCCGTCCGCGGTCAGCAAAAAGGCCGAGGCGTCCAGATCGAAGGGCTGGCCGTCGGTGGCTCGGGCGTCCCAGCCCAGGCCCACCAGAATCAATTTCAGGCCAGGGGAAGCCTTTTCCAGGGAGACATTCTGACCTTTGGCCAATGAAACAGGCATTAGCGCGCTCCTTGTGGTTTGGAGAATTTTAAGCCAGCGCCAAAAAATTTATAGACTGGCCAGGCCAGGCCCAAGCCGAGCCTGGCCCGAAAACCTCGCTCTTAAATATTGATCCCGAAGTTGCGGGCCAAGGGCCCCAGACCCCCGGCGAATCCCTGGCCAATGGCCTTGAATTTCCATTCCCCGGAATGCCGGTAGATTTCCCCGAAAATCATGGCCGTCTCCGTGCTCATATCCTCAGAGAGGTCAAAGCGGGCGATCTCCTGCCCCCCGTCCTGATTGACGACCCGGATGAAGGCGTTGGACACCTGGCCGAAATTCTGATGCCGCTGCTCTGCCTCGTGGATGGTGACGGCCACCGAGATTTTTTCCACCTCCGCCGGCACCTTATCCAGGCCGATTTTGATGACTTCGTCATCGCCCTCGCCGGCCCCGGTCCGGTTGTCGCCCATGTGCTCGACCGAGCCATCGGGGGACTTGAGCTGGTTATAGAAGATTATGTCCTGGTCGTTTCTAACCTTGCCGTCATTTTTGAGCAGGAAAGCCGTGGCGTCAAGGTCGAACTCGGCCCCATCGGTGGCCCGGGCGTCCCAGCCCAAGCCCACGAAGATGGCCTTGAGGCCCGGGGCTTCCTTACTGAGAGACACATTGCCGCCTTTTGACAAAGAAACAGCCATTTTTTACTCCTTGAGCGATAATAAAAAAAACAAGCGAAAACTGATAAAATAATCCAAAAAGGAATACTGGCGCGCTGATTATCGGGCGGGACCTGGGCCAAGAGCCGGCTAACTTAAGTCAAGAGCGACTTTGGCCGTAACCCACTCGCCGCGGGCGATCGAGCCCAGATTTTGGGGCGATATGGTCCGAAAAGAAAAAAAGACTCCAGACAGTCGCCCGAACCGTGGGCCAGAAAGCCAGGTAAGACCGCGGGGGCTGAGGTCCGACCGGTTTTTCCCACTCTAGGGCCGAGTCCAGAGGATCCCCTGGGATCCACCGATGACCCGCTCGGGACCCACTTGAGTCCCGTCTCGTCCAAAATGTGGGCAGATTTTACGCCGGTTGATAATTTATGTCAATATGTTTTATCGACCAGAGTATGATAATAATTCTAAAAATTAAGATATAAAAATTATATATTACTGTCATAAATTGCATTTTTTTATGATTTACTAAAATATTACCAGGTCGAGCTTCCAAAAATCGGAAACTAAAGGCCAAACGGGGGCTCTGGCTTAAAAAACGATTTTGGCCCGGAAACATTTTTTGCCGCCAAAAGGAAAGCCCTTGAGGTCGGGAGGGAAAACCGGGCGGTTAAATCTGGAATTAGAAAATCGGCTCAGCCCGCGTGGTCGAGGGAAAATTCGGGTAGGCGCCAAAACAACGGAATTCCAGACGAAAAGGCCGCGACCTTGAACGCGCCCAAAAAAATTGTAAATTACCATAATTGAGGATCATAACGCTTGGCCTAACCCCCGGGGCCGGAAATTTGGGGCTCGCGGCGAGTTGCCGGTAGGCGCGGGTCCTGGGGCTCGCCGGCTAGGCCGTCCCCAGGCCCAGGTGGTTTCGCGGCAATTTTCAGTATTATTTTCCGGTAGTTACTCGTTGATTCCCGGCCAGGGCCAGAGGAAGGGCCAGCCAGTCTCCAGGGGTCAACCGCTATAAAGTAGTTTTCGACAGTTTTTAAGCTAAAAATGTTGATATAAAAAAAATAAACGTTTAAATTTTAATTTATCAATTATAATTTAATATATTTAATTCCGTTAGGTCAATCATGGAAACAATCATATCCATCGCGAGCTTCAGCCTGTTTTTTCTATTCTTCGCCATAAGCGGAAGTTTTTGGGGACGGCTGATTTTACGGGTAGGGGGCGGCAACAATTTTGGGTATGGCCATCCTCTGACTATAACGGCTTTTATTGCAATAACAGGAATTTTTTTTCGATATTTATATATATTTACTTCTTCATTTAATATACTTTATAGTTTGATTATTGTTTTAGGACTAATAGGAGCCATAGTTGAGCTGGGGCTTGGGTTGAAGGGTTATTGGCGCCAACAGAGGGGACCTCAAGCGAAAGGCTTGGGCTCGGCGAATTATCCGGCGGAAAATGGCGAGACCGTTGACCCCGGCGGCCAGGGCAATCAGGATCCGGTCGCCGCCCGAAAGAACTATTCAGTCAGCCGCGCGTTTTTTAAGAGTCATGACTGCCTGCTGGTCCTGACGCTGATGAGTTGGGTCGTCTCTTTGTATTTGATGTTCCGGATTAGGCCCAATATTTTGGCTCCCTGGGTCGTTAACAACCAAGAGACCTACTCCTTGTTCGCCGTGTCGGACTATTTTCGTGGCCTTCTTGACCCCGCGTTATATGGCGTTGAGAACGCTCGCTCCTGGAATGTCAGGGACTTTGGCTCAATCGGGTTTTTAGGGTTATTTTCCGCGGCTCGCCAAGAAAGCGCCATGATGGCCTTTGGGGGCTACGGTGTCGCCTGCCTGACTTTGATTGGCGCGGGAACTTACGCCCTCGTCCGAAAAGCGTTCTCCTTGAGCGCGATCCCCGCTTTTCTGATTGGCGCGAGCCTGGTTATGAGCGATTTATTTGTTAAGTTGTTAATTTACCCTTTTGCTTTCACTTTAACTGGAATTATCGGATTTTTATCGCTTCTCTTGGGTGTGATATACTCATTAGAAGAAAAAAAAGTAAAAGCATTTTTTTTAATTTTATTCCCAATAATGTATATTTTTATTAGCTATAATGTGAGCATTATTTTTTACGTTGGTGGTAGCATTATTTTGGGAATATTAATTATAATAGAGAGTTCAATACGAATTAAAAATCAAATAATTCAAATATTAAAACAAATTTTTATTAAATGTATTATTCCTCATTTTTTAGCTATTGTTATATCATTTATTTTAGTTTTTAAGTTTGATATAAATTATTATTCTTTGTTTTATTTGCCTATTTTAGTGAAATTTAATTCTGTAGATTCTCTTTTAGATCCAAAAATTTTCTTAGGTATACCTTTTTTACATGAAATTATAGATAGATATCAATTAGATGCCTCATTAGTTACCTTTGAATGGTATTATATTTTTATTTTAATTTCTTTTTTAATTTTAATGTTTGCTCTTAATAATCAAAGAACTAATTTTTCAGATCCTAAGGTAAGAGGGAGAATTATTTCATTTTATATTTTATATGTTCTTTATATTGTTATATATCTAATATTTTATAGTATTATGGAAAAGAAATATAATATGAACGCTATTCCCGCTCTGCTGGCGTTGCCGTTAGCTTTCGTCCCAACTTCCCTTTACGCTTTAGCTGTTTTAAGACCCCAGAAAAGCCTGAGACCATTATTCCTAACCTCGTTTTTTTTGATAATTTTTGTAATCATCTCTTTTATGAAAGGCATATATGTATATGATGAGTGTGAATCTCTAGAGCCAATAGCCCATCAGTTCGAGCGAGCTCATAGCCTTGACCGCGACAAAGAGGCGGTCATCTATGATTTTAACCGACCCTCAATAAACTCAATTGCCGTTTTACTTTCCGCCAGCGCGAAGAACCGGAAATATTTTGTGAAAAGAGCTCTGTTCGCGCCCGCCACGCCTGATTTCATCCCCCTGTTAAATGAGCGCGTTGTGTTGTATGAGGACGTTGATCAGAAGGAAGCTCCCATAGATCGAATTGTGAATAAAATTTATCTGAATTTTAACTTACACCGTTATGATTATAATGACATAAAAAGGCAAGGGATTTTCAGTTATCAGGGAATAAAGCCATACTGGGTCGACATAATCAAAAATCCGCTGATCATAAAAATGATCCCGCCCTGGCGTTTCAGAGGCCAAGACCTGATATTAAAATTTGAGACCAGTGGCTTGCCAGATAATCCTCTTTGCTCTTCAATGAATGTTGCCATAGCGTCGACTTCGATCTCGGAAAAAGTAGATTTAATCAAGGATAAATTAGGTAGAGGGTATGGTAATTTTTTTGTCCCAGGGGAAGTGACTGAAAAGGGCTTGTTTGAGCTCGCGTTAGACTACGCTAATTTTAAAGACAGCGATAACAGTTTTAGCGATAATGGCTTTGAGGAAACTCCCGCCGATGGCTGCCGGTACGTATTAATAAAGATGGATGTTATATCGGCGGAAAATCATCAGGCTCAGGAGATTAAATAGCTATTTTGTCGATGACGAAATTTTTCCGGGCGAAATAATCATGGCGAAATTTTTTTCATCGCGAGCTAATCTCTAACCGGCCCTTAAGCCTGAGTCAGGCGGTTGATCCGGTTTGGCGCGACTCCCACCGTCCGTCGCGGCGGGCTCGAGGTTTAACCCTTTTTACTTCCCTCCATTTTTCCGCGCTCCGCCAGGGCCGCTCCGATAAAGGCCTTGAACAGCGGGTGCGGGCTCATGGGGCTGGATTTGAATTCCGGGTGAAATTGGCAGCAGACAAACCAGGGGTGATCGGCGAGCTCAACTATCTCCACCAGCTTGGGCCGGGGGTGAGCCGGGTTTTCCAGGGGATCGGCCGGGCCCTGGCCGCTGATGACCAGGCCCGCCTTGGTTAGGGGGTTAATGAACCGAGGGTTAAACTCGAATCGATGGCGATGGCGCTCGTGGATCAGGGGAGCTCCGTAAGCGGCCATGGCCAGGGTGCCGGGGGCCACCTGACAGGGGTAGGAGCCCAGGCGCATGCTGCCGCCCAGGTCGTCAGAAGGATCTCTCTGGGCCCGGTGGCCGGTGTTGGGATCATACCAGCCGGTCATGCGAAAGATGACGTTATCCCGGCAATTGGGCCGGAACTCCTCCGAGTTGGCGGCGGGGATCTTGGCCACGTTGCGGGAGAACTCAATGACCGCGCATTGCAACCCCAGACAGATGCCCAGAAACGGGATCCGGCGCGTCCGGGCGTAATTTACGGCCCCGATCATGCCCTCAATGCCCCGCTGGCCAAATCCCCCAGGCACCAGCACGCCGTGGTCATGCTTTAAGAGTTTTTCCACATTGTCGAGCCGGACCTCCTCGGCGTTGAAGTAGTGGAACTCCACCTTGGCCTCGTGAGCCAGGCCGCCGTGGCCCAGGGCCTCCTTGAGGCTTTTGTAAGAGTCCATGAGCTCGCCGTATTTGCCGACAATGGCGATGGAGACGGTTTTGGAGAGGCGGGCCTGGCGCTCAACCAGAGCTCGCCAGGGGCTGATGTCCGGCTCCTGGCGGCCCAGGGAGAGGAGCTTGGAAACTTTTTTCTCCAAACCCTCGGCGTGGAGTTTGAGCGGCAGCTCATAAATGTTTTTGACATCCACAGCGGTAAAGACCGCGTCCAGGGAGACGTCGCAGAAGAGGGCGATCTTGGCCTTGGACTCGGGGCTGATGGGCAGGGCCCCGCGACAGACAATGATGTCCGGCTGAATACCGATGGAGCGGAGCTCTTTGACGCTGTGCTGGGTAGGTTTGGACTTGAATTCGCCGCTGGTCGGGAGGTAAGGCAGATAGGACAGGTGAATGAAAAGACAGCGCCCCCGCCCCAGATCGCCCTTGAGTTGCCGGACCGCCTCTAGAAAAGGCAGGCTCTCAATGTCGCCTACCGTGCCGCCCACCTCCACCAGGACCACGTCCAGCTCGTCCTCGCTCATGGAGAGGATGGCCGCCTTGACCTCGTCAGTCACGTGGGGAATGACTTGCACCGTCCCGCCCAGATAGTCCCCACGCCGCTCCTTGCTCAGAACCTGACTGTAGATGCGCCCGGCCGTGTAACTGGAGCGCCGGGTCATGGGAGTGTCCAGAAAACGCTCATAGTGGCCCAGATCCAGGTCAGTCTCGGCCCCGTCGTCGGTGACGTAGACCTCGCCGTGCTGGTGGGGGTTCATGGTTCCGGGGTCGAGGTTGAGGTAGGGGTCAAGCTTCTGCATGGAAACCTTGAGGCCCTTGGCTTTGAGCAAAGCCCCCAGGGCGGCGGCGGTGAGACCTTTGCCCAGCGAGGACAGGACTCCGCCGGTGATGATGATGAATTTAGCCCGTGGGCTTTGGGCGGCTCTTTTCCGCATTTTTCCCCCTCCAATTGGGCCACGGGCCTGTCTGGATTGTTATCTGGTTTTGGTCAGCCGTTTTCTTTTTGGCTCAGCGTAAATTTTTTCACCCGGGCCTGGTTTTGGCGGGAAACCAGTTTTTCGCCGGGCCAATTTTTTTGCGGACGACTTATTTCCTGAGGGCTTCTTTCCTGAAGACTTCTTTCTCTGAGGCGATTTTTCGCCATGAGGGCCGTGGGCCTCATTCCCACTCAATGGTGCTGGGGGGCTTGGTGGAGATGTCGTAGAGGACCCGGTTGATTCCCGGAACCTCGTTAATCAGGCGGCTGGACCAGCGGGCCAAGAGGCTATCGGGCAACCGGGCCCAGTCGGCGGTCATGGCGTCCACGCTCGTCACCGCCCGGATGGCCAGAGCGCGCAGGTAGCTGCGACCGTCGCCCATTACCCCCACGCTTTTGACCGGCAGCAGCACGGCGAAGGCCTGCCAGACCTCCCGGGCCAGACCACTTCTCTCCAGCTCCTCAAGGATAATTTTGTCGGCCTGGCGGGTCACGGCCAGGGCTTCCTCGGTTACCTCCCCGAGGATCCGGATGGCCAGGCCCGGGCCGGGGAAGGGGTGGCGCCACAGGAGTTTTTCCGGCAACCCCAGGGAGGCCCCCAGAACCCGCACCTCGTCCTTAAACAGATCCCGGAGCGGCTCCACCAGGGTGAAGGCCAGATCCTTGGAGAGCCACCGGACGTTGTGGTGGCCCTTGATCATGGCCGAGGGGCCATAGGGGGAGGAGGACTCAATGACGTCGGGATAGAGCGTCCCTTGGGCCAGAAACTCAATGGGCCCCAGTTTCTTGGCCTCGGCGGTGAAAACATCGACAAAGGCCTGGCCAATGATCTCGCGCTTCTTCTCCGGGTCGGTCACGCCTCGCAGGCGTGAGAGAAAAAGTTGAGCGGCGTCGACAGCGATAAGGTTAAGATCGGGAAACTCCCCCAAAAGGGCCGCCTTGACTTCTTGGGCCTCCTGGTGGCGCAAGAGGCCGTTATCGACAAAGACGCAATGGAGATTTTTTCCAATGGCCCGGGAGAGGAGAGCGGCGGCCACCGTGGAGTCCACCCCGCCGGAGAGGGCCAGCAGAACCTGGCCGTCGCCGATCTGGCGAGCCAGGTCGGCGGTCAGGGTCTCCACTAAGGACCCCACCCGCCAGGTGGGCTCTAACCCGGCCAGGCGCAGAAAATTCAGCAATATTCTTTCCCCGCCCTGGGTGTGGTGGACCTCGGGGTGGAATTGCAGACCGTAGATCTTCTTGGCCGCTGAGGCCATGGCCGCCCGCGGCAGATCCCGGGTCTGGCCGATGACCTCAAAGTCGGGGGGGAGGGCGGTGACGCTGTCGCCGTGGGACATCCAGACCTCCAGCCGCGGGCCTAACCCCGCCCAGAGAGGGGAGTCCACCGTGAGGCTGAACTCGGCCGGCCCATACTCCCCGCCCTTAAGATCCCCACTCTGGGGGTCCCCAGTCTGGCGGGCCCGAATCTGGTTGGCCCCGTCGCTGGCCTCTGGGTTGGTTGGGGCCCGGCCCACCCGCCCCCCCAGATTCTGGGTCAAAAGTTGCATGCCGTAACAGACGCCCAGAATCGGCAACTCACTGGCCAGGATGGCCGGATCCAGGGTCGGGGCCCCGGGGGAGTTGACGCTGGCCGGGCCACCCGAGAGAATCAGGGCCCCGGGCTCCTTGGCCAGAGCTGGCCCCAGGGGCTGGCCGGCTGGCAGAATCTCGGCGTAATAGCCAGCCGCCCGGGTCTTGCGGGCGATCAGCTGGGTGTACTGGGAGCCATAGTCAATAATCAGGGCGTGTCCGCTCATGTGGCACCTGGGGGCGAATTTTTTCCAGAAAAAAAAAGCCTAGCAAAAAAAAATCCCCGCCTGGAGGCGTGGGCTGGCCCATTATAGCCAACCGTCCCCAGGGGGTCAACGCTGACCGGGCGGGCGGCCCGAGCTGGCCTGACCAGCCGGGGCTCTCAGTAATCCTTCTTCCAGCCCAGGCCCACTCGGCTGGACTGGGTGGTGGTCTTGGACTCCAGGCTCAGATTCGGGGTCAGCTCCACCTCCAGCCGGACCCCGGTGGTGTTCTGGCCCAGATTCTGCTCCACGCCCACGTAGACCCGGTCGTTGATGTACTTGCCAGCCTCGATGGTGGCCGACGAGGTCATGGGCTCATTGTCGTCGTCCAGGCTCAAGTTGTCGCGGAAGCTGTTGCTTTGCAGGATCCGGTTGTCCGAGCCGGAGGTCGATTCCCCGAAGCGCAGCACGGAGAGTCCCAGGGTGTCCCGAACCGCGTTCAGCGGGGCCAGGAGGTCCATCTTCGGGCCTAGGCCGGTCAGGGATTTGAGGCTGTTGGCCAGCTGCAGCGTCTCCACCCGGCTCAGTTGCGAGGTTTTCTTGCCAAAGAGGATCTGGGCCAGCACCTCGTCGGGCGGCAGGGGAGGCTGACTTTCCAGGCTGATCCGCGGGGCGTCCTTGGTTCCGGCCACCCGGATGACGGCCAGAACCTCACTGGCCTGGCGCGTCAACTCCAGGCTCAGGGTCGGGTTGAGGGAGGCGCTCTCAAAAAAGTTGATGTCCCCATTGGTGGAGATGGTGAACTGTTTGGACAAAAGCTCCAGATAGCCCCGCACGGGCTTAATGTGGCCCGAGATGACCGGGGAGCTGGCCGCCCCCTGCAGTCGCAGCTGGCCTTGCCACTCGCTGTCCAGGCCCCGACCCCGGATAAAGAATTTTCGGGGAATATCAATGGTCAGATCCAGAGCCAGGGGCGAGCTTTTCTCCGACTTATCCTGGCCCTGGCTCAGCTCCAGGGTCTTGACCGGCGGCCCCCCGAAGCCCTGGGCCAGGGAGACCTCGGCGCTCTCGACAATGGCCTGGGCCGTGAGGCGCAAGGCGTTGAAGGGCCCCTCCAGGGTGGCCAGGGCCGAGAGGGTCAGGCTCAGATCGTCCCGCCGTAAGGGGCTCAGGCGGTCCAGCTGGGCCCGGGCCTTGAGACTCGGCGGCAGGGCCCGGGGATTGACGGTTCCCTCCAGGGCCAGCTGGCCTTGGCCCCCGTCGCTGGCCGCGGCCAGGAGCTTGATCTCCCCGCGCTCGTCCATGACCCCAGAGAGGTTGAGGCCGGTGAGGGTCAGGCCCGTGGCCGGATCCTGAAATGAGCCCTGGGCCAGGTAGAGAGTCAGCTCTGTCTTGGGCTGGCTGAGGCTGCCGCGCGCCCGGGCCTGGAGGTCCACCTCGCCTTTGAGGGCCATATCCTCCAGGCCGGTTAAAGACCACAATTGGCCGGCTGGCCCGCGCCAGCCGGCCTCAGCCGTAAAGGAGCCGCCCAGGGCGGGCGCCACCAAGCGACCCAGGGGCTGGGTCGGCAGCTGGAAGGTGGCTTTGACCGGTCGGGTCCCGTTGGGCCAGGCCACCTGGGCCTGACCTTTCAAAACGTTTTGGCTCAGTTGCCCGCTGGCCGCCAGATTGAGGATGGGGGGCCCGACCAGGGAACTCTTTAAATCAAACGAGCCGCCAACTCCCTGTTGATAGTCGGCCTGGAGGTTGAGGCGGCCCTTGGGGAGCGCGGCCAGGTCCGGGCTCAGAATATCCAGGGCCAGATCCTCGATCTTTAACTGGGCCTTCAAGGGGATTTCTTGGCCCATTTCCCCGCTGAGGCTCAGCCGCCCCCCGGCGCTGAGCCCGAGGGCCAGATTGGCGAATTTGATTCCCTGGCTCAGATCCAGGGCCAGCTCCTGTTGGAGAGTCACGGTTCCCTGGATCCAGGGGGGAGCGGCCAAAAGGCGCCGCAGCTTGACCAGGCGGGCCTTTAAATCATAGGCGGCCTCCAGGCGCAGGAGTTCCCCCCCGGTCGGGCCAGCCAGGAGCGTCTTGACTTCTCCGGCCAAGCCCTCGCTCCAGAGTCCGGCCCCGGTCAGGCTCACCTCCCCGCCCTGAAAAGCCACCGGCCCCACCCGTCCGGGCCCTTGGGTGAGCTTCAGGTCCAGTTGAGCCTGGTCCGAGAGCAGGGAGTTTAAATGGAGGCTCAGTCTGGAGAGGGCCAGGGTTTCCCCGACCCGCAGAGCCGGAATGGCCACCGTCACCTCGGCGGTCGGGGGTTGGTTTTTGGCCACCTGAATATTTAAGGTCGCCGGCGAGCCTTGGAGGTCCTGCCCCAATAACTGGCCCAGCTGAGCCCAGTCCTGGATCTCGGCCAAAAGGGAGCCGGAAAGCTCAGGAGGCTTTTTCGGCTCCAGGGCCAGTCGCAGCTCTTGGCTCTGGGCCCGGACCCCTGGGGCGGTCAAGTCAAAGCCGGCCAGCTCCAAAGCCAGCCGGTCAGGCTGGCTGGCCAAACGCGCCTGGGCGGTCAATTTCAGGGGGGCGCCCGGGGCTTGGGCCGCGGCGGCCAGCTGGACGGTAACTGTCCGGGAGTCGGGGCTTTCTTGATAATGGCCGGTTAAATCCAGACCCAGGTCGCGGAAGGGGCTGGCGGGGTTTTTCAGCTCTGGGCTCTGGAGACTCAACTGGAGATCAAAATCGTTGAGCAGGCCCTTGACTTGGTATTGGGTCGCCAGGGATCCGCCCCAGTCGGGAACGAGGCGGCCTAAATCGGCCAGCTCCAGCTGGCCGGTGGCGGCCAGAGTCCCCGCGGTCGACCGGTCAAGCTCCAGGTTTAAAGCCAATTGGCCAGGCCAGGGGACTTGGGGGGCCAGTTTATTCAAGAGCCCGTTAAGGGAGCTCTCGGCCGCGGTTTTGAGTTGGGCCCGCAGGTGGATTTTCGGCTCGATTTCGGTCGGGGTTTCGGTCAATGTCGTGGGCGATGGCTTGGTCGGGGCTGGGGAATTCTCCATTTGGCCCGCGGCCACCAACTCCAGGCCCGGGCCGCTTAACTGGAGTTTGGTCAGCTCTGTTCGCTCCGCGACCTTCTGGAGGGCCAGGTCCAGGCTCAACTCCGTCGGCGGCAGTTCCCAGAGGGGGCCGGGGGAGAGGGTCCCGGTGAGAGCGGCGGTCAGGCTGGCCTCGGTCTGAAGGAGACTGATTTTCTGAGCCTGGCCCGTCAACCAGGGGCTGGACCAGGCCAGCTCGCCGGCGATCTCTTCCCCCACCTTGGCCACCTGGGCTTTCAGGCTCACTCGACTTTCCCCCGGCCAGGGGCCGAGGCGGGGGGGACTGGGGCGGCTGGCCGGGGGCGCGAGTAGGGCCAGGGCCCAGAGATCCACCGCCAGGCGGAAGTCAGGTTTTTGGGTCAGATCCTGGAGGAGTTGGCCGGTTTTCCCCTGAAATCGGAGGTCAACCTCGGCCAGGGCCATTTCCGCTCCAGGAGCCGCCAAAGCCTTTTGGTTGGGCCCGGGATCCCGGGCCGTCAGCCGAGCTTGGCCCGCCCAGTCGGTCAAAGGGCCCTGGCCAGTCAGGGTCAGGGTCAGCTCCCTGGGCAGATCCGGGCGAGGCCCGGTCAGGCGCCCATCCAGATCCTTAAAAGTCAGAGCCAGCTCCAGGTTTTCCGGGCCGCCGGGCCGCCCGGAGCCCAGGGAACCCTGGAGGCTCAGGCCGCGGCCCTCTTCGTCCAGGAGAGAGCCAGCGGCCTGGAAGGTCAGGCTCTCATCTTGCAGAACGACCTGACCGGTGAGGTTAACCAGAGCCCCGGCCCCAGGATTGTCTGGGGTCAGGGCCGCCCCGGCCAGGCGGCTGTCGGCCAGGCTGACGGTGATGGCCAGATCCAGGGGCGGGAAACCGCCGGCGGATTCATTTTCCGGGCTCGGTTTTAAAATTGGCCGCCGGGCCAGCTCCACTCCGGCCAGAGCCAGATCCGCCTTGATGGTTCCCCGCAGGAGAGGCCAGAAGCTGACCCGGGTATCCAGAGTGGCGGCGGTGAGAAACTCCCCGGTCGGGTCGGCCAGGCGGATGTTTTGCGCCTGGACCGTCAGCGGCAGGGGCCCGGCGAAGGAGCCGGCCGTGAGGGTGAGATCCTGGGCCATCAGGGCCGCCTGGATTTTGGCCCAGACCCAGCGCTCCCCGGCCGCGGAGCGCAAAAAGATTAAAGATCCGCCCAGGGTCAGCAGGAGGAGAATCGGGAGGGCGCAAAGGGCCAGGAACCAGCGACGACGGCGACGGTTTGGGGTTTTTTTCATGAAAACCTCAAAAACTTTGCCCAAGGCTTAAATAAAATTGCAACGGCGCGTCGTCCGAGCGGGGAGTCAGGGGGGTGGCCAGATCCAGGCGGAAGGGGCCGATGGGGGTGTAGTAGCGGAATCCCACCCCGCCGCCCCAGAGAAAGGACTGACCGACCTCGGAAAAGTTGGGCCGGTCATAGACCATGCCGCCATCGACAAAGACAGTGGCCCCCATGGTTTCCGACCAGCGCCAGCGAAACTCCCCGCTGACCTCAGCCATGGCCCCGCCGCCGTCGGGTTTGTCGCGCTCATCGCGCGGGCCCACGGACTGGTACTCGTAGCCGCGCATGGAGCCGCCGCCGCCGCCGTAGAAACGCAGGGTCGGGGGCAGGCTGGAGCGCTCCGCCCCCCAGATGCCGCCGGCCGCCGCCCGCAGGGCCAGAATCAGGCGGCCCTGGTCGAGCAGAGAAAAGTAGTGGCTGGCGTCCAGGCGGGATTTGAGGATCTCAAACTGCTCAAAATAGTCGCCCCAGTAGGGTTGCAGGCTGATCTTGACCCGGCTGCCCTTGGTCGGGTTCAAGAGGTCGTCGGAGTAGTCCCAGTCAAAGGTCAGCGGCAGGCCCGCCACCTTATACTCTGACTCTTCCTTATCCAGCTCCTTCAGGGAGCCGACCTCCAGGCGGGCCTGAAACAGGCCGGTCAGATGACGGGTGAGGCGCCGCTCCAGCCCGGCTGAGGTGGAGAGGGCCGAGAGGCTGTAGGCGTCGGCGTTTTCCTTGATGGCCGAGAAGTCCAGCAAAAGGCTCTGCTCGCGGGAAAGAAAATAGGGCCGGACATAGGAGGCCCCGAATTGCAAAAGGTCGGCCCAGACCGGCAACTCCAGGCGCAGGCGGTCCCCCCAGCCGGTCAGGTTGCGGTGCTCCCAGGAGAGGACCAGGCCGGGCCCGAAGTCGGAGTCAAAGTTGACCGAGCCGCTGACGGTCCGGAAAGGCGTGTCCTGGGTCTCGACCAGGACTGGCCTTTGGCCCTGGGCGTCCTCCTCGCCGATGGTGACCTCCACGGATTTGAACAGGCCCGTCTGAAACATGGCCGCGACAAAACTATCGACCAGGGCCTGATTCCAGATCTGGCCAATTTTCCAGTTAACCAGGTTCTGAATGTAGCCAGCCTCGACGCTCCCCTCGTTGGTGACCACCAAAGGCCCCATGCGGGCGAAGAAGCCTGGCTCCATGGTCACCTCGGTGTTTAAAAGCTTTTTTTCCGGGTCCAGAAAGTGCCGGGCGCTCAAGGTCTTGGCGTGGGGGTAGCCCCGGGCCGCCCAGATGGTCGCGTTGGCGGTGACCAGGTCCAGAACCCGGTCAGCCAGGGCGGGTTGGCCACTGACCCAGCCGGCCTCGACCAGATCCACCGTGGGCGGGTTGGGGGGGGCCGAGGCCTCCGGCGAAGGGGCGGCTTGTTTGGGGGAGTCCGGGGCGGGCGGAGTCGGCTGGCCAGCGGTTGGCTCTGGTTGGCTCTCCAGGTTGACTCTCACCTGGCTGAGACCCAGGTGGTAAAGGGGGCCCAGCTGGAAATTGATGACCACCACCGTTTCCTCAACTCCTTCTTTTTTTTCCATCCAGCCGGTGACCTGCCCCTCGTAATAGCCAGCGGATTTTAAGATATCTTGCCCCTTGGTCAAGGAAGATCGCAGGCGCCGGGTCAGGGTCATCTGACTCAAGGCGGGTTTTTCGGCCAAGATATACAAGTCCGCCGTTTTTTCAAACAGGCTCTTGATATCTTTGAGCTCCTGGGGCTCCTCCGGGCTGGTCGGCGGGTTGACTTGGACGCGGTAGGGGATCTTTTCCCCGGGCGGGGTTATCTGGGAGCTCTCCTCCTGGGGTAGCGAGGGAACTTGAGGTCGGGGAATGGGGCCGGCCGGGTCGTTTTTGACCAGGCTCTCGACCTGGGCGGGCCCGCTCTCCTCGCGGCTGAGGGAGGGAAACTCCTCGTTGACCCGACCACAGGCGGCCAGGGCCAGCAGTAGAATAAGAGGGAGAAAGTGGAGCGGGCGAGCCAAAGGCGTCATGGGATCCCCAGGGCCGGGCGAATGATGGCCCAAAAATAATGACCCAAAGAAGATTAATAAAATAGTGTAGTCTTTTTAGCCGATTTTGACAATAGTTTTTTAAGTTGCCTCCTTTAGCGGTCACTAAAAACTAAAGGCGGGGCGGGTGGAAAAGCTGAGGAGCTCCAGCGCTCTAGGTAGCCAGAAATAAATGGCCGGAGCGGTCAGGCGGTTAAGAAGCGAAAAAAAATTTTACTCACTCGGGGGCGATCAAATTTTCAAATGAAAAATATTTGTAAAATTTGGGTCCTTTTTATAGGGGCTATATTGGATTGTAAAATAATTAAAAAATTTACTTTATTGCTATAATAATCGTTAATGAATGTTTGAAAAAGAAAAAGTCAATTTGGGGCCGCCTGGTTAAAGGCGGCTGAGATCTCCTTGATTTTAAGGGACTACTGGTAAAAAAAAGGTGGTTTTATTTTGTTTAAATGTTAAAATGAGACAAAATTCTCCTTGTCAGGAGGTGTCTCATGGCCAAATCCCCGGTGACCAAGGTTGAGTCACCCGCCAAGTCGAAAGCCCCGGCCAAGGCCCCTAAGGCCCCTAAGGCAGCCAAAATCGAGGCCAAGCCTGAGGCCAAAGCCGCCAAAGCCCCCAAGGCCGCGGTCAAGGCCCCCAAGGCGGTCAAGCCTGAGCCAGCCAAGGCCGCTAAATCCCCCAAGGCCGCTAAAGCCCCCAAGGCCGCGGCCCCGACCAAGACCGAGGTCAAAACCCCCGCCAAAAAAACCGTTAAAGCCGCGTCGGCCAAGGCCGACAAGGCGGCTCCCCAGGCCGCGCCCAAAAAAACCAAAAAGGCTCCGGAGCCTCAGTTGACCTGCGAGGGCGGTTGTTGCTCGTTTACCCCCGCTGGTCAGTCCTGAGGCTCCCGCGGCGGTTGAGCTTGGTTTAAGGGCCGCCTGTCTGTCGGGCGGCCTTTTGTCTTGGGGCGCTGAGGGTGAGCGAATATCCCTGGCTGTAACCGCTCACCAACGCTAAAGGGGTGGGGTTGGAAATAGCCCCCTGGTTACCAGGGTCAGGCTCTGGATCTTCCGGCTCTGAGACTACGTTGAATAAATGGCTAAAGACCAACTTCAGAACGCTTCTCCAGCTCTGACCTCTTGAAGACTCATTAGAGGACAAGCCGGAACAGGCGCGAAACGGAGTGGGGCCCGGGCCGACACTCAACATTCCCGAAGAATATGGAGACGTTTTTTTAACGAATAACCTGGCCTTTATAGGTTTTTATCGGCGCTTCATTCGCAAGCGCTCGTTGTTGACAAACATAAAAAACCCTTAACCCCGCCCGCTCCGGGACGGGCCAGAAAACTGAGAGAACAGAAGCGGGCCAAGATCGACAAAATGGTCCCGCCCGCTATTATTCCATTGGACCGCCAGGCTGAGGACAGCGTTGTCCAGCCATTAAGTTCGCGGGTTGACCCAGGAAGCCAAACAACCGGGTTCGCCTTAGTTCGGCGGACCGAAGACCTGGAGGCGGCCGAGCCAGTAATTACGGTTCTCGCTCTGATGGAGCTGGCTCATCGTCAGGACCTGATTCTTAAGGGCTTGAAACAACGGGCAAGTTACCGCCGTAGACGGAGATTCGCGAAGTTGAGGTATCGGAAGCCCAGGTTTCCGAATCGGGCCAGGAAAAAGGGCTGGTTGGCTCAGTCTGTTCAGCGCGTCGGGGCCGGGCCGGTCCGATTAATGGAGAAACCGCGGAGACTGGCCTTAATAGGGGAAATAGTCGTAGAGACGACCAAGTTTGAGAGCCAGGCGATGGCGAACCTGGAAATAGCCGGGGTCGAATGTCAGTTGGGGACTTTGGCCGGCTATACTGTAGAGAAAAGCGGTCAGGGCGCCCGGCCTGGGGAAACGCGGTTATAAATGGGTTTATCGCGAGACCAAAGAGGGGAAATTAGAGGTTGTATCATTTGGTCCCAGGGCTAAAGGCGGAGTAATCGGCCCTCTAATCTGGTTATAGCGCCCGCCTCTGGTAAGCGGAAGAAAAGCGATTAACCGGCTAAGGAATTTTTGGTTAAGGAGCCGGAAAAGCTAACCCGGCGCCAGTCTCAGGCCCAGCGACCACGGAAAGACGCGGCGGCTAGGAATATTACCCCCTGGGCTCTCTGGAATAAGGTTCCGGCGTTCGGGCTACCAATGACTCTGGGGAACGGGGCCCAGACTCAAGACCATCGGTCGAAACTGGATGTCCCGAAGACCCCCAGCGCTAGACGCGGCTCGCCCGGGTAAGGTCTCTAGACTGATCGACTGGAATCAGCCGACTTGGGGGGCTTAAATCGATGGGTCGAGGGACCAGACAACGGACGCTGGTTACAGCCCAGGGGTTCCCGCGAGTGAATAAGGACGGACGGAAAAAGTGGGCCGAATGAGGGAGAAAGAGATTTATGGGTTCAGGACTGGGGATTTGGTTGAGGCGGTGATTCCCAAGGGTAGTACCAAGGTTAGGGTCAGGGCCGGGTTGCGCTCAGGAAAAGTGGCCATTTTGATCTTAAAACTAATTGTCCTGGGATAACGTTTAATCATGGAAAAATAAGTTTAAATTGGAAGTATGTCCGGCTACTCCATAGAAATGACGGCTACGATTACGCCATTTCAAAACCTGTCAGCGCTCATTATTAAAGTTGAAAATATTTTACTCTTCAATTTCGAGGGTTAAGTTCAGACATAGAGAGTCTATGGTTTAAGCCACGGGTCCAATTTTACTCTCCCTTGTGAACGCTTACCGCTGGCTGAGGTCAAGGCCGCGCAAAATATTAAAGAAAATTTTGAGGAAGTTACCGGGCAAATTGATGAATTTACAGAAAGCATAGATTAAGTTTAAAAAATATAGTTAAAGTTGAAGAAAATATAGATAAATTATAATTTCTATCTTTGAGAAAGAAATCAAATTTTTAAGCCTGAAAAATCTGACCGGAACAGCCGCTTTGCCCTTAGTCAGCCCGGCCTGGGCTAAAAAAAACCCGCTTTGACCGCCTTAGCCAGCGGCCGGGGCTGTTTTTTTTCGGCTAACCCAGAACTCAGGGATCGATCTTGGGTTTTATTTTTTTGTGTGTTATAGTATTTTTTAAAAAGTTGTCTGTTTTCGCTTGGTTTTCGCGGCCTTTTGGTCGGCTCTCGGGTTAAAGGTTTTCTTATTGGCAATGGGCGCCATCCTTTTTTTCATTTAGGAAAACAATCAAGATGTCAGTCACCAAGGAACGCATATCCGCCAAAATAGCCGAGGCCCTGTCCATTCAAACCGAGGAGGCCCGTTTCTACCTGGATTCCCTGCTGGAGATCCTCAAAAAATCCCTGGCCCAAAACCAGGATGTTTTGATCAGCGGCTTTGGCAAGTTCTCGGTTCGGAGGAAGACGCCCCGCCAGGGCCGCAATCCCCAGACCGGGGAGCCCATTGAGTTGCGGGGCCGGCGAGTGGTCACTTTCAAGCTCTCGGGCATTCTGCGGAAAAAATTGAGCGAGCAGGGCGAGGAATAAGATCGGCCCGGTCTTGGTTGGCGACTGGGCCGAGAAATCCTGGGAGCCTCAGCGGATGAAGTTGGTGACCGCGGGCGGCTCAAATTTGGGAGGGGTCAGGCCCGCCGCTTGGCCCGCCGCGAGACACCGCAGCAGGTAAGCCAGGTTCCGGGCCAGAACCCGCATAGTGTAAAGGCCCTCCTGGTCCTGTTGGACATCCTCGGGCTTGACGCCGTGGACCATGTTCCAATAGCGCGAGGAAACAATGGGCATCTGTTGGATGGTGAAATATTTGTTCAGTTGATCCAAAGCGGCGGTGGTTCCAGCTCTTCTGGCTGAGACCACCGCCGCCCCAGGTTTGAGGTAAAAGAGTTGGCCGCCCTTGTAGTGCCGGCTGGCGTAGAAGACCCGGTCCAGAAAGGAGCGGATGGCCCCGCTGGCTGAGGCGTAATGGACCGGGGACCCGAAAATGAAACCGTCAGCCGTCTCAGCCAGGCCCAGAAACTCGTTGACCTGGTCGTCAATGACGCATTGCCCTTTTTTTTGGCAGCCCAGGCACCCCAGACAGCCGGAGATGGGTTTATGACCCAGCCAGAAAAGCTGACTGGCCACTCCTTCCTCCCCCAGAACTTTGATGATTTCCGAGAGAGCGGCGTGGACGCAGCCCTTTTCGTGGGGGCTGCCGTTGACCAGAAGAACTTTCATGAGATGATTTCCTTAGTCGCCTCGCGGCTCGACCGGAAAGCCGGGCCAGGCGCGGAAAGAAGCGAAAATTTTCAAAAAATGAAACCACTAAAAAATCCCAGGCTGGGGAGCGGTACCCAGCGGCCTACCAGGTGACCGGGAATAAGGCGACCGAGAATAAGGCGGCCCGGAATGAGCCCACGGGGTAAGCTGCTAGTGGCGGGAGATTATCGCTACCTTACCTTAATCCCGGTCAAGGGTCAACAACCAGCCGGAGCCCGCCTGAGGCGGAGAGCCGAAGCTTGGGGGGCCAGCGGGGTAGGGGCGATCAGTCAGAATGTGTCAGATTGGTGGCTTTCGCCAGAGTCTGGGTTGAGCCAAAAGCGTTCGGGGCTTGAGGCCCTTGTTCGTTTCTTGAGTCGAACTTCTGGGATTAAGCGATGTTGAGGCGTAAAATTTCTTGACCCCAATCCGCGCCTTTGGTTTTGTTCGGGGAAAAGTTCCCGGAAGGCTATTTATTCTTATCTGAAGATGATTTTTATCAACTAATATTTATAAATTATGTTTTTTAATATTTTAAAATATTTTTATAATAAAGGCACATTCACCAGAACCCTGTTTTTTAACATTATATTTAACCTTAAATTAGTAATTTCAGTATATTAACAACCCTAATTTTCAAAAAAATGTTTTTTTACCTTGACATCAATAATAGACAGCTCTTTTGTTTTATGTAGTTTAAAATATGATAGTTTTTGGGAATTTTTTCCCTTCGCTCAGGCCTTAGCCTTTTTTGGCTCTCTCTTTCTCTCGCCCGCGCGGTCCTGGAACCCAAAAATTCCAACACCTTATCGCCAAGCCCTGGCGCCTCTTGACGAACAGCGAGGCGAACCTGGGCAACCCCAAAAATATTCAGGTTTATTTTCCTGAGGAGGGGTCCAAGGAGCCTGCCCAACTTCAAGGAAATCAAAGATGACTCCTTTTCGGTCGATAGGAGGGCCAAATCTCCAAACCGGGCCCGCGCTCCATTGTCCTGGAGCCGCGGCCTTATTTTGAGCCTGAGGCGAAAAAGTTCATCATCCATTAACCCAAATTTTACCAGGTTACCTTTATTATAAATAGTAAATTATTTTATTGATTATTTAGTATTTAAGTAAATTAAATATCTTTATTGTATATAATTTTAATTAATAAATTTAACTTAAATTTATTAATTAAAATAAAAATAATTTAGTTAACGATTTAAAGAGAAGACTATCTACCCGGATTTTTGGGTGGCTAGCGACTTTGGTTTGGTTGGTCCGGGCCAGACTAATGAACAGCGGTTAGGTTTTTGGGGCGTTTGGGTTTATAATCAAACCAAGATGAGAAATAAATTTTTAGCCTGGAGTAGAGGCTCTCGGAGCCTCGCCTTGGGCCACCCTTATTTCCGGTCAAGCCCGTCTTTTTCGCTGAGTTCGGGGCGTTGACCCCTCAAACCTCATCAGGAGGCGATATTATGGGCCTTCGCCAGGTCAGCAAAACCGTCAAGGGTCGAGTGACTACGGACGGGGCCGGCATCAAGCTGGTCCGGGTGCTGGGGATTCAGAATGTGGAAGATTTTGATCCATTTCTGATGCTCGATTCCTTTGATTCCCATAAGCCTGAGGAATTTACCATGGGCTTTCCTTTCCATCCTCACCGAGGCATTGAGACCATCACCTACCTTTTGGAGGGCCGGATGGAGCACCAGGACAGCCTCGGCAACAAGGGCCTCATCAATCCTGGGGAAAGCCAGTGGATGACCGCTGGCAGCGGGATTATGCATCAGGAGATGCCGCTGGAGTCGCCCTGGCTCCTGGGCTTGCAAATCTGGTTGAACCTGCCTCGGGCCGACAAGATGACGCCCCCGGTCTATTTTGACATCAAAAAAGACCTGATCCCCGAGGTCGAGTCCCCTTTTGGCCGGGTCCGGATTGTGGCCGGTCAGTGGGCGGGCCAGGGTGGGGTCAAGCCCGCCCACATCCAGGCCACGCTCCTGGATTTTCTGGTCAAATCGGGCCAGAAGGTCACTATTCCCACGAAACCCGAGGAGACGGTCTTCATTTTTCTGATTCTGGGGGACGCCACCATTGGCGGGCAAAAGTATGAGGAAAAAACCGCGGTTCTCTTTGGCCCGGGTCAAGAGATCGAGGTGGCCCAGGCCGGGCCCAAAGATCTGAGGTTTTTGTTTTTTCAAGGCCCGCCGCTCAAGGAGACCGTCGCCTGGGGCGGCCCCATTGTCATGAACACCCGCGACGAGTTGCGCCAGGCTTTTGAGGAGCTGGAGGCGGGAACTTTTATTAAAGGTGGGTCGGCCAACGCTTAATTGGTCGCGACCGTCAGGAGTCGCTGGAACGTTGGCCTCCCCGGGCCGTTGGGCTGGGGGAGGCTTTTTTTTGGCCAGGGCTCATTAGGGCTCCATGAGGCGGCCCAGAAAAAGAATGGAGTTCGTGGTTTTATCCAGAATCAGGAAGATGAAGGGGCGGTCGGCCACAAAGGGCACGGGCGGCTCCAGGATAGGCGCGGACATGGTCAGCATGCCGGCGGTGGCCGCCGCTGCTTCGGTTCCCTTTTCGTCCACGCTCACAAAAGCCTTGTGGATAATGTCGCTGACTTTGAGGGCCCGGTCATCGGTCAGGGCCGAGAAATCAGCCGAGTCGCCAAAGATACTCGTTAGCCCCAGTTTTTCCAGGGGCCCTCTGAGGGATTGGGTTCCCCAGGTGATGTTGAATTTTGGCAGGGCCACTTCCACTCTGGTGGGGCTCATTTTCTTTTGCCAGGCCGCCAGGTTTTCCGGCGTCAGCTGGAGTTCCAGTTTATTCAGGTCCCCGTTTTTGGCGGCGGGCAAGAGGATCCACATGAGGCGCCGGAGGCCTTGGTATGGCAGCTCCAGGATCTGCCCCTCTTCCAGGGCCAGATATTTGAATTTATTTTCCTGACGCAGAAAAGGCGTCTTGACCTTTTTTCCATTGGCCAAGGTGAATTCTTGAGGCGCGGTCTTGGCTGGGTTAAAAGGGTGGCGCCAGTTCCCCAGAAAATAAACCGCGTTGACGAGAATCAGATTGGTGTCAGTCGGGAGAGTTCTGGTTATGAGATCGGTGATTTTGTTTTTGGTCTGCTGGGCTACCCAGTCGTTAATTCTCTGGACCGCCTCGGGGCCTTTTTTTTCATAATCCACCGGATAAATGGCCGGATCGTCGCCCAAGGCCTTTAAGTATTGGGGTTTGAGCTTTAAGTTCAGCCTGGGCCACAGGGAGTTGGCCAGGGACAGCTCGCCCGCGGGGTTTTCCTCGTCTTTTTCAAGTTTCGGGCCAATGGTCAGCGTTTGGCTCAACTCCGTCATCTTTCGGCTGAGGGATTGGCCTTGGGGGGCCTGGGAGGAGGGAAAGCCTAGAGTTTTATTCAGCTGGCTTAAAGTTTCGCCTTTGGCTCCCTCGGCCAACATGGCCATGACCATTGAGACACTTAAAGGGGACAAGAAGAGGTTATTTTGGGGTTGACGCATTTGGCCATAGAGGGCCAGGGCGAATTCGGTGTTGCCCTGGACCAGCCCCAGGACTTCTGGGGAAGGCGCCGGGAGTTCTTCGCTGTCCGCCCGCGTGGGGGCGGTGGCCCAGAGAGAAAAAACCACAATCAGCGTTAATAACCAGAGCGTTTTCAGCATAATTTCTCCTCAAGGCGCCCCAGACTCAAGGCCAGGGGGGCAGGCGGCATTCCCGGAAGAGCGGGGCAATCGCCTGGTCAGATAATGGTTATAAAATAGTCCGCGCGAGTTTAGAAAAAAATAATTGGCTGGCTTCTGAGTATAGACAATTTTGAGGATTTAGGCCACAGTTTTGTCAAAAAGGTTTTTTAATGGTGATTTCCCAGTTGTTTTTGGCCCCCCCGGCTGGCCGGTGGAGGGGCGGCCGTCAGCAGGGAAAGTCGGAACAATTGGGCAGAGGGCGGGCTGGTTAGCCAGGACGATCAAAAAAAACGCGCGGTCGGCGGGAATCCGACCGCGCGTGGATCAGCGCAATTTCTCAGGCTCTGAGGGTTATCAGATAGGTTCGCCGGTGCGGATACGATAAGTGCGGACAGTGTCTAGCACAAAAATAACCCCGTCCCCGGCCTGACCAGACCTGGCCGCCTCGGTGATGGCCGCGATGGCCTTGTCAACCTGGTCGTCGGGCACCCCGATTTCCAAGCGTAGCTTTTTCAGGAGGTTGACCTCGGTTTGCACGCCGCGGTAGGCCTCGGTGTACCCTCTCTGTTGGCCAGCTCCCAGAACATTGGTGATGGACATGGAGTACAGCTCTTGGGCGTAGAGTTTGAGTTTGACGTCCTGCAAAACCTCAGGGCGAATAAAGGCTATGATCAGTTTCATTTTGCCCTCCATCAGCTGTTAGAGAAGAACTGGAAGCCGCTGTAAGCCTCAGTCTTGTGCTCGGAAAGATCGAGCCCCTTGATTTCATCTTTGGGATCGACCCGCACCCCGATCAGGACCTTGATGATCTTGAAAGACACCAGACCCATGACAAAAGCCCACAAGCCGATGGACGCGGCCCCAACAACCTGGATACCCAGTTGGCTGAACCCACCGCCATAGAAAAGCCCTAACGCCTCGCTGCCATATTTGGGAGCCGAGAAAAAGCCAACCATGATGGTCCCGAAAGCCCCGCAGACCCCGTGGACCGAAATGGCTCCTACTGGATCATCAATTTTCAGTTTTTGGTCAATGAACAGAACCGAGACAACTACCAGAATTCCCGCGAGGAAGCCGATAATGACGGCCCCGAAGGGGGTAACGTCGTAGCAACCGGCGGTAATGCCCACCAGGCCGGCCAGAACCCCGTTAAAGCTCATGGAGGGGTCAGACTTGCCGCTGATATACCAGCTGGTCACCATGGCTCCCAAAAACCCGGTGCAGGCGGCCAAATTGGTGTTGACGGCGATGTAACCGATGGTGCCGTCAGGCGTGTTGGTGGAGCCGCAGTTGAAACCGAACCAGCCGAACCAGAGAATGAAAACGCCCAGGGCGGTCAAGGCCAGATTGTGGGCGGGAATGGCTCGGGCTATCCCATCTGGGGTGTACTTGCCCAGGCGCGGGCCCACCACAATGGCGCCGGCCATGGCCACAAAGCCGCCGACGGAGTGGACCACGGAGGAGCCGGCGAAATCGATCAAGCCCAGGTTGCCCAGCCAACCAGCCGTGCCCCCATTGGCCCCGGCGTTCAGGGAGTTCCAGGCCCAGTGACCGCTGATGGGGTAGATGACCAGGGAAATTAAAATACTGGCCAACAGATAGGCGGCAAACTTGGTCCGCCCGGCGATGGCCCCAGAAACTATGGTCGCCGCCGTGCCGCAGAAGACGCTTTGGAAGAACCAGAACGTCAGGCCCCACTGAGTGTCGGGGGTGGAGCCATCGTTAATTCCATTAAGGAAAAAAAAGTTGCTGCCAACGAACCCGCCTTCGGAGTGCCCGAACATCAGGCCAAAACCAATAAACAGGAAGGCCAGGCTGCCAATCATAAAATCGGCGAAGTTTTTCATCAGGATGTTGGCCGCGTTCTTGGCCCGTCCCAGGCCGCATTCCACCATGGCGAACCCAGGCTGCATGAACATGACCAGAGCGCCGCCCAAAAGGGTCCACATGATATTGGCGTTCGCCTGCGACAAATAGGTAGGGTCATCGGCCATGGCTGACCCGGGCCAGAGCCAGACCAAGCCCAGGGTCATGGCCCATAGGTAAAACAATCTTTTCGTTTTAAGCCTGAGCATCGTCTCCTCCGTAGCGGAAAATTTCAACAATAAACCCTCAGTTCGCGATCAAGAAATCTGTGGCTAAAGCCGTAAAATTAATAGCGATTGTTATGCCAAAGTCAGGTCAGCCAGCCAAATTTTTTTCTCGGCTCTGGGCTTTTTCCGGCCAAACTCTTTAATTAGAGCCAAGATCCTGAGATTTTGCCTTAAAAAAACGGGGTTAATTTTTTTTAATACCTGTTCAGATTGGTGGAAAACCTCTCATAACTAGTTTTTTTTGTCGCCAAAATGTCCATAACCCAGAGAAACTCTTACAAAAATGTTGTTTTTCCTACGGCTGGGTGGGCCTTGGGGACCGAGCGATCAACCTTGAAATCATTTTTGGGAAAAAACTTTTGCCTCGTTGGCTCGGGGGCGCGTCTAATCTTTTGACCCTAAAAACTCTGGCCTTGATGGCGAGAGATATGGTGAAGAAATATTATCATTTAATGGCGCTATGCTCCATGTTAGAAAGGATAAAAACGATAAACGATCTGACGAGGAAAAAAAATCTATTTGGATGGAAAATAAATTGGGAATGGTATTTTCATCTGAATATTTTGTCAGATGGATTGATAAAGATGGAGAAATGCAACACAGATTTGGGCCCAGGGAATATATAACATATCTCGGGGAAGCTGAAGAATAAAAAAAATATTTATTCGCGACCGCTATCCGTAATAGTTATGGGAATTATCATCAAACGATTTTAATAAGTGACGGAGCTACTTGGATAAGAAATATGAAAGAAGAATTATTTCCAGACGCACAACAAATACTAGATTTTTACCATTTGTATGAACATAATAATGATTATTCTAAATATATATTTTTTTTTGACAAAATAATTCATAAAATATTGTCTAAAGATATTTGTTATCTATTTAAAATTAGTTAAATTAGTACAGTTATTAATAAAATAAAAAATAGTTATAAAAAATATTTATGGTTATAGACATGACGGGCATTAGTGGTCTCTTCTTGCTCCCCCGTATAGACATGACGGGTACAAGAAGTGAATCCGACTTAGCAGAAAGACCTGCTTGAAAAAATTTTTTTTGTTATATTTTTTTATACTCTTTTTCAACTAATTTGATTTTAATTATTATTTTTTTATTTATAATATAGTTATATTAACAATATAAAATAAATATAAACTTATTTTAGACTAAAGACAAAATAATAGATAAATTTGTATTTATTTTTGACTATAAAAAGTCAACTCAGCCGTGGACTTTTATCTCAACGCCTGATAAAAAATTTCTGTTCTGACGGGTCCATTAATTTTGACATTATATCAAAGCATACCATGCCTTTTTGATTTTAATATTTTGTAATATGCTTTTACTAATGATTGTCGCAGGAACTCCTTTTATCATAAGGACAATTAAAAT
>JAISMU010000012.1 GCA_031276635.1 Deltaproteobacteria bacterium | reverse complement strand
TTAGGCAAAAATTTGCTAAATTTCATTATAACCCAGTTATACTGGTGCCTACCGACTCCGAAAACCCTTCACTTGAAGCTACAGAAAAAGCGATAAACGCAATGAATTTGAGACAGCCTGGCAAAAATTTATAAAATAAATGAATCTTTGACGAAGAAAGCCTTGAAACATAGGGGTAGAGTGGAGAATTCCAGAATGAAATTCAATTCACGATGTCACCCCCGCTCCCCCCCCCAAGAGCGGATCTTTGTGAAGAGCCATAAAATTGCCAGAAATGTTTTAGCGAAGGACTAATACTTTGATTTTATCTCAAACTACGGAAAAAATCCCTTTTATTTTAGCCTCCATCTTCTCAACGTCCCTGCCCTCAAATGAGGCCTGAAGGCCCAACTCGCTCAAAGCCTAAATTTTTTGCGTTTTTTCTTTAATTAATATATTTTAATTTACACATTTTTATAAATAAATAATTGATTAAAGTAACTATTTTGTCTTTAATGTTTTACAATTCTTAAAGTCGCTTTTTTTCTGTCTATTCAAATCCAGCCCGGCCCCTAGCTGGTAGCCGCGGGGGAGCTCATTGGTTGGCCATTTGGCCATTGATCCACTCAAATAATAGTGGTATTGTTAATAGTGTTAAAAAGGCTTTAAAAACCCCTTTAAAATTTAACCTACTCTGGAAGACCTCATCTGATGGAAATGTCCCCTGAAGTCCTGATTGGCAAGATAATAGTCCTCCTGGGGCTGTCAGTTGGCCTCATATATTTTGGGCTACGTTTAAAAATGCCGGCCATTGTCGGCTTTTTGGTCACGGGCATTCTCGTTGGCCCTCACGGCCTGGGCCTGATCAGCGACCCGGCCCAGGTGGAGAGCTTGTCCGAGCTAGGCGTGGTCCTGCTCCTTTTTACCATCGGCCTGGAGTTCTCCATCCAGAGCCTGGTCAAAATGAGAAAGCTGGTCCTTTTCGGGGGGGGCCTGCAAATGCTTTTTGGGACCGCCTTGGTCTTCCCCATAGCTTTCCTTTTAGGTTTCGCCTGGAACACCTCTCTGCTTTTCGGCTTTCTCTTTTCCCTCTCCTCCACGGCCATTGTCCTGAAACTTCTCCAAGATAAGGGCGAGATGGACTCAGCCCACGGTCGGGGGGCGTTTGGGGTTTTGATCTTCCAGGATCTGGCCGTGGTCCCGCTGGTCCTCATTCTCCCCATCATGGCCGGAAAAAGTGGCGGGGATCCTTTTTATCTGGTGGTGGGCAAAGTTCTCCTCGTTTTGGCTCTGGTTGTGGTTCTGGCCATCTGGGTGGTGCCCTGGGTCATGAAAAAAGTCGCCTCCACCAAGAGTAATGAGCTCTTTATGTTCGCGGTGGCCCTGATCTGCCTGGGCACGGCTTTTTTGACCGCCGAGGCCGGCCTTTCCCTGGCTCTCGGGGCCTTTATGGCCGGCCTAGTCATCGCGGGCTCCCCTTACGCCTATCAGGCCATCAGCTCGGTCATGCCCATGCGGGACATCTTCACCAGCCTTTTTTTCGTCTCCATTGGCATGAAAATGGATATAAAATTCCTGGTCAATAACCCCTTCCTGGTTATTGGCCTAGCCGTTTCCGTGATGATTCTCAATACCATCGCCACGGCCCTGGCCATGAAATGCGTCGGCCTAAGGGGCCGGGTGGCCGTCATGGTCGGGTTCGCCCTCTGCCAGGTTGGGGAGTTCGCCTTTGTTCTGGCCAAGTCCGGCGGCGATCTGGGCCTCCTGAACGCGTCATCCATGATCGCTTTCCTCAACATCGCCGTGCTGACCATGGCCATGACCCCCCTGGCCTTGGAGGCCGGTCGCCGACTGGGACCGTTCTTCGGGGCCATGGAGCGGCCCTTTGAGGGCAATATCCAGGGCCACGTGGAAAACCACGCCGTGGTCATTGGCTTTGGGGTGGCTGGTCAGGCCGTGGCTCGAGCCTGTCGCCTGATGGGCCGCCAATACGCCATAATTGACATGAACCCAGGCAGCGTCCAGGCTTTCCAGGCCAAAGGCGAGCCTATCATTTTCGGGGACGCGGTCAATGAATTGGTTTTAGAGCACGTGGGCATTCACCGAGCGGCCATTCTGGTGGTCAGCATCCCAGATCCCGTGGCCACGCGCCGAATCATCGCCCAGGCCCGCCATTTGAACAAGGATCTCCATATTGTGGCCCGCACCAGGTTTCTGTTGACCGGCGAGCAACTCAAACGCCTTGGGGCCAACGAGGTCCTGACCGAGGAATTTGAGGCCGCTTTGGCCGTGTTCGACTCGGTCTTGACTTTCTTCCACCTGGACAGGCCGGCGATCGTCACGCAACTTGACCAGGCCCGCGATAATGGCCCGGCCGACTTTTACGCCAACGTGACTCCCCTGAGCCCAGTCCCCGCTAACCCGCCAAGCGACGCCGCCAGCTCCCTCTCCCTGGAAAAACCCTCGGGCGAGGGTCCCGCCATCAACCCGCCGCCTGAGACCGAGCGATGTCAATAGGGCATTACCCGGCCATTTAGGTTATAATGCCCTCAATCTTTTAAAGTAATCGCCCTGGCCCGCCGGGTGGCTGATCTTGTTCGCCCGAGACGGATTTCCCAACTGGCCGCGATAGTTCATAATTATATCCTATTTTTTGTGGACATTAACTTGAATTTAAAAAGATAGAGTAATGACCATGCCTAATACTATCAAAAATAGACCCAAAACCTGCGAATATAGCGACGCTTTTCTGGATTACCTGGCTCACGATGTCCCGATCATTGAGCAAGTGACCGAGGAGCTTTTATCCTCCCGACAAAGCTTAGCTGACTTCGAGTACCTGCCAGCCGCCCCCCGCCCTGACGGGGCGGCCATCCGGAAGATCATCCAACTGACCCGGCAGCTGATGTTTCCCGGTTTTTTCGACCCCCCCTCGACCTACCGGCACGTTAACTCCGAGCACATCGTCTCGCAAACCGTCAGCTCCTTATACGCCCTGCTGGCCAGGGAGATCTGCTCGGCTATCCGGCACGACCACATCCGCTACGGTCGGCCCTGCGTCAACTGCCGCCAACAAAGCCGCCAGATCGCCCGGGATACCATTAGGGCTCTGCCCAGATTGCGCCAGCTCATGAGCTCGGACGTTATAGCCACCAAGGAGGGCGACCCGGCGGCCGGCAGCCACCTGGACCAGATCATCCTCTGCTACCCCGGGGTCCTGGCCACCCTGGTCTATCGCCTGGCTCACGAGCTGCTGATCCATCAGGTTCCCTTCATCCCCCGAATCATGACCGAGCGGGCCCACTCCATCACCGGTATTGACATCCACCCCGGGGCCCAGATTGGGGAGAGCTTTTTCATTGATCACGGCACCGGGGTGGTGGTCGGGGAAACCACGATTATCGGCCAGCGGGTTCGGATCTACCAGGGAGTCACCCTGGGGGCCCTGTCCCTGCCGAAAGACGCCGGGCAGTCCCTGCGGGGCCAGAAACGTCACCCCACTTTGGAGGACGATGTCATCATCTATTCTGGGGCCACCATCCTGGGTGGGGAGACGGTCATCGGGGCCCGCTCGGTGGTCGGCGGCAATGTCTGGTTGACCGAGAGCATTCCCCCGGACACCAAAGTCTTTATTAAAAAGCCTGAGCTGATTTTTATAAATAATAAAGTCTAAGCCCGCCCAATAAGACTACGATCAGGCCTAATCGTTTTATAATGAATACTAATTATAACATAGCTCGACCGACCCAGTCGGTCGGGCTCCTTTAACTCTGACCCTTTTTCAAGTATAATCTGGGAACCACACCTGGAGAGAGACTCTTGGCGCCGGGGGGCCTTGTGTCCGCCTGGACCGGCCCGCCGTGAGGTGGGTTTCGGGAGTCTCCCAGGAGCGAGGAAAAGTTTATGGCCGAAGGTCTGTTGTTGACCGACAAAAGAGAGCTCAGCCGGCGAGAGTTGATCTATTACCTGCGGGTGACGGATCTTCTCAACAGCCAGGAGCTTGGCCGGATGGTGGACATCCACACCAAGGGCCTTCTGCTGATGGGCTCGACAGCTTTGACCATCGGTCGCGATTACCTGATCAGCCTGGAGCTACCCAAGGCCCTCCAGGAGCACGGGGCCAGCGATATCAACATCAAGGCCCGGGCCATCTGGTGTCGGCCCAGCCTGACCCAGCCCTATGTGGAAAACGGCCTGATGTTCATCGAGCCCAGCCAAGAGGCCAAGGACGCCATTGAAAATCTCATCCAAATCTTCGCCCTTCCCGATGGCACCATGAAATTTTAGGCCTGGAAGAGTTTTAAACCCCATGACCCCTATCCTGACATTCGCCGTCAATTCTTCCCAGAGGCTCAGCCAGGTTCAAGCTGGCTTCGCCGCCCCCCAGGAATTGTCGGCCACTGACCTCAGCCTGGTCTATGTCTTGGCGATCGT
Organism: Deltaproteobacteria bacterium; assembly: GCA_031276635.1. Taxonomy (GTDB): domain Bacteria; phylum Desulfobacterota; class Desulfarculia; order Adiutricales; family Adiutricaceae; genus JAIROO01. The sequence goes on along the minus strand of JAISMU010000012.1, from coordinate 11,987 downwards.
CTGCCTCGCGGTCATTGTCACGGCCCTGGTCATTTACAAGGTCCGCCAGCGCCGGGCCCGCCAGAGCAAAGGCTGGTCCTCCATCACCAACTCCCAGCTCATCTGGGAGGTCCTCTCCAAAGCTGTGGCTAGACAGGCCAACTTCAACCTGGAAATCTACGAGGCCAACCACACCATAAATTACAAAGGCGTTCTTGACCGGCTGGAGGATGGCCAGACCCTGGCTCTCTCCCTGGCCGACACCCCTTCAGCTGATGTGGACTTCGCCAATCTGCCAGGGATGATTCACATCAATTTCCGGCCCGGACCCAAGGAGCTGATGGAGCACTACCAGTTCGCCACCAAGATCCTCTCCAACCGCTTTGTCAAGCACAAAGGCTGGCGGGAGGCTCAGATTTTGATTCCCCTGCCCAAGGTCATCACCTCGGCCCAGAGAAGAAGCTTTTTGCGTCTGCGACCCTCGGACCAGTTCGCTTTCAGTTGCCAGCTCAACAAGGTGCCTGAGGGGGACATCCCCAATCTGGAGTCTCTGGAAAAGATTTGCGAGGGCGAAATTCTGGACATCAGCATCGGGGGCTCCCAGATGCGACTGCCGCAATCGGAGACCCTGCGGGAGACGCAACGCTTCGTGGGGATCATGAAACTGCCACTGGCCGGGCTGGACGTGGAGCTTCAGGACCCCACCCTGGTCATCCTGATCCAGATTCTCTCCCAGGAGTTCATCAAGGAGTCCCAACAGTTCGGCCAGCAGGCCCACTCGTGTCTGCGCGTGCGCTTTCTGGGCCGCTACCTTTTTGACAAAAACCAGAAAACCTGGGTCTATCGGGGTCTCACCCAATCGGCCCTGGAAGACCTGGCCTACTGGATGCAGGCCTATCAACGCCACATTATCAAAAAGCAGTCCCATCTGCTGCCGCCTGACGAAAATAAGCTCCGCCCCCCCAACATGTTTCCCTCCATTCCACCCAAGCGGCCCAAGCTTCGGGAAGACTAGGCCTGGAGGTCAATCAGCTCATGGGATTATTCAAGGGTAACCCAACCCTCAACCGTTACCGCCTTCTCGATTCCCCCGAGGATCTGACCGATGAGTTCATCCGGGATCGGCTGACCCGCAACTCTTTTGTGGACATTGAGAACACCGCCGAGGAATCCAGCCTGGGCTGGGTGGAGATTATGAGCCCCCTGGCCACGGGATTTGACCCGGCCGCCTGGCGCTTTGGGGGGTTTCTGGCTTTTCAGGCCCGCTTGGACACGCGCCGTCTCTCAGCCAAAACCCTCAACCGCTATTACCTCATCAAAGAAGCCGAGATCATCGCCCAAACCGGTCGCAAGCCCAACTCCCACAAGAAAAAGGAAATGATGGAGTCCTTGCGACAAGACCTGATGAGACGCTCGCTCTTAAACACTGACCTGCTGGAGGTCCTGTGGTTTCTGGGAGAGCGGGAGATCTGGATCGGCGGGGCCGGAGAAAAGAAACGGCTTATTTTTGAGGACCTCTGGGAGAGGACTTTCGGGCTACCGGTCCGCCTGCTGGTCCCCATCACCCTGGGCCTAGAAATGCTACCGAAAAAATCAGCTGAAACCCTTTTTAACGCCCGGGCCCGCTTTCTGATGGGCGACGAGGACGATTAAAGTCCCCCGCGGGCTGATGACAAAAATTTTGCCTATGGCCTTTCCCGCGCGCCCTTTGGTTTTGGCGCGCCGTTAATCCGAAGGAGTCAGGCCTTGCCTTTTGATTACCCTCCTAATGTCAATTTTCTGGATCTCTGGCGGGAGAAGCTCTTTCTGGGCCAGGAATTTCTGAGCTGGCTTTGGCTGACCTCAGAGATGGATAGTCGCTTTCCCGGGCCTAACGGCTCCACCATTGAGGTGCGCTTTGAAAAAAAACTGACCCTGGAGACCGGCCAGGGTCTGAGCCGCAGTCAGGTGGCCTGCCAGAACCCCGACAACGACTGGACCGAGGGATTTGTGGCTCTGGGTTTGGGCAAGAAGATCGTTAAAGCCCAGCTGACCATCCGGGCCGAGGGCCTGGAGTGCTCCCTGGCTCTCCCGGCGGATACCCTGGGACCACAGTCCGTCAAAATCGCCACCAGCTCTGAGGTGGTTGACGACGAGGGCCCCCTGGGCCAGGCCGGGCGCTTTCTCAACAAAGTGGCTCTGCTGGTTTCCCTGAAAGCCATCATTGATCACCTCTTCCTGAGCTTCCTCAAGGTCCGCCTGGCCGAGGACTGGCCCACCAATGAGCTCACCAAACTTAAGGAATTTCTGGAGCCCTGGCTCCTGAGCCAGGAACCGAGCTGATGGTTCGTTTCCTCTTCGGCTTGTGGTATTGGCCGGTCTTTACCCTCCTCACCATCATCGCCGGGTTTATCTGTCTTTGGCTCAGCCTTTTCTCCAAAAGGGCCAGTCGCTATATCACCAGCCAGGTCTGGGCGGCCATTGTCCTGGACCCGGCGGCCATCAAGGTGGAGACCCAGGGCCGGGAAAACCTTCCCCCGACCGGGGGCTTTATCATTTTCGCCAACCATCGCTCCCTACTGGACATTCCCACCGTGGCCCGGGCCTCAGGTCGCTCCATTTCCTGGGTGGCCAAGGCGGCCCTAGGGCGGATTCCTGTCTTTGGCTGGGCCCTCAGAAGGTGCCACCTGCTGGTAGACCGGGGCGGAGGGGCTGACGCGGCCAAAAAAATGCTCGCCGAGGCCGCCGCTCGCCTGGCCGCTGGGGAAGTCATGGCCATTTTTCCCGAGGGCACGCGCAACAAGACCGAGACTCCGATTCTACCCCTGAAAAAGGGGGCTTTCATTTTAGCCAAGCGCACCGGGGCCCCGCTGATTCCCTTAACTATCCTCAACTCCGGGGCTCTGTGGCCTTCCGGCTCCTACCTGCCGAGCCCGGGCCGAATCCTGGCCGCCATTGGCCCGCCTCTGGCTGTGGGGCCCAAGGACACTCTGGCCGACATCGCCAAAAAGGCTGAACAGACCCTGGAGGGGCTCTACCTGGACCTGCGCGAACAGCTGGCGGCGAGAGAAACGCCTGGACAAAGGACCCAGGAAAAAAATACCTGAGCCTTGAGCCCCACCCCTGAAATCTCCTAAAGCCACAGCCCCAAGTCTGCCGCATCGCTAAAGGCAAGGCTCAAAAGCGTTTTGAATTTAGCTCCAAGGTGTCATTAATAATTGGTAAAACTAAAGGGATTTTCCTTAGAGCTTTAAGTGGTCGTAAGGTGGCTGGCGTAAATCTGTTGACCCCATACGAGTCTTTTGAGGGAATGGATCCAAAAGAAAAAAAAGCTGTCAGAAACAGGCTCCGTCGTCGCAGTTCTATAGAGCCAATAATAGGTCATCTAAAACAAGACCACTTGATGGGTCGGAATTTATTAAGACCTGCCAGTGGCGACTGTATCAACCCTGTCATGGCCGCTGCGGCCTTTAATTTTAAATAATTCAAAAGTAAAACCGCCTGGCTATCCCTTCAGGAAAATTGAAGAGTCAAAATTTGATTCTCCGAATCCATTCAGAGAAATAAATTAATCTTTAAAGCCTCTTTTTAATTTGAGGCCCTCTTTGGTAGCTCCATTGCTACCACGGCAGGGATTTGTCTTTTTTTGGGACCCACCGAATAGTTTTTTTCAAAACTGTCATATTGCCATAATTTGATATAATTTGGATCTAATGTCAAGTCTGGCTCTAGGCCCAATCCAAGTTGAATTCGAAAAATTGGCGCTTTATCAGTGGCGACTAAGTAGCCTAAATCACGGCAAAAAGAAATCTGAGTTTCCTGACACAGGGGGGAGGGCGTTCCCTCATGAGCATTTAGAGTCGTTCCCGCGCCACTGACTCCTTCCGCGGCTTCGGCAATATTATCCAGCTCCTCTGGAATCGTGGCCCGCAAATTATTAACAGTGTCGCGGTCGACATCAGCCATGGATAAGTTTACCGGATAGGGCTCAAAATCATAGCCCTGAAAATGAGTAAAGACCTTCGAAAAGCTCCTTCCGGCCAAAAAAGAGATTATTTAACATGTCGACGAAAAGGGATTTGTGAAAAGGGATTTGTCGAACCGTCTGGGCCTGGCTAGAAACCAATAGGGGTAAGCTCCAATGGATTTTGTCCCGCTGTGGATATAAGCGGTTTTGTCAATATACAGCCGCCGTATTCCCTGAGCGTTTTAAAATTAGCCGGCCTGTGGGACGCTCTATCGGCAACTCGACCATCGGCAGTCTCTCCTCATGGGCCCGGTAAGCCAGCTCAACGCCTCGCGGCTCAAAGTCAGGTTTTGCCTCGAAGAAAAAATATCCAAAATTTTTCAGTTGTAATTTTACTGGGTTAAAATAGTTTTATCGTCAAAAAGCGGAATCGCGACCTCAGGAAACTCAGGCTATTCGCCAAAAAAACAGGAAAATTTCTTTACTTACATGATCATACTATAAATTTCTACCAAAATTTAATTTTTTCACTATAAAATAATATCAACTTCATGATTATTCAGTGAATATGACTTAGGCAAACAACCTTTAAATCAATGTAAATAAACATTAATAGTATTTAATATATATATTATATTGATTATTTCAAAAAATGTTTTTTTAGAGACAAATCCAAAATCGCTGATCTTCTAAGATCTTCTAAAAAATATTTGCAAAAATCTTTCAGTTATGATATAATAAAAAATTGTCTTTTTTAAGAAACCTAATTTTTGGCAGATCTAAGGCTAGCCTGGGGCGTAAGTCTGTTTTGGGGGTGAGGAAAAGACCATCCCGGCTGACTCCCCCGCCAACGACAGCCCAAGACACTCTTTTTTTTTTAAAAATTTGGTCCCATTTCTTTTGAGGCGAAGGGGCCCCGGCTCAACCTGACGGACTCCCAACTCGGTGGTTACCAGACGAGCGAATCTAATCAGGCTATTCTGGCTAGTCTTGTCTGGCTTGAGCTCTGACTGTCATTGGAGGAAATTATGAAGTTATGCGTTTTTGGCAGCCGGAATATTACTGACCCGGTTGAGGTGGACAAAGCCATCGAAGACTCGAAAATTAAAGACCAAATCACGGAAATTGTCAGTGGCCGGGCTAAAGGCGTGGACACCTTGGGCGAGGAGTACGCGGCCAGGCATGGCCTGCCGGTAAAGCTATTTCCCCCTGATTACAAAAAATACGGTCGCCCCGCCCCCTTCCGGCGCAATGAGGCCATGGCCGCTTACGCGGATTATGGCGTGGCCATCTGGGATGGGGTCAGTCATGGGACCAAACATATGATCGATCTGATGAAGGGGCGTTGCCATGTTCATATTGTTCCCCAAAACGAAGCTCCCAAAACCTGAGCCGAGGTTCCGGTCATGATCCTCTTAACCACTATTTCTTCCTTAAGCTCTGGCCACCCCTGAGTGAAAGAGGCCAGATTCCGAACCCTAAGTGCAGTATGAGCCTATTTGATCCCCCTCTGAGCCCCAGCGCGCCTTCAGCCGGAGAGCCTCGGTTGGTTTACGCTAACCCCGCTCCCCACTTGAGCGGCCCGGTGGTCAAAATTCTCCACACCTCTGACTGGCATCTGGGCCGGGGTCTGGCCCGGATTCGGCGCCGCCATGAGGAGCACGAAAAATTTCTGAGCTGGCTGGTCGAGCTCATCAGTCAGGAAAAAATCGACGCCCTGCTGGTGGCTGGGGACATTTTTGACAACGCCGCCCCAGCGGTGTCGGCCCAGGAGCTGTATTACAACTTTCTGGTCCAGGTCATGAAAACCTCCTGCCACAACCTGGTCATCATCGCCGGCAACCATGACTCCGCCGCCTTTTTGAGCGCCCCGGCCCGGCTGCTGAAATTTTTTCATATTCACGTCATCGGCGATCCCGGGGAGCCGACGAGCGAAGTTCTGACCCTGACCGACCCCGCCGGCCAACCCGAACTGCTGGTGGCGGCGGTTCCTTTCCTGCGGGACCGCTTTGTCCGCCTCTCCCAGGAGGGAGAGAGCTCCCAGGACAAGACCCAGAGCCTCATTAATGGCCTTAAGGCCCACTACGCGGCGGTAACCGAGGTGGCGGTGGCCAGGCGGGCCCAACTGGGCCAACCGGTTCCCCTGGTGGGGATGGGGCACCTCTTCGCCGCTGGCGGGCTCGTCACCGAGGGCGATGGAGTGCGAGACCTCTACGCGGGCTCCCTGGCCCAAGTCCCGGCGGACAGTTTTTCCGAGGAGTTTGACTATCTGGCCCTGGGTCATCTCCACCGCCCCCAGACGGTCGGTCGAGAGACCATCAGATACAGTGGCTCCCCGTTCCAGATGAGTTTCGCCGAGAGCGGGGAAAAGAGCGTCGGTCTGATCAGCCTGGGTCAGGGTCAGCTGACGGTCAGGCTGGCCCCCATTCCGGTGTTCCAGGAGCTCAAACGCCTCAAGGGGGACAAAATCCAGCTCCTCCAACAGATCCGGGACCTCAAGAAAGCCGGCTCCCAAGCCTGGCTGGAGGTAATCCACACCGGTTCGGAGATTCTGGGCGACGCTCGCTCCCTTTTCGAGGAGGCCTTAAAGGGCGGGGCCATGGAACTAGCCGCCGTGATCGACGAGCGGATCAACCAGGAGATCTTCGCCAACCTCGGGGGTGGCAAGAGTCTAGGCGAGATGAGCCCCCAAGAGGTCTTTGACCAACTCCTGGAAAACAAAAAGGTCCCCGAACCCGAGCGCCCCGAGCTGCGGGCCACGTTCGCGGAGCTGGTCCAAGCCTTTAACGAGGCGGGCCAGACGGACCAATGACGCCAGAGAGGGCCGGGCATGCGACTGTTAAAACTGCGCTTTAAAAATCTCAACTCTTTGTCAGGCGAATGGGAAATTGATTTCACCAACCCCCATTTCGTCGCCGACCGGCTTTTCATCATCACCGGCCCCACCGGCTCTGGCAAATCCACTATCCTGGACGCCATCTGTCTGGCCCTCTATGGCCAAACCCCCCGCCTGGGCCAAGTCTCCAAGAGCGCCAATGAGATCATGTCCCGCCAGGCCGGGGAGTGCCTGGCCGAGGTCACCTTTGCGACCCGGGAGGGGATTTTCCGGGCCAGTTTCAGCCAGCGGCGGGCTCGGCTCAAACCCCTGGAGCCCCTGCAACCCCCCCACCAGGAGATCGCCCGGGCCGACAACGGGGAGATCCTGGAAACCGCCATTTCAAGCAAAATCACCAAAGTCGCTGAACTGGTCGGCATGGACTTTGAGCGCTTCACCAAGTCCATTCTCCTGGCCCAGGGCGGCTTCGCGGCCTTTCTCAGCGCCCCGCCCAGGGAACGCTCCCCAATTCTGGAGCGGGTCACCGGGACGGAGATTTACGGGCGCCTTTCCCAGCTGGCTTACCGTCGGGCTGAGACTGAGAAAAACTCCCTCGGCGTTTTAGTCAAGGAGCTGGAGAGCCTACCACTTTTAGAGGCTGAGGAGAGAGCCCAGCTGACCCAGAGCCTGGCGAGCCTGACCGGCGAGGAAGGGGCCCTCTTGAGCGAGCAGCGGGCCGACCAGGCCGCTCTGGGCTGGCGCCAGAAAATCGGGCAATTGCGGGAAGCCCTCCAAACCCTCGCGACGGAAAAAAACCAACTGGCCCAGCGGCAGGCGGATTTCGCTCCCCAGGAACGCCGCCTGGCCCAGGCCCAGGTGGCTCTGGAATTGGAAAACCTCTATGGGAGCCTCCTGGCCGCTCGGGACAGCCAGGCTCGGGACACCGCCAGCCTGGCCCAGGAAAGGGAGAGTTTGACCGAGCGCCAGGTCAGCCTGGAGGCTAGCCAGGTGGATTTGACGCGGGCCGGGGAGACTCTGACCCAGAAAAAAAACCAATTGGCCAGCGCCGGGCCCCGGCTGGAGCAAACCCGAGACCTCGACCGCCAAAGGGCCGCTACCACCGAAAACCTGACCGCCCAGGGAGCCGAGGCGACCACCCTCCGCCAACGCCATGAGGAGCTGGCCGGGCGGCTGACCAAACTTCAGGCCACCCAGGCCCAGTTGACGACCGCTCTCGCGACCAGCCAGCGAAACCTGGCCGCCTCGCAGGCTGACGAGGCCCTGACCGAGGATCTGGCCGGCCTGGAAAAGGAGGCGGCTTTTCTCAAAGAGGCTTTGGCCCAGGTCGCCTCTGGGCGAAAAGAGCTCAATCGGGCTCAGGGCTCCCTGGGGGCCATTGGCCAAAAACTCAGCCAGGCTCAGGAGAAAGTCCTGGCCAGCCAGAAAAACCTGGACGCCATCGGGGCGGAACAGGCCAGCCAGAGCCAGGCTCTGGCTGACCTCCTGGCTCCCTCCCGCGAGAGTTGGCGGGCCCAGGCGGAGGCGACCGAAAACTCCCTGCGAGGGTTAAGCGAGGCGAAAAAACTCCACTCGGATCTCCAAGCCACAGCCCAAAAAACCCTAACCCTGCGCCAAAGACGAGCCGAGCTTAGCCCCCGCCGGGTTCAGGCGGACGCTAACCTCTTGGCCCTGACCCAACGCCAGGCTGATCTGAGCCAGCTGATTGAGAGCCTCGAGAAAAACGTGACTCTGGCCAAGCAGGTGGCCAGCCAGGAAAAGCTCCGGGCCCAACTTCAGGCCGGGGAGCCCTGTCCCCTCTGCGGCAGCCGCGAGCACCCCTACGCCCAGGGTCAGGTCCCCCAGGCCGATCAGGCGGAAAAAGATCTGGCCGCGGCCAAGCTCACGGTCAAAAAACTGACCGCGGAACATAACATTTGTCTCCAGGCCCAAACCGCCCTCCTGGAGGAGGAAAAGCATCTGGTCAGTCAGTTGGCCGAGAGCGAGGCCAGCCTGGCCCAAACCCGGAGCGAATTGGCCGCCCTCGGCTCGACAGGCTCCGCTAGCCTGGTGGAGACCGCCTCTCCCCTGGCCACCATAATAACGGATCTTCTGGCCACCCCAACCGAAAGTTTTGACCCGACCCAGACCGCCCTTCTGACCGAGCGCCTTGAGCGAAGCCTTGAGGCCAATCAAACGCTCAAAAACCAGATCCGCGACCGCCTCAACCAAGCCGACGCCCTCGGGGAGTCTCTGGCTAAACTGGCCGTCCGAGCCCAGAAAGCCCAAAAAGAGTTGAGCGTCGCCCAAAGCCAGGCTCTGGAAGCCTCTTTGGGCCAGGAAAAGATCCAAGAGGACCTGGCCCGCCTAGAGCGGGAGCTGGTGAGCGCCCAGAGCCGGGCCCAGGAGGTTGGGGCGAGCCTGGACGAAAAACTGGCCCCCTATGGCCACCAGGGGGTGGTCAATCTCGACCTGGCGGCGGTCATTAAGGATCTGCGGACCCGAAAAAACCAACGGCAAAAGCTGGTCGCGGACAGGCTCGAGCTGGAAAAAAGCCTCATCGCCACCAACAGTTCCCTGGAGCTGGAGACCCCCAACCTAGCGCGACTGGCCACCGATCTGGCCGTCAAAGAGGCTCAGGGCCAAAAACTCCAAGAGGAACTGGCCGCCTTAACCGCCAGACGCCGGGAACTCCTGGGAGATCTGGACCCGGAGGCCGAGAGTTCCCGGCTCAATAATGAGGTCCTGGCGGCTGAGGAGAGCCGGAAAAATCTGGAGACCCGGTTTCGCGAGATCGAGACCGCGGTCAAATTAAGCCAGGGCCGGATCGCGGATCTGGAAAAGGCCCTCGCCGAGCGCCAAAACCCTCTGGCCCGGGGCGAGGCGGTCTTCCAGGCCGCCTTAATTGACAAGGGCTTAAATAACGAGGCCGCCTTTCTGGCCGCCCGCCTGGACGAGACTGAGCGCGCCGCGCTAACTAAACAACACGAGGCCCTGCGTTCCCAGCTGGCTCAGAACCTCTCCCTGGCCACGGACAAGCAAACCGAGCTGACCCAGGAGGAAGCCAAAAACCTCTCCGAGCGGACCGAGGCCGAGTTGACCGAAGCCCTGGAGCGGTCGCAGGCCCGGTTGCGGGAAATCCGCCAGAGCTACGGGTCCATCAAGGAAAGACTGGCCCAAGACGCTAAAACCCGGGCCCTGGTGGCGGAGAAGAGCGAGTTGGTGGAAAAGAAAAAGGCCGAGTGGCGGCGTCTGGATAAGCTGAGCGCTCTCATCGGCCAGTCCGATGGGGGCAAATTTCGCAACTTCGCCCAGAGCCTAACGTTTGAGCGCCTGGTCCGCAACGCCAACCTGCAGTTGAAAAAGATGTCCAACCGTTACCTCTTGCGCCAGGATGACCGCCTTAGCCTGGAGTTCAACGTCATTGACAATTTTCAGGGCGGGCTGACCCGACCAGTCAAAAATCTCTCCGGCGGGGAAACTTTTTTGGTGAGCCTGGCTCTGGCTCTGGGCTTGTCGTTGATGTCCAGCGAAAACGTGGAAGTCAACTCCCTCTTCCTCGACGAGGGTTTTGGCACCTTGGATGAGGAGACCTTGGATCTGGCTCTCTCGGCTCTGGCCGAGCTCCCTCAGGCTGAGGGCAAGACCATCGGCCTCATCTCTCACGTCCCGGGCCTGGGAGAAAGGATCTCCACCCAGATCAAGGTCGTTCCCCAGTTCGGGGGCCATAGTCAGCTGGTTGGGCCGGGCTGCCAACGCCTCGGTTAAGGGTGATCGACCTGAGGTCAAAAGAGGGTCAAAGCGAAAAACCTAGTGAAAGACGACGGGCGGGATTTGGGGACGAAGAGCCGGGAGGAATAACTGGTGACGGGCGAGGAGCGCGTGGTCTGGAAGGAAAAATCATTCACTTCTCTCCCACCTCACTATAAAAATGATAGTTATCGATATTTTTATCCCAAAAAACATAAACATAATATTTGCTTTTATTTATATTGTTTATTAAGATTATTATAAACTCATCCAAAACAGTCCTTGATTCCGGCCAGTAACTCTCAGGAACCCTTATAGAATTATGGATTCCAGTTCTTTATCTCAAAACAAATTATTTCAGATCAAAAAATTGTGGCGTCAGAAGTGTTTACGGGATGGCCATTATTGAGATAGGACGATATTCCTTGTCGGTTTACAATGGATAATTTTTCTGGGCTTGGCCCCATTTCTTTAGCGACAATAACCTTACTCGCTCAAGAAGAAATCTCCTCGGAAATCTCTTCATCTTTCTGGCTAATGAAGGAAGACATAACCTTCTCGAGGCAACTAGAGGGCATGTCGAGGAAGACCAGATCATCGTCATTTAAATGGCGCGAAGCCAGCCTATTTTCGATCGCCGCTCGCTTTGGCGGGAGCCTATCCATGGCGTGACAAAGGTAGTTCTCGTCAAAGTCATCAAGTCCCAGCCTGGGAGACAAAGAGCAAGATGACCATCATAATAAGGTCGCGGGCGCTCTCTTTGGCCGCAAGACTCTAACCGCGAACAAGCGCTTAGCGAAATCCATTGTACCACTAGAAGACCCCAATTCGTTCGAGAGGATGGTCTTGGCGGCCTAGGGAGTTAACTAAGAGTAATTTTGTCCTATGCTTGCCAAAAAACTTATCCTAAAAATAGCCCTAGGCCCGCGTCAGGCCAAGCCAGCCAACGCGGGAGACGGACCGATGGGACCTGATATCCCTTCCCTGGAATTATCAAGGTGGATGGAGCGAGACTACATAGCCGCCTTCAGAGGCAAACCATCGCGGAGGGCGAGAACCTCTTGTTCTGACAGCTCAGTGAACTCGACGATGGTGTCTATTGTCTGCCCCTTGGCCAACATCTTCAAGGCGACCTTCCGAGCTTTCTTGAGCTCGCCTTCCTCCCGGCCTTCCTCCCGGCCTTCCTTCCGGCTTAACAGCCTTATAATCTCATCGCGATCCGAAACTAACATGGAGAACTCCATAACCTTGTCCAGAAAAATAGACCTTGGCCCGCGTTAAGGCAAGCTAGCCAAAGCGGGAGACAGACGGTGGGACCTGTCCCCCTTCCCTGGAATTTTCAAGACGGATGGCGCGGGGGGGACTATACTGCCTCCTTCAGGGTACCGTCGCGAAGGGCGAGAACCTCTTGTTCTGACAGCTCAGTGAACTCGACGATGGTGTCTATTGTCTGCCCCTTGGCCAACATCTTCAAGGCGACCTTCCGAGCTTTCTTGAGCT
>JAISMU010000160.1 GCA_031276635.1 Deltaproteobacteria bacterium | reverse complement strand
TTTATGTAATTATTGAAATTAAATTTGAGAGAGAACCGCAAGATTTCTCTAAATTGTCAATTGAGGATAAGCGGGAAAAGGCTCGGAGTTTGGCCCAAAAGGGTCTGGAACAAATCGCGGCTAAAGAATACTCAAATCAGTATATTTTGGACGCGAAAGAGATCATTGAAATGGGTTTAGGCGTTTATGGCCGCTCAAAAGTTGGAGTACAGCTAAAGGACAGAATGGTAGCCACTCATTTTTTTTGAATTTTTTATTGCCTATAAGCCCAGAATTCCCGCGCCGATCCCGTCGCTGAATGTAACCGTTCACCCACGATAAAGGGGTGAGGTTTGAAATAGCCCCCAAGGTCAGAAGCTTTAAAGCCGAAGCGGAAGTATGGACATCTCTCATGCTGGCGGCGCTGGTAACGGCGTTAAAGAAGGCATAGAGGGCGCGAATGGAGGTCCAATGCTTATTTCGCAAGCGAAAGGTTGTTCATGAAAATGTCCTGCAAAGGGCTATCCAACCCCAAGTAAGCGAGCCAGTCTCACTGTAGACCTCATCGACTGGAGAGCCGGATGCGGGATTATGTAAAGCTTTACATAATCCCGCTTATGGAAAGAACAATCTTATGGAAAGATTCTAAAATAATTCCTTGATAATGCCAACATTTTTACCCGATTGCTTGTCATAATTTTATTTGAAACTTAAAATTAAACTCATGCAAATTAAATATAATTTGTCTGTTAATATTAAAAATAGTTTAATTAATAATTAAAGTTCGTGCCTCAAAATTGCAAGGACAGGTTTTGACAAACAAAATTATGTAAAGAAATTTTACCTAAAAAAGCTTATTATTCAAAGATTATTTTCAAAACTTTACATAATATTTTTCTTTCCATAAGCGGGTAAACCGCTCGTCCTAGTTCGGAGGGAGGGGAGAACCTTCCCTACCCCTATTTAAATAAATTGCCTGATTATTTAGTAATTAGTAGCAAAATAAACTATAATTAATGATTTGGAGCTAAGCTGACTGTTAGGCTATGGCCAAAATTAGAATTCCTGTCGATTAGTGGCTGATTTTGCTTTTAGGGCCAGGTTGGGTTAAAATTCCCCAGGCTGAAAAAGGCCAATAACCTTCTCTTGAGGAATTTTTCCCGCGCCGCTCTGACCCCGCTGGGGGACAGTCGGGGGGATGTGGCTCACATGGATATGGATAAAAACTTCAATCACTCCCTTTTGGAAAGCCAGATCTACGCCCGCTGGGAGGAGGCGGGGCTCTTTACCCCCCAACCCGGCCAGACCGGGCCCACTTTCGTGATCGTCATCCCCCCGCCAAATGTCACGGGCAATCTGCACATGGGCCACGCCCTGGACAACACCCTTCAGGATATCCTTATCCGGTATCATCGCATGCGGGGCGACGACACGCTCTGGGTGCCCGGGACTGACCACGCCGGCATCGCCACCCAGGCTGTGGTGGAGAGGGCTCTGGCCCTGGAGGGGATTCGGCGCGAGGAGCTGGGTCGCGAAAAGTTTGTCGAGCGGATCTGGGCCTGGAAAAAAGAGTACGGCGGCAACATTGTCCGCCAGCTGCGCCGCCTGGGGGCCTCGTGCGATTGGAGCCGGGAGCGTTTCACCCTGGATGAGGGCTTGTCCCAAGCGGTGCGGGAGGTTTTTGTCCGACTGTATGAGGCGGGCCTGATTTATCGGGGCGACTACATCATCAACTGGTGCCCCCGGTGCCTGACCGCCGTGGCCGATATTGAGGTGGAGCACGAGGACCGCCAGGGTAACCTTTATTATATCAGGTACCCTGGCGTTGACCCCGGGGCCGCTCCCCTGATTGTGGCCACCACCAGGCCGGAGACCATGTTTGGGGACACGGCCGTGGCCATCCATCCCCAGGACCCCCGGTTTCAGGCCCATCTGGGGAAGCTGGCCCTCATCCCCCTGATCAACCGGGCCATCCCGGTGATTGCCGATGACTACGTGGACCCGGCCTTTGGGACCGGGGCTCTCAAGGTCACCCCGGGCCACGACCCCAACGACTTTCAGATCGGTCGCCGCCACAATTTGCCTGTGGTCAGAGCCATTGACGAGCGTGGGCGCCTGACCGCCGAGGCTGGGCTCTACGCCGGGTTGGACCGGGACGAGGCCCGGCGCCGGGTGGTCGAGGACCTGGAGAAGGTTGGTCTCCTGGACCGGGTTGAGCCCCTCAAGCACGCGGTGGGAGTCTGTTACCGTTGCCGGTCGGTTATTGAGCCTCTGGTCTCCCGACAATGGTTTGTCCGGACCGCTCCTCTGGCCCAAAAAGCCCTGGCCGCCGTCCGCGAGGGCCGGACTCGCCTGATCCCGGCCCAGTGGGAGAAGACTTACTTTGACTGGCTGGAGAACATCCGCGACTGGTGCGTCAGCCGTCAGCTGTGGTGGGGCCACCGGATTCCAGCCTGGCACTGCCAGAGCTGTGGGGAAACCGTGGTCAGCCGGGAGGACCCGACCCTCTGCCCCAAATGCCAGGGGCCCCTGGAGCGGGATCCTGACGTGCTGGACACCTGGTTTTCCTCGGGGCTGTGGCCTTTCAGCGTCTTGGGCTGGCCCGAGGCGACGGCGGACCTGGCCCGTTATTACCCGACCACGGTTCTGGTGACTGGTTTTGACATCCTCTTTTTCTGGGTGGCCCGGATGATGATGATGGGCCTGTGGGTCATGGGCGAAGCCCCTTTCCAGACCGTGGTTCTCCATCCCCTGGTCCGGGACGCCCAGGGCCAGAAGATGAGCAAGTCCAAAGGCAATGTCATAGATCCGTTGAGCGTCATCGACGTTTACGGGGCCGACGCCTTCCGCTTCACCCTGGCCGCCCAGGCCGGGCCAAGCCGGGATCTGAAATTGTCGGAGAGTCGGGTGGCCGGGTATGGCAAGTTCATTAACAAACTCTGGAACGCGGCCCGCTTTACGTTGACGAATTTGGGCCCGGTAACTATGGCTGACCTGGAGAGGGTTGACCTCGCGGGGGGGGACCGCGCTGGCCAGCCGCCCCAGAGCCTCCCGGACCGTTGGATCCTCAGTCGCCTGGCCCAGACGGCGGCCCGTTGTCGGGCTCATCTGGACGACTTCGCCTTTGACCGCCTGGCTGACGAGCTCTACCATTTTGTCTGGGACGAGTTCTGTGACTGGTATTTGGAGTTAATCAAGCCCATCATCTTCGGGGAAGACGCGACGGCCAGCCAGGCCACCCGCCGGGTTCTTTTGGCCGCCCTGACCCAGGTTCTGGCCCTGGCCCATCCTTTGATCCCCTTTGTGACCGAGGAGATCTGGTCAAAAATTCCTGAGGCTCAAGGGTTTCTCCTGACCCAGGCTTATCCCGGGGCGGCGGGGGAGCCGGAAGCCGATGGGGTGGCGGTGGCTCAGATTGGCTTTCTCATGGACATCACCCGGGCTACCCGGTCGATTCGGGCCGACTTCGGGGTCCCGCCGGGAGCCCGAGTCTCGGTTCAGGTCAAGGCTCTGGACCCGGCTCTGTTGGCTCTCTTGGCCGAGTACGCCCCGCTTTTGCTGCGCCTGATGGGGGCTGAGAGTCTAAAGGGGGTTCCGGCGGCGGCCCCGAAACCTCAGGACGCCGCCTCCGCCGCTCTGGCCTGGGGCGAGGTCTGGGTGCCCCTGGGTGGGCACATCGATCTGAGCCTGGAGATAAGCCGCCTGACCAAGGAGGCCGCCCAGCTCAACAAGGAGCTGGCCCGGGCCCGCGACAAGCTCAGTAACGAGGCCTATCTTCAAAAGGCTCCCCAGGAGGTGGTTGAGGAGACCCGGGAGCGGGAGGGAGAGATGGTGAAAAGGCTGACCGCTGTGGAGGGAGCTCTGGAAACCTTGAGGGGGATGACCTCATGAGCCCGGGGCCGAGCCTTTCGCTCTGTCAATTGATCGATCTGGCCCTGGCCGAGGATCTGGGCCCGGGGGACGTGACCAGTCGTTTGACGGTGCCCCCAGAGCGACTGGGGCGGGCTCAGGTGCGGGCCCGGCGCGAGCTGGTCATCTCGGGGCTGGCGGTTTTTGAGGCGGTCTTCGCCCGTGTTGATCCCCAGGTCGAGGTTCGGCTTCTGGCTCAGGAGGGGGAACTTTTGGCTCCGGGCCAGGTGGCGGTTGAGATCGCCGGGCCCGCCATCAGCCTTTTGGCCGGGGAGCGGGTCGGGCTCAACTTTCTGATTCGCCTCTCTGGAGTGGCCACCTGGACCCGCCAGTTTGTCCAGGCGGTCGGGCCGGTCGGGCCAACAATTCTGGACACCCGCAAGACCACCCCCGGTTGGCGGGCTCTGGAAAAGGCGGCGGTGACCCATGGGGGCGGTCGCAATCATCGTTTTGGCCTTTTTGACGGGATCATGATCAAGGATAACCATATCGCGGCGGTCGGCTCCCTGGAAGAGGCGGTCCGTCAGGCCAAGCGGGGAGCGCCCATGGGTTTAAAGGTGGAGGTGGAGGTGGACTCCCTGGGCCAGATCGAGCCCGCCCTGCGGGCCGGGGCCGACATCCTGTTATTGGACAATATGAGCCCTCAGACGTTAATTGAGGCTGTCCGGCTGGTGGAGAGCTTCTTCGCCCCCGGGCCCCGGCGGGCTCTTCTGGAGGCCTCGGGTGGGATTAACCTCACCACCATTGAGGCGGTCGCCAAGACTGGGGTGGATTTTATCTCTGTGGGGGCTTTGACCCATTCGGCTCCGGCTGTGGACCTGGGCTTGGATTGGCGACCGGAGGGCGACTAGGTGAGACTAGGGGAGACTAGGTAGGGGAGAGCGAGAAACATGGAAATTGAGCCCCAATACCCGGTCATGGACACCCAGATTTTTAACCTGGGCCTGACCGTGGAGGCCACCTCGGCCTATATCCTGATCTGCTCGCTGGTTGGGGATGGCAAAAGACCGGACTGGCCCCTTTTAAGGTCAGCCTGGGTCGGTCAGCCCGAGGCTTTGGAGCCATCGTTGCGCGAGCTCGGCTTGTATAATGTCATCAGCTTCTTGGCCGACCCGCGGGGCGAGGAACGTTTCTGGCCCAATCCGGCCTCCCTGTGGCGGTTGCCGGGTGGCGGCGACCAATAGCCGGGGCTCATTTGGGCGGCGCGGAACTCGCCTAATTCACTTAAGGAAGAGAGTTTATGTCTCATAAAGGTATTGTCGCGCGCGAAGCGACCCTCCGGTCTTTGACCGCGTGGGCTCTGGCCCTGTTCCTGACCATTTTCCTGGTCGCCCCGCTGGGAGCTCAGAGCCAGAACCAGACTAAAGCCGAGGGAGCCGCTCCGCCGGCGGCCCAGAATCAGCCCAAAGCTGACCAGGTTGATCCCCCAGTCCGGCCTCCCTATCGTTCGGTCCAGGAGATCGCCAAACCCCGGCTTTGGGACACCTCGGACCAACAGGTGGAGGTTTTGTATTTTTTCTGGTACGGCTGCCCAACCTGCAAGCTGATTGACGCGCAGGTCTCGGAGATGGCCCGTTCCCTGCCGCCGGGGATCCGCTTTAAAAAATTGCCAGCGGCTTTTGAGGAAAACCCGGAGTGGCAGGCCCACGCCCGGCTTTTCTGGGCCCTGGACAGCCTGGGCCTGGAAGAGGGGTTGCATCAGGATGTTTTCCTGGCCGTGCAACCTGGCGAGGAGGTCGGCCACGGGCCGGTCCAGCTGTTGACGCCTGACTCTCAGAAAGCCTTTGCCCGGGCCCACAAGATCGACGCGCGGAAGTTCGCGGCCGCCCTGGACTCCCAGGTCAACCAATTGCAACTGAAGAAGACTTTTGACTACCTGGACTCGGTCGCTCTTGGCTCAGTGCCGTCTTTCATTGTCAATGGTCGCTATATTGTCAACATTGAAAGTCGCCGGCCTCTGACGGACTTTCTTAACGAGGCCGCTCGCCTGGCCAAGGAGGAGCTGGCCAAGCGGAGCCCGGCGCCCGAGGCCGGCCAGGACAAGTCAAATTTGAGCCTGAAGCCGGGTAAATGAGCCAGCCGGACCTCAACTATCCCTATTTCACCTTCTTGGGCCGCTGGCAGAGCCAGCGGCCCCTGTGGCTGGCCGGGGCTGGCGCGGCCCTTTCGCTGGAGATTTTTTCGGTCCTTTATTTTCAAAAATACCTGGGCCTCCAGCCTTGCCTTTATTGCGTTTATATTCGCGAGGCCACCCTGCTCATCGCCTTGGGCGGCTTCTGGGCGGCCATCTGGCCTCAAAATCTTTTTTTTCGGCTGACCGGTTATCTGGGGAGCCTGGCCGGAGTGGGCCTGGGCCTTTATTTTTCGGTTAAGCTGGAGTTTCTGGATTTGGCCGCCGCGCACTGGCCCGAGGGTTATGTTTCTTGCGGGGCCCGACCCGGCTGGGCCTTAGGTCGTTGGCTGGCCCGAAGTTGGCCGACCCATTTTGCGCCGCGCGGCCAGTGTGGGGTGGACTCCCAGTGGAGTTTTTTATCCTTGAGCATGGCCGAGATGTTGATCGTTGTTTATGTCCTGGCTTTGATAGGCCTCTCTCTGGGGTTGGGGGCTGGCTTGGCTGAGCGGGCCAGGCTCGCTAGCTCTAGCCAGGGACTCAGGGACCGCCATTTTTGATTAGCCAGCCTATCCTTTTTGACCAGCCAGCCCCGCCATTTTATGGGCTGGCCACCTTCAACTCTCCCTCGGGGTTTCATGAGACACCTGCGCAACTTTTCCATCGTCGCCCACATAGACCACGGCAAATCCACCCTGGCCGACCGCTTGATCCAGGAGGCCGGCCTGGTCGAGGCTCGCCAGTTTCACGACCAGATCTTGGACAGCATGGACCTGGAGCGGGAGCGGGGCATCACCATCAAAAGCTCGGCGGTGACTTTGCCCTGGCGGTCCCCAGAGGGGACCCTGTATCAGATCAACCTCATCGACACCCCGGGCCATGTGGACTTTTCCTACGAGGTCTCCCGGGCCCTGGCCGCCTGCGAGGGGGTTTTGCTGCTCGTTGACGCGGCCCAGGGCGTGGAGGCTCAGACCCTGGCCAATCTTTACGCGGCCATGGAGCATGACCTGGTCATTATCCCGGTAGTCAACAAAATAGATCTGCCAGCGGCCGACGTGGAGGGGGCCTTGGCTCAGATCGAGCGCGACCTGGGCTTGGACCCCACCGAGGCCCTTCTAGTCTCGGCCAAGCTGGGGACCGGGTTGGAGACGGTCCTGCCAGCGGTGGTGGCCCGGGTGCCGCCCCCCAAGGGCGAGCTCGCGGCCCCGTTAAAGGCCCTCATCTTTGACGCCTTCTACGATCCCTTCCGGGGCACGGTGGTGGCCGCCCGAGTGGTCGATGGCCGAGTCAGGGTCGGCGACCAGATCCAGCTTATGGCCAGCTCGGGCCAGTATAAGGTTGAGGAAGTCGGGCTGTTCCGGGTCAAGCGGGAGCCCTGCGCGGAACTGAGCGCCGGCATGGTCGGCTATCTCATCGCGGGCATCAAAACTGTCTCGGACGTGGCCATCGGCGACACCCTGACTCTGGCCACCGACCCGGCCAAAGAGCCGCTGCCGGGGTTCAAGACGGTCAAACCCGTGGTCTTCTCCTCCATCTACCCCATTTCCTCGGACGACTACCTCTCCTTGGCCGAGTCCCTGGAAAAGTACAAACTCAACGACTCGGCCCTGGTCTTTCAGAAGGATAGCTCCCTGGCTCTCGGCCTGGGTTTTCGGTGTGGCTTTCTGGGCCTTTTGCATCTGGAGATTGTCCAGGAGCGCCTGGAGCGGGAATTTGATCAGGCCATCATCATGACCGCTCCCTCGGTTCGCTATCAGTTTCAGCTGAAAGACGGACGAGAGATTTTTATAGATAACCCTCAGGATTACCCGGATCCGTCCTTTATCGAGGAGTCTCTGGAGCCCTACATCCGAGCCAGCGTCCTGACCCCGGAGCGGTACATCGGGGCGGTCATGAAACTGGCCCTGGACCGTCGGGGGATCAGCTCGACCATGGGCTATCCCGGCCCCGGTCGGGCCGAGATGGTTTTTGAGATGCCTTTGGCCGAGGTGGTCTACGATTTTTATGACAAGCTCAAATCCATCACCCAGGGCTATGGCAGCTTTGATTACGAGCTATTGGACTATCGGCCCAACAAGCTGGTTAAGGTGGACATTCTTCTCAATGGGGAGAAAGTGGACGCCCTTTCGGTCATCACTCATAAGGATCGAGCTAGGCCACGGGCTCTGGCCATGTGCGAGCGCCTTAAAGACGAGTTGCCGCGTCAGCAGTTCAAGATCGCCATCCAGGGGGCCATTGGCGGGGACATCATCGCCCGGTCGACCATCAGCGCCTTTCGCAAGGATGTGACCGCCAAATGCTACGGCGGCGACATCACCCGCAAACGCAAGCTTTTGGAAAAGCAGAAAAAAGGCAAAAAACGCATGAAGATGGTTGGCCAGATCGAGGTGCCCCAGAGCGCCTTCATCGCGGTTCTGCGCTCTGAGGAGGAATAAAGTGCCTCCCTTAGCCCCACCCCTGAGCGGCCAGCGACTCCAAACCCTCATCCAGGTGGCCCAGGGGCGGGCCCAACCGGATTGGGTCATTCGGGGGCCGCGAATCTTTAACGTTTTTACCGGGGATTTCTCGGTCGGCGAGCTGGCCATTTGGGAGGACCGGATCGCCGGGGTGGCTCCGGTTGGCTCTTTTCAGGGCTCGCGGGTTCTGGAGACCGAGGGTTTTCTGGTTCCCGGCTTCATCGATAGCCATCTGCATATTGAGTCATCCATGGCTTCGCCCCAAGCCCTGGCTCCCTTGCTGCTGGAGAACGGCGTCACCGCGGCGGTGGCCGATCCTCACGAGATCGTCAATGTCGCCGGGACCCGGGGCCTGGACTATTTTCTGGCCGCGGCTGATCTGGCGTCCCTGGATTATTTTCTGACTCTCCCTTCTTGCGTCCCGGCCACTTCCCTGGAGCGGGGCGGGGCCGAGGTCCAGGCGGCGGATTTGCGCCCCTACTTTGGGCACCCCCGGGTGGTCGGTCTGGGCGAGATGATGAATTACCCTGGGGTTCTGACCGGGGCGGCGGAGGTTCTGGCCAAGCTGAGTTTGGCCTTGTCTCAGGGCAGCCTGATTGACGGCCACGCCCCCCAGGTCAGCGGCCTTCAGTTGGGGGCTTACCGGGCCGCCGGGATCAGCTCGGACCACGAGGCGGCCACGGCTCAAGAGGGGCGGGAGCGGCTGGAGATGGGGTTCTGGCTGATGATCCGGGAAGGCACGGCCGCCCGGAACCTCAAGAGCCTGTGGCCGGCGGTGACTCAGAAAAACGCCCGTTTCTGCCTTTTGGCCACCGATGATCGCCACGCGCGGGACCTGGTTCAGGAAGGGAGCGTCAATCACCTGGTCCGCCTGGCCCAGAGCCTGACTCCGGACTGGCTGCCGGAGATTCTGAGCATGGCCACCCTCAACGCGGCCCAGCGCTTGGGGTTGAGCGACCGGGGAGCCTTGGCCCCGGGTTATCTGGCTGATCTGGCCCTCTATGAGGATTTGGCGAGCTGGGTTCCGCGGAAAGTCTGGAAAAACGGGCGTCTGGTCGTGGACGGCGAGTATCTGGCCCCCCGGACCCCCAGCCCAGCCCCGCCGGGCGAGGCCGAGCTCAGCTCCGGTCTCCGCTTGGCCCCCCTGAGTCTTGAGTCTTTAAAGGTTCCGGCCACAGGCTCCCGGGTCCGGGTCATTGGCCTCACCCCAGGCCAGTTGGTGACGGAGTCCCTGACTCTGGCCTGGCCGGCCCAGGCGGGTTTTTTTGAGGCCAATCCTGAGCTGGGCGTAGTCAAGATGGCCACTTGGAACCGCTATGGGGGCGATGGCCGGGCCCAGGTGGGGTTTTTAAAGGGCCTGGGCTTGCGGCGCGGGGCCCTGGCTCAGAGCGTCAGCCATGACTCCCACCACCTGGTCGCGGCCGGGGTCGCCGATGAGGATATTCTGCTGGCCGCCCAGGCCGTTATCGACCTGGGCGGGGGCCTGGCTCTGGCTCTGGAGGGCCAAGTTATCAGCTCCCTGGCTCTCCCTCTGGGGGGGTTGATGAGTCACGCCCCGGTCCGGGAGATCGCCCGAGCCTTGGCGGAAATGGCGATTCAGGGGGGCCGGTTGGGTCTGCCGCCGGACCTGGATCCTTTCTTGTCGTTGGGGTTCATGAGTCTGCCGGTCATACCCAAGCTGAAATTGACTGTGGCTGGGCTCATTGAGGATTTTCAGGTGGTGGGGCTGGTTTTGCCTTAGGCTTTTCGGGGATTTGGGTGGGCCTGGCTTGGCCCTTCCAGGGAAAAGGCTCTAAAGGAAAAGAAGGTTTAAAATTTTCGCGCGGCGGTTTTCGCTATTTTTTACCAGGGTTAAACGCCCAGGTTACAACTCGCGGGTTATAACTCTCCGCTAAAATAGTCAGCTTGAAAATATCGCTTTTATAATCAGCGTAATTTATTTTAATGATAGCGTCATAAATCCGCTAGACGCTTTTATTGAAGATTAGCCAGAAAACCGCCCGTGGAAATTTAAGCCGCCAGTCCAAGATAACGAGGCCAGCCGGCCCAAGAGCTGGTGGCGGCTTTGAGGCTGTCTGGCGGGCTTGATTATTTAAGAGGTCTGGCCGCTTATTTTTGCTTGTAAATCCGTGGAAAGTCGGGTTGAAATAGTGATTTGAGCGGAGAAATCTGACCCAGATGAGGAGAAGTTTTTCTGTCAGGCTACTGACGGGGGTCTACTAAGGCGCGATATAGGCTCTTTAGAAATCAATAATTCCATTATTTTTTTCAAAATGAGAGTTCTCGTTGACTCTTCTTTCCCTGGCTCATCTTTTTTTTGGGCCCGGGCAATCAGGTTTTAGCCCTCGCGGTGGGAAAATTTTGGTTAAAATTGGCTTTTACTGGCTATATTTGGCGCTTGAGCGTAAAATAAGGCTATCCTGTAACCGTGCAAATCCAATAAAGAGGTCTGGAGAGCCTAAGTTTAAGCCAAATTTCTGATGAGGGAAGAAATTTTTTGGGGAGTCTAAGAGGTGTCGCGACAACTATTATTGTATATGAGGCCAACGCCTTCCTTTATAAACCGCTCTTAGGGAGTATAGGCTGAAACTCCAGAATTGGGGAAGGTGGCTTAGAAAGAGGCTTCATGGGGTCTTGACCTGGACTTTAGGATTTACCAAAATAAGGAGAGGAAGAGTTAAATGAAGGGCTGCCTCAGAGGCCTCTTAAGGAGGGTGGGAGTAGATTTCGCCCTCCTGAGGTCTTCCTAGGTAAACGCTGACGCTATCCTAAGGTCGACCTCTCGGGGTCTTGGTTAATTCTGAAGCGGCCTGGCTGAGGCTAATGGCCAGGGTTTGGGGGATTTTTTTTGTCAAAAAATGGACCAAGGCCAGGGCCGGCCCGACTGGGGAGAAGGTAAGTGGGGGTGGGGAAGAAGAAAGGCCCGCGCTTGCCGCGTTTGCCGCGGGGCGCCTGGCTCAAGGAATATCCTTTTCGGCCCAACTATTTTGAGCGGCCTGGGGGTTATTACCTCCATTACCTGGATGAGGGACGGGGGGAGCCGGTTTTGCTGGTCCACGGCAATCCTGGCTGGTCGTTCATGTATAGGGACCTGATTAAGACCCTGGCCTCAGACTACCGCTGCCTGGCCCTGGACCATCTGGGGATGGGGCTGTCGAGCCGCCCCCTGGCGAGGACTTACGGGTTCCGCCTGACGGATCGGATTAACGATCTGAGCGCTTGGATCGATAGTTTGGAACTCCCCGGGCCCGTTCATCTGGTCGCCCACGACTGGGGTGGGCCCATCGGCCTAGGTTGGGCCGGGGCCAATCCGAGTCGTCTGGCCTCGCTGACTTTGATGAACACCGGGCTAGGGCTCCCTCAGGGGTACGCTCTCTCCCCCAAACTGGGCCTCTTTCGACGGACCGGCTTTCTGGGCCGGTTTCTGGCCCATCGGCTTAATCTTTTTCTCAATGGCCTCACGCGCTATGGTTCGGTCCGGCCCTTGCCGCCGACCGTCATTGAGGGTTGGCTGGCTCCTTACCGGTTCAGCTTTCTGCGCGAGGCCATTGGCCGATTTGTCGAAGACATTCCCTTGAGCCCCAGGCACCCCAGTTGGGGGGCTCTGGGCAGTGTGGAGCGCTCTTTCGGGGGCCTGGCCGAGGTTCCGACCTTCCTGGTCTGGGGCTTGGCTGACTTTGTCTTTACCCCGGTTTTTCTGGCGGATTGGCGCGCCAGAAGGCCGAACGCCCAGGTTCTGGCCCTGCCCCGGGCCGGGCACCTGCTTTTGGAGGACGAGCCGGAGAAGATTATCCCGGCCATCCGCCAGTTTCTTAGGCAGACCCAACGATTGGGCCGAGCGGAGGTTCATGATGGCCCAGGCCAATGACGACTATTTCAATATCGCCCAGACTCTGACCGCGGCCGCGGCGGACGATCCGGGGCGACTCGCGGTCATCGCCCGCCATCTGCCGGATAGTCAGGGCCGGACCACCCTCACCTACGCCCAGCTGGCCGAGGACTCCTCCAAATTGGCTGGCGGCCTTCTAGCCAGTGGCCTGGAGCCTGGGGACCGGGTGGTGGTCATGGTCCCCATGGGGCTGGACTTCTTCATTACGGTTTTCGCCCTCTTCAAGGCCCGCCTGGCCCCGGTCATGGTCGATCCCGGCATGGGCCTCAAGCGCATGTTGTTGTGCCTGGCTGAAGGTCGGCCTCGGGGCGTCATCGGGGTGCCTCTGGCTCACCTGGCCTGCGTTTTTTGGCCGAAGTATTTCTCCAGCGTCAAAAAGAGGGTGGTTCTGGGACGTTTCCCGGCCTTTCTGGGGTTGAAAAAGTTCTCCCGGCTCTTGACCGGTTACCCGGCCTTGCCGGAGCAGAGGACCCTGGCCCAGGAGACGGCGGCTATCCTGTTCACCTCCGGGGCCACGGGGCCGGCCAAGGGAGCCGTTTACACCCACGCCATGTTTCGGGCTCAGGTGGAAAGCATTGGGCTTAATTTCGGCTTTCAGCGCGGCGGGGTGGACCTGGCCACTTTTCCTCTGTTCGCTCTGTTCGCCCCGGCTTTGGGGCTCACCTCCGTCATTCCCAATATGAATCCCATAAAACCCGGCCAGGCGGATCCTCGCAAATTACTGCAAAGCCTGACCAGCGAAAAGTGCGACAGCCTCTTCGGCTCGCCGGCTCTCTTGACCCGGCTGGCCGACTATGGCCAGGAACGCGAGCTAGTTTTAAAGGGCCTGCGGCTCATCATCACCGCCGGAGCCCCGGCTCAACCGACCCTGGTCGCTCGGGTCGGGGCTTTGCTGGAGCCGGGGGCCACTCTGGTCACCCCCTATGGAGCCACCGAAGGGATGCCCCTGACCACAGTTACGAACGAGGAGATAGCCGGGGCCCGGGGCATGACCGAGCAGGGTTTTGGCATGTGCGTGGGCCAGGCTTTGCCGGGTATTCGCCTGGCCATTTTGCCCATAACGGATCAGCCCATGGTCAGCTTTAAAGACAGCCAGATTCTGCCGGTGGGCGAAATCGGCGAGATTACGGCCACCGGCCCGGTCGTCTGCCAGGAGTATTTTGAGAGGCCCAAGGAGACGTCCCTGACGTTGGTCACGGGCCCGGACGGGACGACTTGGCGACGGATGGGCGATCTGGGTTGGCAGGACGCTCAGGGCCGCTTGTGGTTCTGTGGCCGAAAAAGTCAGCGGGTGGTCACGGAGCATGGCTCCTTGATGACGGTCTGTTGCGAGTCGATTTTCAATAATCATCCTCGGGTCAGGCGCTCGGCCTTGGTTGGGGTGGGGCCCGGTGGGCGCCAGAAGCCAGTCATGGTCATTGAGCCGGCGCCGGGGCTCAAGCGCCGGGAGTGGCCGGGGCTGATTGAGGAATTGAAAAAGCTTGGCCAGGCCAACCCTCGGACCCGGACCATTGAGACTTTTCTGCGGCGCGACAGCTTTCCGATGGACATTCGCCACAACGCTAAAATAGGCCGGGAAAAGCTGGCTGTCTGGGCGACCAAAATCGTGGAGGGAGAAAGGTCTTAGCGACTCGCCTGACGGGATTTTTTTTCAGCTCGCGTAAAAATCACTCTGGTTTTAAAAAAGCTCTTGACTTGAATTTTTCCAGATGGTAAATTTCAAGTCAGGTTTTTTTTTCGCGCGGGTTTAACTCACTGCCTCAGAGATGTTTTTGTAGGTTGTATTTTTAGATGGTTTTTTTAGATTGAGGCTAATAAATATTTTTAACAAATATTTTCTTTTCACATTGTAAAAAAATAACTTATTGTTTTTTTCCACGTAATTTTTTCCCAACGATTGACCTGGCGAAATAGATTTAACAGCAACTCGTCTGGAACATTGGGTTAATTAATTATCAAAAACTTGAGTCTGACTGATAATCTTGGCGGTTTCTCCTCTCTATGGACGGTTTGGCGGCTAAGATAAGGGCGGCTAAGATAATGGTTGACTGGCAATTTTCGCGCAAAGGCTCACTAATACTCGGGCGGCGAAACTGTCTTGGGCCGAAGAGCTCTACCTGGCTGCGTGGAGGATTTGCCTGGTTGACCGCTGAGTCTTCTAGGGATATGGCTAATTTTAAGGCCGAAAGCTGAGGGAATTTTTTTCAAATTCGCGCTGTTCCTGGGCCTCGTTTCCGACTGACCCTGATTTTTAAACCCAGAGTTCGGCGCGGGGGATTTTTGGGGTTCTTTAATTATTTTTAACCAGACGTTCTTCAAAATTAGTAAACAATTTTGCCTAATTAAGTAGTCTAAGGTATTATTCAGTATCTTAGGTACAATAAATACCACAAATACCTCAATTTAATTTATAAGAGAAAATTAAAAATTTTAATGGGCGCAGGAAAAATTTATTTTCTGAAACACAGGTGTAATTTTAATTAGATATCAAAATTAGTTATAGAACTTTTGTTTAACGGTTAAATTATTATATTTAAATTGTAGCGCGCCTCTTGACAGTATAGTTAGTTATATTGATGCTAATTAATTTATATTTTTATAGGTTATAATTATTTTTTTAGAATATAAAATAAAAATATTTAGTATTTGCTTTTTATTATATTTAATTTAGAGGGCTGCGGGAGCCCAAAAAATTTTGACCTCAAGCTATTGTCTTCAAAGCCAAAATATGGTATTATCTAGGGGATTAAGGGTAATAAAACCCGCTATGCTGGGTGTGGTGATTTTATAATAATTTATTACGCTGGCCAAGGCGCTTTCCAGGCTGGAGGCGGGGCGTTTATAAAAAGGCGGATTCCTTTTATGCTCCAGGTCAACATTCAAACCGCCGATTTGCTCAAAGGCGTCAATCTGACCATCTCGGTCAGCGAAAAGAAGAGCAACCTGCCCGTTCTGTCGCACTTTCTTTTGGAGGCCAAGGACAATACCTTGATCATCACGGCCTCTGACCTGGACACCACCATCAGGGAAATTTGTCCGGCTGAGGTTTATTCCCCAGGTCGCCTGACCGTGCCGGCCAAGGCCTTCCATTCCTTTGTTCGCTCCATCAACTCTGAGTCGCTTAATCTCAAGGAGACGGATCAGTTTAAATTGCATTGTGAGGCCGGCACATATAAAACCGAATTATTTGGCCTGTCCGCCGACTCTTTTCCTCAGAGGATCAATGAGGAGGAGATTGTTTGTAGCCTGATTCCCTCCCGGGACTTGATTGACGCCATCGACAAGGTCATCTTCTCCGTGTCAGCTCGCGACGAGCGCTTCAACTTGTCGGGCATTTACATGACCCTGGAGTCCACGGAGGAGAAAAAGTCTCTTCGCCTGGTTTCCTCGGATTCCAAACGCCTCAATGTCTCCACAATTTCCGACTCCATCGCCAATTTTGAGCTGGAGCGGGGCGTCATCATGAGCAAGAAAGGCGTTCAGGAGCTCAGGCGCCTGGCCGAGACTGTGGATGTCATTGAATTTGGGGTCACTTTTGCCAGCGTCATCGCCAAAACCCCGACCTCTCTGTTGGAGTTGCACCTGTTGGAGGGTGGTTTCCCGGACTACCGGGTGGTGGTGCCTCAAAATTACGACAAGTCGGCTAAACTCAACCGGGCGGCTTTTTTACAATGTCTCAAAAAAGTCGGGCACATCTCCGATGATTCCTCACGCGTGGGAAAATTTGAGTTTTCCCGGGACAGCTTACATATTTCGCTGACCAACTCCTCGGTTGGTTACTCTGAGGATTCGTTTGAAATTGAGTACGACGGGGAAACCTTGGTCACCGGCTTCAATCTCAGCTATTACGTGGAGGCCCTCTCCAGCCTCAAAAGCGATAGTGTCTCCTTGGCCTTCACCGACCCCAAGCTGTCATTTCTGCTGACCGGCCAGGACGACCCCGGTTACTTTGGCATCGTGATGACCTCCTCTTTATGAGCCCAACTCAGAGCCCTTGGGCTGGTGGCTGGCCACCGCCTGAGGGTCCTGGGCGCGTCGAGGGCCGCTCTCCTGAATAGTCCTTAAAATTAAAATTATATATTGTTGGTAAATATATAAATTTTTATTTAATGTAAAATTTTAATTTGAAAGGCTATAAAAAAATTTATTTTTATAAATAATATAAATAACGCTAAAATACAGTTTTTTTAGGTTTTTTTCGAGCGTTGGCTGTAATAAATCCTCGCTGTTTCTTTTTTTTATCTCGCTGAACAATAAATGTTAGGAGAATCATGAGCGATATTGACCAGGTCAGGGCTCAGAACGATTACGGGGCGGATCATATCCAGATATTGGAGGGCCTGGAGGCGGTCCGCAAGCGCCCGGCCATGTACATCGGCAATGTTTCCTCCCAGGGGCTGCACCATTTGGTCTATGAGGTGGTGGACAACTCCATTGACGAGGCCATGGCTGGTTACTGCGACCGGATTGAGGTGACCATCACCACGGCCGGAACCGTTAAAGTCAAGGACAATGGCCGCGGCATTCCGGTGGACCTCCATCCCACGGAAAAGGTGCCCGGGGTTCAGGTGGTCATGACCCGGCTGCACGCTGGCGGCAAGTTTGACAAGAAAACCTACAAAGTCTCCGGCGGCCTGCATGGGGTCGGGGTCTCGGTCGTCAACGCTTTGAGCGAGTGGTTGGAGGTGGAGGTTAAAAGAGGTCAGGTCAGGTATCACCAGCGTTACGAGAAAGGTAACCCGGTAACAGAGCTGATCGCCCAGGGTCAGGTCCAGAAAAGTGGAACCATGGTCCACTTCAAGCCAGACGCCACCATCTTTGAGACCACGGAGCTGGAATTCGCGGTTCTGGCCAAGCGTTTGAGGGAACTGGCCTTCCTTAATCGGGGGCTTTACATGTCCCTGCGCGATGACCGGACCTCGGAGTTTATTGAGTTTCAGTACAAGGGTGGCCTGGTGGAGTTTGTCCAGTACTTGAACCGCCAGAAGCAGGCCATTCACGACAAGCCCGTTTTTCTGGAGGGCCAGAACGATGAGTTCAACATTTTCACCGAAGTCTCCTTCCAGTATAACGATGGCTACAACGAGCAGGTTCTGTCCTTTGTCAACAACATCAACACCATTGACGGCGGCACCCACTTGTCTGGCTTCAAGACAGCCTTAACCCGGGCGGTCAACCAATATCTCCCTTCGGTGAAACTTTCCAAGAACCAGAAGTTTGAGGCTTTAGAGGGCGACGATATCCGAGAGGGCCTGACCGCGGTCATCTCCGTCAAGATTCCCGAGCCCCAGTTTGAGGGGCAGACCAAAGGCAAGCTCGGCAACGCCAACGTCAAGGGGCTGGTCGATACCCTGGTTTATGAGAAACTGACTGTTTTTTTTGAGGAAAACCCCTCCGTGGCCAAGGCCATCATCAATAAGGTGGTGGCCGCGGCTCAGGCGCGGGAAGCGGCCAGAAAGGCCCGGGAGCTGGTGCGCAAAGGCTCGGTGGGTCATTCGCTGTGCGGGAAACTGGCCGATTGCCAGTCAAAAAACCCTGTTGAGTGCGAGTTGTATCTGGTCGAGGGTGATTCGGCCGGCGGTAGCGCCAAGTCTGGGCGGGATCGGCGCTTTCAGGCCATTCTGCCCTTGCGGGGCAAGATCTTGAATGTGGAGCGCTCCCGGTTTGACCGGATTATCTCCAGCCAGGAAATCCGCAATATCATCACCGCCCTGGGGACTGGCGTAAAAGACGGCAATATTGGGGCTGAAATTGAAAAGCTTCGGTACCACAAAGTGGTCATCATGACCGACGCCGACGTGGACGGGGCCCACATTCGGACCTTGCTTTTGACCTTTTTTTACCGCAAGATGCCCGAGCTCATCGCCCGCGGCCATCTTTTCATCGCCCAGCCCCCTCTTTTCGGCATCAGGGAAGGGCAGAAAGAGCGTTACCTCAAGGATGAGGCTGGGTTGCGGGAGTTTACCAGGCGCCGGTACGTGGAAGGCCGAAAGATCCTGGACCAGCGGGAGAAGGAGCTGGCCGGGGCTGAGCTCAGCGATTACCTGGCTTGCCTCATTGAGGAAAGAGACCTCAAGGAAAGACTCAGCCGCCGGGGTTTTCCTCCGCGGCTGTGGCCCGTTCTCTTTGAGTTGGCCAAGGTCAATCCTCAGGGTTTTCTGGAGGAGAGTTGGGCCAAGGAGCTGGTCGCCAGCCTCAAAAAGGCCGGTTTGGACGCGGAATTGGCCGAGCCTGTCGCGGAAGTCTCGGAGGATGGCAATGGCGAAGAGGAAGCTCAACCCCAAGGTTACCGGATCATCCTGGCGGCCTTGCGCGATAAGAGCAAAAAGTTGAACCTCAACCAGGAGTTTCTGGATGGGGCCTTTTTCCAGAATTTTTTCCAATTGCGGGAAAAAATTCTTAACTATCTGACCCCGCCCTTTACGGTCAGTCACAAGGATCGCAAGTACCAGCTGATGACTGAGGCCGAGCTCCTTGAGGATATGGATAGCGTTGGCCAGAAGGGCCTGAGGATCCAGAGATACAAAGGCCTGGGGGAGATGAACAAGGACCAGCTCTGGGACACCACCATGAACCCTGAAAATCGCACCTTTCTCAAGGTCCAGGTTCAGGACGCCATGGACGCGGATGATATTTTCAATGTCCTGATGGGCGAGCAGGTGGAGCCCAGGCGCGAATTCATCCAGGAAAACGCCTTGAACGTGCGAGAGCTGGACGTCTAGGCCAGATGAGTTCGTTAAGCCAGCCAATTGGGCTTAGTCCCGGTTGGCTGGTTTTTTTTTGGCCAGGCTGGAGCCGAGGCTCGTTTGGTTGAAATGGTTAGAGAGCCTTTGAGGGCGAACTAAATTGAGAGGCCAAGCTCAAAGGTCAGATAAAGGCGTGGTTTTTGGCTTGGCCAAAACCAGGGTGGGCTTTCTCCCGGCCTATTTTGAGTCGTTCGCGGCTCCAGCCTGGCCCAGCTCTGGCTCCTCCGGTCAGCCTCAGGCGCGGATTTTGAAAAGGTCATACCCCCCCTAATAACTCAAATTATAAAATCGGTTGTAACCTCAGGGCCGTTGAGCTTTCTGTGGGCCGGCCGAGCCTTCCCCTGAGCCCAGTCTGGCAACCTAAGCGTGGGTTTTAGGGTCAGGGGCTGGTTGGTCAGCCAGTTAGGCCGCGAGGGACGGTTTATTCACGGCGATCGCTTGGCTCTGGAGTCCAAGAAGAGCTGAAGCCAGTTTTTTTCTGGCAGGCCTCATCGTGCTCATGGCGGCTATAAGGCTGGTCGGGAGCCGGAAGTCTGGTGGCCCCCGGCCCCGCGGGTTACATATTTTTGGGTTTAGCTGTAATTAATATTTATAGTTATTTTTTTAAATGTATTATATAGT
>JAISMU010000114.1 GCA_031276635.1 Deltaproteobacteria bacterium | reverse complement strand
TCGCTTAAGCTGGCTGCCCTGTCTACCTAGCCGATTGACAAGCTATTATCTCTTTGGGCCTGAAACACTTGTCGCATGATAAGCATTGAGCTTTCGTTCGATCGGTTCGCCAACGCCTGGGTAGATTTGGTTCTCGAATTAACGGGCGACAGAGTGAGACGGCGGCTATAGACGTCTCGCTGAGGGTTTTTTCAATAAAATCTGGAGCTCTGTGGCCAGCCACGCTGATTGCCGGGACTTCCAACTCCGCGGCTATCTAGGCGGCTCCTTTCAAAAATGACCCTTGAGAGCTTTCATCTTTAATAAATGGCTGTCATTATCATGGGTCAGTTGCGAAATTTGGGCCAAATCTGTCCCTAAGGCATCATAGCCCGCCTCAAGCATGATCGGTCCAACTCCCCCGCTGGCCCGGGTCGCGATCATCCCAGAAATTATCAAATCGCCCCCCCTTCGGCCAGTCCTCGATAAAGATTGACAATCGAGGGGTAATTCGCCCATCCTCAGGGCCGAGCTTAAAGGTCGCGCTCCGGGCTAGACGGTTTTTCATCGTTACTTTCCCGATTTGAAATGGCGAGAAAATAACGCTGTTACCTGATGAATTGTTCAAAAAAGTCAGTCTCCTGGTCTTGAGCGTCCCCCTCAAGGAGCCCTTTAGCCTATTGATATCCGCGCGGCGGTTTCACAAGGCAAACGCTGGGTCGCGAGGCGATTTCCAGCAGTCGCCCCAGCAATTTCGCGGAAATCCTGTGTTTTGGGGCTATAGCTCAACCCCTGGCAAGGGAATTAGTCCTGAGAAAGCCTATCAATATAGTGTATATCGCAAAAAATGTTTAAAAATTTCCACCTGATTGAGGGCGCGCTGAGCCTGAACTCAACATCCGGTTAAAAAAATTTACAACTTTTCCCTTTTTTTTAAGACCTTAACCAACGCGGTCAAGTCTTTCTCGCCCAATTTAGCTTTAGCCACGGTTTGAGCCCGCTCCCACAGTCTCGGGGCGATTTAAGCGATTTTCCGGCCCTCTTCGGTCAACTCCAGCCGACTGTCCCAGCCGCCTGCCGGTTTCGTGTCAATAATCAACCCCCGCTTAAACAAAGGCTTGAGGTCGCGAGTCAGAATGGAGCGAGCTAACTCAACCGGGTCCGCCAGTCGCCGAATGTTACCGTCGCCGAGCCGGGATATATTCGACAAAAGAGAGCGCTGACTGAGGGGCCCCCCGGCTGGAGACACAGAGCGCGGTCATAAAACCTGTCAGGTCGCTCGTGGCCCGCCTCATTTTCAAGCGTTGGCCGGCGGTTGGATTTTTCCCCTCAGGGTCGCTTGGATGAGAAAAAATTAGCCATCACGGCTTGGCGGGACAATACTCCAGAGTTAGAGCTCGCGAAAAATAGTCGGAGAGAAACCAAACCTGGCGGCAACCTGGTTTTAAAAAGAAAATAATATTTTTAAGGCTAGGCTCTCAACCTGACTCAGTCGGGCTCTGGCCAGCTTTAGCCGCCTGAGACTCCTCTGAGCCGCCTGGCCCCAGACGCTCAACCTTGAGTCTCAGTTGTCCACCAAACCTTGAGACAATAAGCGATATCGTTGGCGACTTATTTTTTGGCTCAGCTATTTTGTTTCCACGGAGCCTGGGCGCGTGAGTCAGGCCCGATCGCGGGGCCGTCCCAATAGCCACTCCTGAGCCTGAGACGGGGGTTCCCCGTTCCTCCTGACGCCTATCTGGTCCCCAGGTAGGCGTCTCTAACCTGAGGATTATTCAATAGGCGCTCGGCCTGATCCTCCAGAACCAGATGGCCCACATCCAAGACATAGCCCCGGTCAGCCAGTTTCAAGGCCGCCCGCGCGTTCTGCTCCACCAGAATTATGGTTACCCCGGACTCATTAATACCCTTGATGGTCTCAAAAATGGATTTGACCAGCAAAGGAGCCAAACCCAGGCTGGGCTCATCAAGCAGCAAAAGCTTGGGCCGGGCCATCAAAGCCCGACCGATGGCCAACATCTGTTGCTCACCCCCCGAGAGGGTGCCAGCCATTTGCCCCTGGCGCTCAAGCAAGCGGGGAAACAAGTCGTAAACCCGCTCCAGGTCTGGGCCCAAGTCCTGGCCGTGGCGGGTAAAGCCACCTAAGCGTAAATTCTCCTCCACAGTCATGGGCCCGAAAACCCGGCGGCCCTCGGGAGCCTGGGTGATGCCCAGCCGAACCACCTCATGGCTGGGCAGAACGTCTATCCGCTGGCCCTGGAAGTAAATTTCGCCCTGGGCCGGGCGGACCAGGCCACTGATGGCCATGAGGGTGGTGCTTTTGCCCGCTCCATTGGCCCCCAGGATCGTCACCAGTTCCCCCG
The DNA here is from genome assembly GCA_031276635.1 of Deltaproteobacteria bacterium. GTDB lineage: Bacteria > Desulfobacterota > Desulfarculia > Adiutricales > Adiutricaceae > JAIROO01. The sequence continues at coordinate 13,662 of JAISMU010000114.1, read as the reverse complement.
GGGCCACGGCCAGGGACAGGCCATGCAAAGCCTCCACCCCGCCATAGGAAACCACCAGGTTTTTCAACTCCAGAAGCTTTTCCGTCTCGGCCACCTCAGTCCTCCCCCTGGCCCAGGTAGGCCTCAATGACCCGGGGATCGCTCCGCACCTCCCGCGGCGTGCCTTGGGCGATGAGAGAGCCGTTTTCCATGACCAGGACCCGATGGCAGACTCGCATGACAAAGCCCATGTCGTGCTCAATGAGCATGACCGTGATATCCCGGTCCCGGATCCTGGCCACCAGGCCCATGAGGTTGGCGGTCTCCTGCTCATTCATGCCCCCGGCTGGCTCATCAAGGATCAAAAGTTTCGGCTCCGTGGCCAGGGCGCGGGCGATTTCCAACCGACGCTGGTCGCCGTAGGCCAGGGAGCCGGCGGGGCTGGACCAGACCTCGGCCAGGCCGACAAACTCCAATTCGCTCATGGCCCGCTGGAGGACCAGCCTTTCCTCCAACCGCTGGCTGGGGAGGCGCAAAAGTGAGGCCATCACCCCGGAGTTGAGCCGGCAGTGGCAGCCGGAGAGAACATTATCCAGAACGGTCAGGCGGGGAAAAAGTCGAATGGTCTGGAAGGTGCGAGCGATCCCCAGAGCCACGATGCGGTGGGGCCGCAAACCGGTGAGGTTGCGGCCCGAGAAGAAGATGTGTCCATCATCGGGTTTGACGGCCCCGGTAATGATATTGAAGACGGTGGTCTTGCCAGCCCCGTTGGGCCCGATGAGGCCGACGATCTGGCCTCGCTCCACCCCCAGGGAGACACCAGCCACCGCCACCAGGCCCCCAAAAGTCTTGGTGACCCCGGCCAGGCTCAAAATCAGCAAGGTTTATCCCCCCGAGGATACTTGGTCGCGTAGGGGTCAGGCAGGCGATACTGAGTCGGGGTGGGGGGCCACAGCCCTTGCGGCCGGAAAATCATCATGGCCACCAGGGCCGCCCCATAGGCCAAAAGGCGCATGTCTTGAAAATCCCGGAAAAGCTCCGGCAGGCCCATGACCAGAAAGGCCCCCAGAAGGACTCCCTTCTGATGGCCGCTCCCCCCCAGGATGACAATGGTAAACATGATGACCGATTCCCCGAAGGTGAAGGAGTCCGGGGAGATGGTCCGCATCTTGGAGGCGAAGATGGTTCCGGCCATGCCCGCCCAGGCCGCCCCGATGACAAAAGCCATGAGCTTATGAGCGGTGGTGTTGACGCCCATGCCCTCGGCGGCCACAGTGTCTTCCTTGATGTACTTGAGGGCCCGGCCGAAACGAGAGTTCTCCAACCAGTGAAAGAGAATCATGGTGATCCCCACCATGATCCAGATGAGGTAGAAAAAGTCCCGCGGCTGGGAGATCCGATGGCCGAAGACCACCGGCCGGGCGATGCCAATCAAGCCATTGGGCCCCCCGGTCAGGCCAAAGATGTCATTGGTCAGGGCGATCTTGACGATCTCCACAATTCCGATGGTCACAATCAATAGATAGTCGCCCCGCAGGTGAATAACCGGCAGGGCCACAATGAAAGCCAGCGTCCCGGCCATCAGGGCGGCCACCGGCAAAGTGGCCAGGATGGGCCAGCCATAGGTGAGATTGAGGTTAGCGGTGGCGTAGGCCCCGACGGCGAAAAAGGCCGCGTGCCCCATATGAAACATGCCTGCCAGACCCAGAATGACGTTCAACGATAGGGACAAAAGGGCGTAGAGGCCGACCATGGACAATAAATCCAGGATATACGGGGCGCCGCGGAGACCCCCGGCCGCGAGCAGGGCCGGCAAGGCTAGAAAAAGACCCACGCCCAGAGCGCTGAGGACCTGGACGATGGAGCGCGACTGAACCCCGGACTTGTTGCCCCAGATCATAGCTTTTCGGCCACCCTCTCCGGCAGAATCCCGGTCGGTCGGAAGATCAGAATGGAAATCAAGGCCACAAAAGCCAGGGCGTCTTTCCAGGCCCCTGAGACATAAGCGTCGGCCAGGGTTTCCAGGAGCCCCAACAGCAGCCCCCCGAGCATGGCCCCAGGAATGTTGCCAATCCCACCGATGACCGCGGCCGTGAAGGCTTTCAAACCATACATCTGCCCCATATTGAAATTGATCTGGCCGTAGTAGATGCCCACCAAAAGGCCGGCCAGCCCGCCCAGGGCTGGGCCGATGACAAAGACCAGGGCGATGACCCGGCTCACGTCCACGCCCATGAGCCTGGCCGCCCCCTGATCAATGGCCGCGGCCCGAATAGCCAGGCCCAAACGAGTGCGGTTGATAAAAAGATACAGCGACAACATGATGATCACGGCGGTCAGAAAAACAAAAAGTCGGACCAGGGAAACGCTCTGGCCAAAAATTCGCCAAACCACCGTCGGCAGGAGCGAGGCGTTGAAAGCCCTATATTGGGCCCCCCAGACCACCATGATGACATTCTGCAAAAAAATGCTGGCCCCCAGAGCCGAAACCACGGCGGCCAAACGATCGGAGTGGCGCAGGGGCCGGTAAGCCACCCTTTCCAGAAAATGCCCGGCCAAGGCCGTGGAGCCGGCCACCAGAATGGCGGTCAACCCGATGGCCAGGGCCGGGCCAAAATAAGAGCCCCAACTGAGGGTCCCCAGAAAGACAAACCCGATGAAGGCGCCCAGGGTAAAAAGCTCACCATGAGCGAAGTTTATCAGTTTCATCACCCCGTAGACCATGGTGTAGCCCAGGGCGATCAGGGCGTAAACGCTGCCCACGGTCAGCCCGTAAATTATCTGCTCAATAAAATGGGCCATCTGGACAGCCGACCTGGCTTAATCGCGCAGAATGAAATCGCCTTTTTCGTCGACGCGATAAAGGCGGTAGACCTCGCCTATCCGGTCTCCCTTCTCGTTAAAGGAGATGGTCCCGGACAAGCCTTGATAATCCTCTAAACCGTGATGCAGATAATTGGCGATCTTGGTGGAGTCCGGGCCCACCTTGGCGATGGCCTCAACGATGACGTTAAAGGCGTCCCCAGCCAGAACCGACCACACCGAGCTCGGCAACTGCTTGTGCTTTTCCAGGTAAACCTTGAAAAACTCTTTGGCCACCGGGCTTTTCATGTCCCCAGGCCCTGGGGGGCTGACAAAATAGTAACCAGCCGCGGCCGCCGGGCCAGCCAACTCCACCAGAGCCCGGTTATTGGTGGCGTCGCCGCCGATAATGGCCACGTCCCAACCCATCTCGCGCTTTTGGCGCAACAAGGTGCTGGCCTCAGGATAATAGCCGGTAAAGACAATGATGTCCGGATTCTGGGCCTTGATTTTGGAGAGGGCCACCGCGAAGTCGCGCTCCCCGGGAGTAATGGTGTCAAAATAAGCCACCACCAGGCCGAGAGAGCTGAACATAGCCTGGACCTCCTCGGCCAAGCCCTTGGCGTAAGAGGTGTTGTCGTGAATAATGGCCGGTTTTTTAAAGCCCAGCTCCTTGACCTTCTGGGCCAGGACCCGACCTTGCTCGTCATCGCGCGGGCAGGTCCGGAAAAAAAGTTTCAGGCCCTTCTCCGACAGGCGGATGGAGGTCGAGCCGGTGGCGATCTGGACTACCCCAGCCTCATCGTAGATGTCCTGGGAGGCCTCGGTCACGGCTGAGCCATAGGTGCCCACCACCGCCACGACCCCCCGGGTCACCAGGCGCTGGGCGGCCAGGGTCGCGGTCTTGGGGGTGCCGCCGTCATCGCCGATCTCCAGGGCGATCATCGAGCCGTTGATCCCGCCACTACTATTGACCTTGTTAACCAGAATCTCAACTACCTTGACCATGTCCTGACCCTCGTTGGCCCAGGGCCCGGTGGTGGGGGCCATGAGGCCAATCCTGATAGGGTCGGCGGCCTGGGCCGGGCCCGGGGCGAAGACGGCCAGCGAGGCCACCATGGTCAATAAGCTCAAAAAGAAAAAAAACGCGCGCATGTCAAAACTCCTTTGCCTTAAGGCTCAAACCCGGATCAGGATCGCCCCTAGGCCTTTAGAAAAAAGGCTCTCATGGCTTTCAGGGTCATCCAGACATCGGCCTTGGAGGTGACCTCAAATGGCGAATGCATGGACAGGACCGGGGCTCCGCAGTCAACCACGCTCAAGCCATGAAAGGCGAGAGACAAAGCCACCGTGCCACCCCCGCCGTACTCCTGTTTGCCCAGGAGAGTGCTCTGCCAGATGACGCCGTTGTCGTCAAAAACCCGCCGAATGTGAGCCATGTACTCGGCCCGGGCCTCCGAGGCCCCATACTTGCCCGCCCCCCCGGTGTACCGCACCAGACAGGGGCCGCGCCCCAGGCGAGCCGCGTTCAACTCGTCATGAACTTCTTTGAAAGTCGGATCCAGGCCCGCCTCCACGTCGGCCGAGAGAGCCAGGGAATTGGCCAGGGCCTCGGTCACCGTCCGCCAGTCGGGGTTAAGCCCAGAGCTTTCCAGAGCCCTGGCGGCCAGTCTGGTCACAAAATTGGTCTCCGCCCCGGTCGAGCCGTAGCTGCCGATCTCCTCGCGGTCAAAAATGATCAGCAAAAGGGGTTTGGCGGGTTGTTGGCCCCGGCCCAAGAGAGCTTTGAAAGCCACAAAGACCGACAGCCGATCGTCCTGGCCGTAGCCGCCGATGAGGGAGCCATCCAGGCCCACCTCCCGGGCTGGGCCAGCCGGGACCAGCTCCAGCTCCGAGGAAATCAGGTCATCCTCTTTCAGGCCCCAGCTCTTCCATAAGATGTTGGCCGCGGCTTTCTTGAGGCGGTCTTTGGCCTTGGCCGGGCCGGTCGGCCGGCTGGCGGCCAAAGCGTTGAGCCGCTCGGCCGGAAAAGCCTCGGTCAATTTTTTATCCCGCTGAACTTTGGAATCCAGGTGAGGCAGGATGTCGGTGATGGTCAGGACCGGCTCCCCAGGCTCCTCGCCAAAGCGGAAATTGATCTCGCGACCGTCCTTCAAGACGCAGAACCCCCACAGGGCCAGCGGTCGGGCCAGCCACTGAAATTTCTTGAGCCCGCCATAGAGGTTGCTTTTTAAAAAAGCCAACTCGTGGTCCTCATAGAGGCAGCGGGGTTTGAGATCCAGTCGGGGAGCGTCGCCGTGAGCCACGATGAGGTTAAAGCCTTGAGAGGGGGGGCTCTGGCCAGGGGCGAAAAAACCCAGCAGCTTGCCGTGGTGAGTCAGGTAGCCACCCTGGGGGCTGGGGCCTTTTTGGGTCAAATCCCGCAGACCAGCCGTCTGGGCCATCGCCAGCAACTTCTGCCCAACCGCCCTTTCAGTCTTGGCCTCAGTCAGGAACTCGCGGTACTCCCCGGCCAGAGCCTCCACCTCGCGGAGTTGGGTGGGAGTGAGAGATTCCCAGATGGTTGGTCGCTGGTCAGCCTCGCTCGCCTCGTCGGCGGTCGAGGAGCTGGAGCGGGTCGCGTTTTTTCGGCGGCTCGCCTCTAATTTTTTCGGGCTGGTGACCCGCGGGGGAATAGTGGGCATTTTAGTTTGATTTTCTCCAAAATCAGGCGATATCAGCCTTATTTGGCCCAGTCCAAGCGATATTGTCGGGCGAGCCAAACCAGTCTTCCAGGCGCCTGAGGTTTAAGGTCAACCCTAGACGAAAAAGCCCCAGATGTCAAGCTGGGGCTTTAAATATCTATCAATTAATATTAAAAAATATTTATCGTGTTTTAAATAACCAAATGAATAAAATATAATAAATTTTTAATTATATTTTTTATCTAAAAAATTTAAATTAAATAGTTAATTTTAAATAGTAAATTAATATTTATAGTAATACAGCGTAAATAAAACATTTTTTATAAAAAATTTTCCGGCCCGGCCCGGCCGTCTCCCCCGCTCCGCCTGGGCGACCAGGCCCGCCCCGCAAGAGCCCCGAACAACTCAGGCCAACCCCTGACCCGGCCCAGGCTCGGCCAGGGCTCGGTACAAAACACAGGTCAACCTGGGGTTTTGGCCCGAACTCTGGCTCAAACTCAGCCGACTGGGACACTCGCCGGGACAGGCCCCCTTTAAAAAACAACCCTGGCAATGGGGCCCGGCCAAGGTCAGGCTCGCGGCTGGCCCCAAGGGGCTGGAAGCCAGGCCCTGGCCAAAAACCTCGCCCAAGCGCGATTCCTCGCGGAAAGCGGCCTGACCGCAGGGATAGACCTGACCAGCGGGCGTGACGGCCAAAGATAATCCTAAACAGGCCAGACAGAAGGCCCCCTCGCCTTGGAGTCGGGCCCGCCTTAAAAACTCCATTTCCCGGAGAGTCAGAGGTTTTTTCCGGCGAGCGTTCACGAACCCCAGAGCCTCGCGCAATTTTCTGGCTCCGACCGCCAGCTCGGTCGGCTCCGGGGCCGCCACTCCCAACCGGCCCTTGCGGACCAATAGATCCAAACCCAGCCCCCGGGCCATTCCATACTGGGACAAAATCAGGGGCACCTCGGCCAAATCCTGACAATTACGAGCCGTGACCACAGTGGTAACCGTGAAGGGCCACTTCTCCCGCTCCAGAGCCGCCAGGGCCTGAAAAACCGCCCGGCTCTGGCCCCGCTGAGCCGCCTGGATAGCTGGCCCCCCGTCCAGGCTCAGGCCCACCTCCACGTCCAGCTTCTTCAAGAACTTGACCATAGCCCTATCCAGATTGACCCCGTTGGTTTGCAGACTCAGCCGCGTGGGCCGGGAGAGTTTTTGAGCCGCCTGGGCCGCCGCCTCGATCAACTCCGGAACCAGGGTAGGCTCCCCGCCGGTGAGCTGAACCCTTAAAGGGCCCTCGCCCTCAGCGGCCAGAGCCAGAGCTCGCTCCAGGATGGGCCGGCTCATGCTCAGGGGGGGCAGGTCCCCGTTATAGCAATAGGCGCATTGGAGATCGCAACGGGTGGTCAGAATGAGGATCAGAAAATTTATCGAAGGCAAAAAAACTCCCCCCGACCCCAGGAGCCAGGCGACTTCGCGGGCTCAACCTGGCCAGGCCCCAATTAAGAGGCCAACAGTTATTCCCGGGTTTTTGGCTCTTAAACTTTTTGAATATTAAATTTTGGTTTCCTCGCGAGGGGAAAGACCGGAAAACCCATCGGCCAACCAACTCTAAGACCACTTGTCCAGGAGACCCAGAGCCAGAGACTGGGCGGCCAGGGTCAGAAAGGCCTCATCGTCCAGAGCCTGTTCCGGGCGCGGGGCGAGCGTCTTGGCGTAACTCTCGGTCAGATCCAGCCGACCGCTCACCGCCGCCGCCAGTTGTCCCCCAAAAGCCCCCATGACCTCAGGCCAAATCAGGACCGGCAGAACACCCCAGACAAACTTATCGCGCAAGTGAGCCAGGGCCGCCGTGGCCGCCACAATCCAGGGATCGTGAAAAAAGGCCCGGTAGTTGTTGGCCAAAAGCTCCCGCGAAGTGGGGGGCAGAAACTGGCTGATCCGCCCCACCAGCTCTTGGGAGCTCATTCGATAGCGGCCATCAGGCCGGCGGTGGAACCTTTCCAGATGGATTTTAACTGAGCTCTGGCGGTCCGGGGTCAGGCCATTCTGCCGAACCAGAACCTCCCGGACCGCCGCGCCCGTTACCCGACTTAAAAGTTCCCCCAGCTTGAGGTGATGACCACCCCCTGCCAGAGGTTGCCGCCCTTCTATTAGTCTGACCGCCAGACCCACCTGGTCCGTGCCCGTGCCCGAGGCCAAGGAAGCGGAGTAGCGGGAATTGACGCCCAGCTCCAACAGGGCGCAGGTCTTGGCCTCGGTGATGACGCTGATGGCCCGAACCATGGCCCCCGGGGTGAGGGGCTGACTGACAAAGACCAGGATATTAATGGTTCCGTCATGGGGGTTTTTCTCCCGCTCCTCGGGTCCCAGAGAGCGATAACCGTCCGGGCCCTCGTGCCCGACCGCCGGATCCCCGGCCCGAGCCGCGTTGGTCTCCACACCCCCGGTCACGGCCGCGGTCACCGTGAGCTCCTCAAAGGTCAGGGTCTGAATGGATAATAAACGCATGTTGGCGGCGGTCCCCAAAAGGGCCCCCTTATCAGGGGGGAGATCGCTGGCCCGCAGGACCTGGGCCTGGTAGGCGGCCGGATCCGTCAAGGTCAGGGAGCCCCGGTCGTGGGCGGCTGGCTCGCAACTCTGGTGGTTGCCCAGAAACTCCAAGCCCTCCTGGTAGCCGCCCAGGCTCCGGGAAGTTGAGAGAACCGCGTGGGGCGTCAGAAACTGGCCATAAACCAGTTTTTCTTTCCGGTGGATCTCCAGGCCCGGGTAAGGGGTGGCCAGAAGCATGAGGCTTTTTTCCTTCTCCCCCGGCCGGGCGGGGGACTTTTGTTTAACCCTCGGCCGCCACTGGGGGCGGTTGGCCAAGAGGCGGCCTAAACTCAGAAGAGCGAGACTCAAACGGGCAAGGCTCAGACCGCCTGGGATTTTGGAAAAACGCTCGCCGCCGGATCGGCCTGATCGTTTAACTCCTCCAACTGTCCCTCCATCTCCAGATAAGCCGCAGTCAACTCGCGCTCCATCTCGGGGCTGGCCGACCACATACCGCGCTTAATGGCCTCCAAAAGCTTATCAAGAATGTTCTGGCGGGCGTAGGGATTAACCTCTCGCATCCATTGGGCCATCGCCGGGTCCAGAGCCCAGGCCTGGGCGGCCTTGTCGAACATCCAATCGTCAATAACCTCAGCGGTTGCCTCCCAGCCCAGGAGGACATCCATCATGTGGGAGATGTCCCCAGCCCCTTTGTAGCCGTGCCTTTTGAGGCCATTGAGCCACTTGGGGTTGACGAGTCGGGCCCGCAAAACGCGCTTGGCTTCCTCGCCGGTGGAGCGAACCTTGACCCGCTCAGGATCGGAGCTGTCGCCAACCAGGGCAAGGGGATAAGAGCCCCGGACCGATTTAGCGGCCGAGATCAGCCCCCCATAGTAATTGTAATAATCCGTGCAGGAAAGCAAATCGTATTCACGGGAATCCTCGTTCTTGACAGTCACGTCCATGCGCCCCAGGGCCCGCTTGAAATTGTCGGGCCGCGTCAGGCCATAGGAGCCTCGGCCATAGGCGTGGGCCGAGTAACGAATATACTCATTGGCCAGATCGTCCTGGGTCTCCCACATTTTGGTCTCGATGAGCTCCTCAACCCCGGCCCCGTAGGCTCCCGGCGGGCAACCGAAGACCCGGAAGGTGGCCTCCCGGAAGGCCTCAGCCTGGGAATGGCCCTGGCTGAGGTAGGCGCCCAGATCCACCTCGACGTGCCGACGAATGAAGTTGGACTCCACCGGCTCGCGCAGGGTGGCCACCATTCTGACCGCCTCATCCAGCCGTTCCACCAGGTTGGGAAAGGAGTCCCGGAAAAAGCCGCTGATTCTCGGGGTCACGTCAATTCGGGGCCTGTTCAATTCCGAGAGAGCAATGACCTCCAGGCCCTCCACCACCCCGTCGGGCCGCCAGACTGGCCGCAAACCCATGAGGTAGAAAATCTCGGCCACGTCATCGCCCTGAGTGCGCATGGTCGTGGTCCCGTAAAGGATGAAGCCGACATTTTCCGGGTAATGGCCCTCGCTTTGTTTGACCCGCTCCAACAGAGCCTCCCCCAGAGCCACGCCAATCTTCCAGGCCGCCCGGGAGGGAATTTTCCGGGGGTCCACGGAATAGAAGTTGCGCCCCGTGGGCAGGATGTCGGCCTGACCGCGGCTGGGAGCGCCCGAGGGGCCGGGCCGGACAAAGCCGCCGCCCAAAGCCCCCAGGACCGCCTCTATTTCCTCGGGAACGCGCCGGAGGTTGGGGACCAGCTCCCGCGCCACCCAAGTCAGGGTTTCGATCACCTGGGGGTCAGGCCACCCCATGGCCCGCTCCACCAGCTCGGGAACCCGGGCCGGGTCGTAATCTGTCTCGCTCAAGGCTTTAACCAGTCGCAAAACCAGCTCGTGGGCATGAGCGATGAGCTGACCGCCAGCCAGCCCATGAAACTCGGGCAAAACCCGGCCCCGGTTGGCCAAGAGGAGCTCATAGTCAAAACCGGCCGCCCGAATCAGCGTTTCCCGCAACGAGGGAATGGAGCCGTTTTTGAGGCGGGTCAGCTGAGTCACAAACTCCTGGAGCCGCTCCCCCGCCGGAGCCTGGCCCAAAATATGCAAACCATCGGCGATCATGGTGTCCGAGAGCTCATGAACATAGGCGTGCAGTTTAGCCAGAAACTCCCCGAACTCGGCCTCGCCCGGCTCGCTCGTCGCCAGCTCCTTATCCAGGCTGGCCGCGACCACAGCCTCCCAGATGGCCCGTCGCAAGGCTGGCAGCTTATTGGGGTCCCCCAGGGCGGCCTGGTTATACTCGGCCACAGCCAGCTCGACCTTGGCCAGATCATCGTAGAGATCGGCGTTGGTAGTGGCCGGGGTCAGATGATCGACAATACAGCAATAGGAGCGCCGCTTGGCCTGAGTCCCCTCCCCGGGATCGTTAATGATGTAGGGATAGATGTTCGGCAGCTCCATGATGGCCTGATCCGGCCAGCACTCTCGGGCTAAACCCAGAGCTTTGCCCGGCAGCCACTCAAGACTGCCGTGTTTGCCGACATGGATGACCGCCTGGGCCCCCCACTCGTCCCGCAGCCAGCGATAATGCGCGGTGTATTGGTGAGGCGGGGGCAACCGGAGATCGTGATAGCGCTTTTCCGCGGCCTCAAAGGCTCCCCGGGTGGGCTGGATGGTCAGAAAGACGTGACCATTGGGCAGGCCCGCGAAAAACATCTGGCCCTCATGGACAAACAAATCCCCCGGCGGTGGGCCCCAGGCCGCCATTTGGGCCTGGCGATTGGCTTCGGGCAGCTCCGCGCCCCAGGGCTCGTAAAGCTCGGGGCCGGCCCAGGCCTCGGCTCGGGCGGCCATGGCCGCCGGGGTCAGAAACCGGCGGTCCGAGGTCAGTTTGGAAACCAGGGCGTTGGCCAAGGAATCCTGGGCCGGAAAGGTGTCAGCCACCTGATAGCCCGCCTCTTTCAAGGAAGCCAAAAGATGGCTGACCGAGGCGAAACTGTCGAGCCCGGCGGCGCAACCGATCCGGTCGTTTCTGGGGGGATAGTGATGAAAGATGATGGCGATCTTGCGCTCGGCCGGCGGGGTCCGCCGGAGCCGCCCCCAGTTGATGACCAGCCGGGCCAGTTTCCGGGTTCTTTCCAGGTCCGGGGCCAGGGAGCTGACCAAGCCCCGGGTCAGGGGGTCAATCTTGACTTCCTCGCGAAAGGCTACCGGGACGGTGATGAGCTTGCCATCAAACTCGGGCAGGGCCGCCGCGTGGGTGACCTCCATGGTCGACAGGCCCTGAAAGCTGGTCGCCCAGGCCTCGCGGGCCACATAAGAGCAGATCCCCTGAATGGCCGGGACCCCCAGCCGAGGGAGGAGCGGTTTATAGGTCTGGTCCATGAGGCTCATGGACATGCTCATCAGATCCAAAAGAACGTCAATTCTGGGGGAGCCATCTTCCCGGAGAAAATATTTGTCCACCACATAATTGGAGCCGGGGTTCCCCAGCTCCGCGTCCCGATAGCGCGAGTGAAAAAGCGGCAGGACGTTGGCCCCAGCCGCCTCCAGGGCCCGGATGGCCGCGTCCACGAACTCGAGGTTGTCATTAACCCAATAGGACTGATAGAACCACAGCCCCACCGTCACCCGGCCCGGTTGGAATTGTTTGGCCAGATACTCCTCAAGCTCCACTGGCTCTGACCAGTCTGGGTGGTAGATCCCATCAAAGGGGAGCTCGCGCGGGCTCTCCCAGCCCCAGGGCTCCCCGGGTTCCAGATGATCGTGGAGCCGGGCCAGCAGATGTCGAAAATTATGCCGGCCCCCGTGGCTGAGATAACCTCGGGCCGCCTCCCAGATGGGCCCCGGATCTGGGACCAGCTCCAGGGTCGCCGCCAGGGACTCGGCGTCCCCGCTGGCCGGCTGGCCGTGGATCAAGGGGCGAGGCTCGCCCGGGCCCAGAGCCTCCAGACCGGCCTTGAGGGCTTTAAAGGCTGGGAAATACTCTCGCCCTCCATGCAAGGACAGAATGACCACCTGGCTTTTCAGGGCCGCCTGGGTGAAACTCTCAATCCGAGCCTGGTCAAAAAGCTGGCTCTGAGTCCGGGCGTAAACCTTGAGGGCTCGCCCCTCCTTTCGCAGATTGGCCACCGCCGCCGACAGGGCTGGGATGTCAAAGCCACCGGAGCTGAAATAGGTCACTTGGAAACTGGCCACGCTTACTCCCCCGCCAAACGCCCCAACTGGGGCCGCTCACCCGGGGTGGGGCCAAAAAAAACCCGAATCGCCCCTGGGTGGGATAGATCCGGGATGGCCCATTTCATCGCCTGGAAATAGAAAAAAACCTGGCCTCCGTCGCCACAAAGCCCAGGACAGACCGGAGCCCAGGCTAAAAAACCTGGAACCTCCGCCTTGGAGGGGCAGGTCTTCTGGCTCCGGATCAACCCTCGCGCCCGCCTTCCCAGCTTGTGGCCAGTGGACCAATGGGCGCGGGTCCCCGATTACAGCGGTGGGCCCGCCCGCGATTTTCACGCGGTTCCCTATTAAGTTAACAACGCCCGCTCCAAGGTTGAGGCTATCACAGAAGCCCCGAACTGACAAGAATAATCTGACCTTTGAGCTTTACGACTATTTTAAATTGACGAGGAGGTCCGCCAGAAGCCCTGACTGGCGCTTGGGGCTCCGCCCTCTTGCCCAGATATTTTTTTTACATATTTATTACGTTAATATAAATATTTGTAATATTATTTAAAATTTATTTTATCATCTAATTTGTTTACCAAAAGTTAGAGGTTTGACTGAAAGGGACGCTTTTGGGAGAAAGAAAGTTTACAAGCTGACTCAAAGGTTGAAAAATCTGGAGCAAAGGCAAAACAGAGGCGACGGTGAGCTCCCTGGCCAGATTTCAACTCGCGGGCTCTGACTCGGGGTTTTCGGCCCCCCCCTCGGCCCGCTAGGCCGTAATGGTTCGTTTAACGTCTTTAATGGCAATCACTGGCAAACCCTCAACCAAATATGTCGAGCTCGCCAAAATTGAAAAGCGAAAAGAAATTTATTTTTTTGATCAAAAAAATTTGCGCAATGAATATTTTGATTGAGTATTATGTTTGAGGGCTATGATTGACGACACATTAAAATCAACCGTAATATCCGGGATATGATTTTAAAAATTAAAGTCATCGCCAAAGCCTCAAAGATATCACGCTTATAGAACGATAGCGGTGAGATCCGCCGCCTGTTCCAGCGGGCTAAGGAAGAATAACTTAGGGGGGCGAAGGCCTTTCACTCCTCAAAAAAAAACTCCCGATAACTAAAAGCGCTCAGCTCATTTCCCTGGCGAGGCTGTCAATCCTTGGACTTTCCAGGCGGTGATGGCTCTTTCATTGTCATTGATGGCTACCCCTAAAAGGACCGGATTTTTATGACGGTCGCCAGAACCCTTCGCAATTATCTGATTTAAGGCGGCCTCGGCCAGGGACTCATCCTCGCCATCTTTTCGACAGATTTTAAGCTCCATAACCCAGACCTGACCCTCGTTCGTGGTGAATTCCAGGCCTGACCGGCCCCGACTCGAATGGACCTCCGCCCTGGGCGTCAGACCAATTAAATCCAGAAACGATAGAAGGACCGCGCGGTAAAGAAACTCGCCGTAATCGACCTTATTAAGGCTCTCAAAAGTTTTTCGATTGGCCGCGACGTAATCGTCA
>JAISMU010000090.1 GCA_031276635.1 Deltaproteobacteria bacterium | reverse complement strand
CGGCTCGGTGGGCCAAGGGGCTTTTTAAGTTTGGGTGGCCAGAAGTCCACAAGGCCCTCTTCCCAGGGAAGCGGGCCTTGTGGCTTTTGGGCGTTAGCCAGGTCAGCCGGGTTTTTGTCTTAGCCCACCGAGCCGTCCACGCTGAACGACTCATTGTCGTCTGAAAGGGTCAGGCTGGTCTCACAGAAGGGACAGGTGATCTGGGGCTGGATATTGTCCGGGTCCAGGCAAAAGAGGTGCCCGCAGAAACCGCACTTGCCCCAGCCCAGGCTGTGGCAGTAAGGGCAATCGGCCTCCCCGTAAAGGAGGTTGGAGTCCACGGCTGGGGCTTTCAAGGAACCGTCGCTGAAAAAGTCCTCCGGCAGGGGAAAGGTGTTTTCCACAAAGTAGACGCCTCGCTCTGGGATGAAGCGGTATCTCATCATATAATGTTTCTTGGACTGCTGGCAGGCCACGTGAAAGTACAGACGGGTGTTCTTTTCCTGGAACTTGGGTGGGCGGTCCTTGTCGATGAGTTGCATGCCCTTCTCCAGGGGCACGTTTTTTTCCAGGGTCAGGGGAGCCTCGGGGTTGACGCTGGCCGACTGGATGCTGGCGGTCAGCCAGACAAACAGTTTGCCCAGGCTCTCGGGAGTCAGGGCGTCCACCTGGAAACAGACATCGGCGATCTGGCCCAGAGTCTCGAAGTCCACCTCGTTGCCGCAGCCAATGCCGTAGACGCTGGCCAGGGACGGTCGGGTTTCCCTTAGTTGGCGGGTCGGGCCGCGCCAGTCATCGGTGGGTTGGCCATCGGTGAGGATGAAGGCCAGGGGCCGGTAATCCCCCTTTTCCTGGGCGGTGGTCTTGGTCACTTCCTTCTCAATGGAGGCCCGCAACAAGTTTAAGGCCGCCCCCAGGGAGGTCCCGGGCCGAATGGAGAGGTTGGGCGGGTTTATGGCGTTGATCTCCGAGAGCGTCGCCAGGATCTTGGCCTTGGCGGCGAAGGAGATAACCGACATGTGGACCGTCTCCAAGGCGTAGGGGTTGCGTTTGAGTGAGGAGAGCATCTTATGAACCCCAATCTCCACGGCGTTGAGGGGCTCGCCGGCCATGGATTCGGAGCAATCCAAAAGCAGATAAACAGGAAGACGCCTTAGCATAGTGATTGACCGCCGTATTGGGGAATTTTGAGATAAAAAAAAGCTTATAAGGCCAAATATCTGGAGAAAAATTAAATTTCAGCCTACAGGTCAGTTCAGCTTAAGCCGGATGGTTTGTCTCATTTTGCCACACTGGCCTCGACTGGTCAAACGAAAACCGAGTCTGCCCGAGCCTTTTCAGGCCTGAGGAAAAAACCAAAATTGACGGAATATTTCCGTTTGTTTTTCCAGTTTGGAGGTTACAGGGCCTCTTGACGAAATTTCCAGGGCTGATTTCTCGCCAGCGAGTCTGTTTTTCCTTTCCCCATCCAGTCGGTTAGTCAAAAAAATAATAAAATTAGTTTAATTTTTTACTAATTAATAGTTATATAAAATTTATTATTAAATGATACTTGGGACTAAAATGAGCCCATGAAAGCCAGTCGCCAAGCTCTTGAGGGCCGAGCTGGCAGTCAGGTCAAACTTGCCAATGACTCTTGGCGCGGTGAGCTCAGTTCAAAACCGCGGTTCTTTCCTGCTCCCCAGGTTTGGCCAGACTTCTGGAGAGTCCCGAGGGAAAAGCCTGGAGGAAATTTGGAAAAAATAGTCGAGCGCTGACCGAGAAATACCCGGGCCTGGTTGGAGCGTAAAAAGACTAACATAAGGAAATTATGAGAAATAATTTGGTCCGCTTTTGACCAGGAGTTGATCTGGATCGTCAGAGGTTAGGCCGTGAAAATAGAGTAACATAAGGTAATTAATAAAAAAATAGACAAACCCGCCAGAGGTTAACCGGGCGATTAGAGGAACTGGCCTGGAAGGGCTTGGCCAGGCCACGTCTTGGGCCCACCCTTAACTTGGCCTCTCAGACCTGATCAAACGCTTACCGCTAAGGCCCAGGAGCTCAATTCGTTTTGGGGACTCAGCGGGAGGCCCCGAAAGATTAGGAGAAGGCTGAGGCGCGCCAGTGGCCCTGGGGTTGACAAAAAGGGGGGTTCTGGTCATTCGAGGCCTGATGAGGGGCTAGACCAAGATTAGAGTCACTGATTTTCAGCTATTTTTCCCCACCCGGGGTCAGGGAAGTGTTAAAATAGTCAATTTGGATGATGGCTTAACCAGTGAATGGATAATCATGGGGCTTATTTTTTCGGGCGTTTTCTTGACCGAGTTGAGGGCGAGGCCCCAGGTGGCGGGCTGGGCAGGTTGGCTGGCCAGCTGGGTCGGGGAGGCGGTCCGAACTTGGAGCTGGCTGGCCCGGGGGTCAGTATTCGGGCGCCTGGCCCTATTGGCCAGACGCGGCCTCTTTCGTCAGCGAGCCTGGGGAGTTGGGGCGTGTTGACTTACCGCCGGGGCCCGGAATCCGACCCGTTTGGCTACATTTTCCGCTCAGCCAGGTGGCTGCGCGATTATGACCCACCGGGCGTTTTTCCCATGTGGGTGAACCTGGAGCCCACCAATGTCTGCCAGCTGGACTGCCTGTTCTGCTCGCGGCAGTTGTCTCAAAGGCCCCTGGGGTTCTTAAGCCTGAGTCTGGCCAAAAGCCTGGCTCGGGAGATCGCCGGGAGCCCTGGGGCGGCCATCCGGCTGACTGGTTGGGGGGAGCCCCTTCTCCATCCTCAGATCCGGGAACTGGTGGAGATTATCAAGGCCGAGGGGATTAAGCTGAAGATTTACACCAATGGCCTGGCCTTGACCCAGGAGTTGATGGACGCGTTCATGGACCTGGAAGTGGACGACCTGCAGTTCTCCCTCCAGGGGCTGACTCCGGCTCAGTACGAGGCCAACCGCGTTGGGGCCAGTTACGCGGCTTTGCGGGAGCGGATTGTTCTGGCCAGCCAGCGGCGGGGGGGGCGCGAGAAGCCGTTCTTAAGCCTTTTGACCTCGGTTCTGGCTGACGAGTTGGAGCTGGCCGACCCGGGGATTTTTACCCAACAATGGCTGAAACTGGTGGATAAGGTGGCGGTGGATTTGACCAACTTGAATTTTGTGGGCCAGAGCCCTCGAGTGCGGCCTCATCTCGACCGGCAGTCCCCAGGCCTCAAAAGGGGCCGCTGCGTGGACGTTTTCCTGGCCCTGGAGGTTAAATACGATGGGGCCATCCAATTTTGTGGCCAGGACGCCCAGGGTCGGGCGGAGCACACCATCGGTTACGCCCCGGCTCTCTCGCTGGGCGAGGCTTGGCGGGGGGAGGCCTTGGAGCGGCATCGGGAGGCGGTTGGGCGGAATCTGGGCCACGCGGCTTTCGAGGTCTGTCGGAACTGCTACCACAACACCACCAAGTACGATCTCTTTCAAAAGAGCCTCGCCAACTCGGAGGCGGCCCAGTGATTGAGGCCAAACGTCAGGCCACAGCCCGGATTCTGGCCGCTTCCCTGACCCTCCTGGCCCGGGAGGAGGAGAGTCTGCCGCGTCCGTTCGCCTTGTGGAACCGGCCCTTGCGGGCCGGCGATATCAAGGAAGCGGCCTTGAAGGTGGCCTCAGGTCAAGGGAGCGTGGTCTGGGTGGATGACAGTTACCCAGCCCGAGGACTCTTGATTCGGTTGGAGCAACCGCTGGAGACCCTGGTTCTGGGGCGGCGGAGTGTCCGCTTGATGGGGCCCTGGCTGATGGAGCCGGACCACCACGAGCGTCAGAGAAAAACCGTCCTCCTGGCCCAGAAAGCCAAAGACGTGGAGCCAGGGCCGGAGTTTGTGGCGGTCAAGGCCATTCATGACCCGGCCATTATCCGGGGGTTCTGTCAGGCCGGCTTTCAGGTGGCCGAGATTAGCGCCCTCTTGTCTGGGCCTTTAAAGGTCGAGCTACTTCCGGAGTTTCCCTTTGTCCGGCACGCGGGGTTATCCTTGCGGACCCCTGGCCCGGGGGAGGGGGAAAAATGGCTGACCCAGTTGGGCGAGCTCTTTTATGACGGCCACTATCTTCATGGCCCCTATCTGCCGGCGGACTTTTCGGCCAAGCTTTGGCGGGCGGTAGCCCAAAGTCATTTTTCCCAGTCCCAGCCGGCCCTTTTTCTTTGGGAGGAGCCGAGTCAAAGGCCGGTCGCCATGGCTTTGGCGACCGTTAATGGCCAGGAGGCCAGCTTGTTGGCCCTGGTGGTGGCTGAGGATCGGCGGAGTCAGGGGTTGGGGCGGGTTCTGTTGTTGGAGCTGGTTCGAGAGCTGACCAGTCAAGGCGTTCAGAGCCTAGCCGTGGAGACCGCTTCCTATAATTTGCCGGCCTTGGCCTTGTATCAGGGGTTAGGCCTGAGCGTTCGGGCTCCCTTGATCGCTTTACACAGTCAAAAGCCTTGAGGTCCCTGACCCAATCAAATTGGCCTTCCCTCCCAGAGTGGACCGATTAAGATAATCAGTGGGCGGAGATAGGGCGGGGCAAGGGTTGGGCCAGCTCTCGGCTTTGGCGGTGTCGCGGTTAATCGGCTCGACCAGCCGCTTAACCAGGTTGAGTCTTAGGTTAATTTTTCAGGTTTATTCGCGAGTTTATCTTCAGCCATATGGCCTGAGTGAAATGGATCTACGATATTATTCTCAGCCAAGCTCCTCGTCTCCCTGTCTTGCCCTTAGGGTTTTCGCCAGGCCTTCTGGGCTGGCTAGCATGGCTTCTGGGCCCTGTTCCCCATGGTTATTCTGGGGTTATCATTGAGGTTTATTGGGGTGAGCTGGGGTGGTTATAGGGCGGCGCGCTTTTACGGGTTGCCCTGATTCTGGACGAGTTATCTCAGGCCATAGGGGCGTTTGTGTCTATCACACGTTGTCAGGGACTAAAGACCATCTGTGGTCCAGGTTCTTAAATGGTCTGTATTGGATAGATTTTATGATGTCCTCTAAATTTGACAGAGAAAAGGATGGCCCCAATCCCAAGATTCAGAGGACTCCAGCCTGGATAGGGCGCTTTCTAGTTCTGTCGCTTATCCTGTCTGTCTGGTGAGTCTACCCGTTTTACGGCAAAAATCTGGTCAGTGATGACTGGCTCGGTCTCGTGGCCGATCCAACCGTTCTGCGCCTCCTAATCTATCTGGCTATGTTCTCACTGAGGCTTTTTTCTTATTTGGGCCCGAACATGGTGATCAGGTTAGTCGAAGGGCGCTGGCTGTTTTGCGCCCTGCGGCGAAGTCGGGAGCTGACCGAGGTTTGCGCTGGGTATAGTCTGTTTGCTCTTTTTCTCTACGCGCCTTGGAGGATATTGTTTGTCTCAAAGGCTATGAGTCTTCAAGCTATTATATGTTTATCATAAATAAATGGGTGTTTTTTCTAGTGGGGTTTCTAGCCAGATATTTGTTTGGCGTGGTCAACAAGGCTCTGTGTTTTGAGTTGAGCCGAGTCAGTTCCCGCGGCTTGGTCGCGCGGGAGCTAACTTTTGACTAGGGTTGCCTTTTTTGAGCCGGGCCGTGGGTTTTGTTTGACTAGGCCTGAGACTGAAAGGGGAGCGGGGTTTGGCGAGGGTCTGACCAGCTCGCTCCTCAGGAACGTGGCTTGGGCCAGCTTGGCTCAATCGGTTTTCCCGCGCGGAGCCGGAGTTTTTCGAGGGATTCTGGCCCAGTTATCTTTTTGTTTTATCTGGTTTGGCGCTAATTCTGTGTCAAAGGTAAGGTTTTAAGCAATGGCCAGAAGAGAGGCCGAACTGACCAGCTATAGCTCAAAAATTGGCTCCCCTGAGATCAAGGTTTTCCGCCAGGCTATGAGAGCTGGCGTCAATAGCTTCTGGGCCTTGATCCCGATAATTGTCATGGGTATGTTCTTCAGGTATGTGGAGCAGGTCTACCAATATGGCTCTACGACGTCGATTTTCGTGGTGGGCCTGGTTTTTGAAATGTTATCACAGGCCATGGCGGGCGCGACCGTTTATCATAAATTGGCGGCTACTCCCGCCCGGATCTGGACCAGAGCCTTCGAATGTCTGATCTTGTCGACTAAGGCTCTGCTGGTTTATCAAATTAATATTAACGAAGATGCGAAGTATCTTTCGGGTTGGATCTGGATAACGCGTTACCTGGCTCTCTTGGCGGTCCTGAGTCTCTGGTTAACCCCCCTCATTTTCGCCAAGGTCAAACTTAACCTCGTCTGGCCCAATCTGGAGAGCGATCCTGAGGCCCTGATCTTCTCAATCATATTGATCATTTTCTCGCTGTGGGTTTTTTCCTATCTGGGCTTGGCCGCGATAATCATGTTGGAGGAAAGACGCTGGCCGTGGAGCGCCATTGGTCGGAACTGGGAGCTGACTGAGGGGCGTCATCTGACGGTCACCCTGGTTTATGGTCTGACCCTGACCCTGGGGCTGACCATTGTTTATGGCGCGGTCCATCTAGCCGGCCCCCAGGCTCAAGAGGCCTTGGAGGATATTGTTTACCTCAATGGTTTTGAGGCCAGCTGGGCTTTGGTGAATTCCTCAATCAAGAAGTGGAGTTTTTTGGTTGGGTTTCTGGTTCGATTTTTGTTCGCCGTGGTCAACGGGGCTCTAATTTATGAGCTGACCCGGGTCAGCTCCCGAGGCCGGGGTTTGGGGGTGAGGCTTTAAGAGGCCGGAAGGCTAAGAGGGCGAGGGAGTTGGGGGAAGAAAAGCTTCTCAGGCGAGTCGCTGATTTTTCAGGGGGCTGGCCTGTTGCCCGGCTGGTGTTTTTTGAGGTTAAGGCGGGCGGCGCGGGGCCTACCTGCCCTTCTTTTTTGGCAAACAATCGCGGAGGGCCAAAACCTCCCGTTTTGACAGCTCGCTGTTCTCGACAATGGTTTCCAAAGGCATCCCCTTGACCAACATCTTCAAGGCGACCATCCGATGGTTTTCCTCCCGGTCTTCATTTCGACTTACCTGCCTTATGAGCTCATCGTGGTCCGAAATTAAAATGTCGAATTCTTTTCTCAACTCGGGGGCGATGTCCTCAAGCCTCAGCGGAATCTCCGCGAAAAAGTAGCGGGCGGACTGGCTCGCCTCAGCAAGACTCCACTCTTTTTGGGTAGGCAACTTTATTCTCTTAATTGTCGCTCGTGACGTCGGATCCAGGATGACGCCATCTTCCAAGCGGTTCTCGCCGAAAACCTGGTGAAAACCTGGTCCAAAAAATAGCTGTTGCCCACGTCAGGCTGAGCCAGCCGCGCTGGAGACGGATGGTAGGACTCAATACCCTTTTCTCCGGAATTTTCAAAGAGGATGGCGCGGGCCTATATGGCCTTCTTCAACGGCAAAGCGTCACGGAGGGTGAGAACTTCCTCCTCCGAAAGCTCGGTGGCCTTGACGATGGTGTCAATTGGCACACCCATAGCCAGCAAATTCAAGGCGACCGTCCGAGCCTTCTTGAGCTCACCTTG
>JAISMU010000053.1 GCA_031276635.1 Deltaproteobacteria bacterium | reverse complement strand
CCCAGCCTTCCCTGATTTAGAGTCCCCTGGCCCGCCCCCAAGAGCTCGGAGCGACCCAGACTGACCGAGGGCGGGAGCCGAGCCCGCAAAAAGTCGCTGACATGAGGCGGGAGGCGAGGTTTGCCTCTTTGGCGACAGAAACCCCTATTTCAACTTATTTTGACCAACTCCCCAGTCAGGTCTTTCTTCATATTCTGTTGATGAGGGTAGCGGAGGCGCACCAAAAAATTGAAGTTTGGGTTCGCGAAATGCAATTTCTTAATCTGGGACTTTTTGAAATGATGATTGTTATTTATAAAATTTTTAAATTTTAACTTGTATTTTATCTTAATTTTATAAAATATCATATTTGTTTTTTTATTTTAAAACTAATAATTTTTTTCTTTTAATTATAATATTTTTACGAATTACACCAATTATATTTATAAAAAATAAATTTAAATAAACTTTTTATTTTATTTGTTTAATTGAGGGATAATTTAGAGGCTTTAACTACGTAATATCGGAACGAAAAATCCAGAGAGCCTGACCCCAGTCAGCGGAGCCTATGTCAAATAAAGAAGAAAAAGGCTCTGATTAAAGCCCAGCCACCAAAAACCTGGCCTGAAAATCATTCTGTCAACCGGAAAAACTAGAATAGTTAAATAGTTACTCGCGTTTTGACTTCATAAACCATTTGGGATATAGTTCAGCCTTTGTCAAGGAGAAAAAAACCTTAAAATATTTGGGGCGCGATTCAGACGGCCTCATCAAGGCCAAGCCAGGCCTGGAACGAGTCTGGCCTTAAAACTGTTCCCGGCGCCGACGAATCTCCTCACGCTGCTTGGTGAAAATCCACTGAACGATCTCGTTCTGGTCGCTCCAGAGGATGTCGGTGAACTCAAAGCCGTACATGTGCGGCTCGCCGGAGGTGTTTTCCTCGGGGCTCAGGATCCGAACCACCCGACCCAAAATGTCCATGAGACGCCCATCGGTGTAAGGGAGAGTCAGGCCTATCTCCAGATAAGTCCCGATGGGGTAGTCCACGTAATGGCCAAAAGCCAGGCCAAACTCTGAGATATCCTGGACCATGGCCTGGTTGAGGTAGTTCTTGCGGGCGCTGGTTTCAGCCATGATGCTGAGGATCAACGACAACTTACGGTCAATGCGGGCCAGGAGTATCTGAGACTCGCTTCTGAGGTTAGGCACAGGCTCGGCGTCGACAGCGGCCAGCTTTTTAACTGTGGAGTCCTGGCCCCGGATATAGTCCGAGGGCTTATCCAGAACGTTAAACAGCATCTGGGTTGGCATGGTGGCCCGAAGACCTTTACGCTTCTCATCATTGGAAGGCATACTGGGCGTCCTCAATTTTTCTCTGTCCCGGCAGCTCAACCAGGGTTTTAATCGCGTCGCGACCGGAGCGTTTAGCTAAATACATGGCCTGGTCGCTCCAGTATACCAAATCAGCCGGGCTTTTGATCAGAAAATGAGAGATATCGGCTATACCTTGGCTGATAGTAGGTCTAATTTGAGGCAGACCATCGGGAATCTTATTGTTGGCCAGGGCCTCTTTCAAGCGATTGGCCAAGACCTGGGCCTGGTCCAGATCCGAGCGGGGGAGCAGAATGGCGAACTCCTCACCGCCAATCCTGGCGGTGACATCCCCGGCCCGGGTGACCAAGTCCATGGTGTCGGCCAGCCATTTTAAATAGCCATCCCCGGTCTGATGGCCGTAGGTGTCATTGATGGCCTTGAAGCGATCCAGGTCCAGGATAATCAGTGACAAGGGGCTGTTGTAACGGTGGCTCTGGTAATACTCGCGATCAAGTTGCTCCAGAAAAATCCGGCGATTAAAAAGCCCGGTCAGGGGATCGCGCGAAGCCATCCGCACAGCCTGCTCATAGCACATGGCCTGGCTCAGGAACAGCGAGCCCACCCATTGCAACTCGTGCAGGGTCAGGGGATCGAGCGCGTCCAAAGACTGTTGGTTGAGGAAACTCAGCTTTAATGAGGCCAGGGAATTGCCCCGCCAGGGCATTTCCAAGGTGACCTCACACGAGCCTCGCGGCGGCTCGTCCCCATCGGCTAGGCGCGTTGGCGAGTTGAACCCCTCCCCGACCCAAACCTCAGCCCGAGTGGCCCCGGTCAGGGTTCTGGCCGTCTGAGCCAGCGACTCCAATAGGGGCCCCGAGTTCTGGTGGCCAGCCAGGCTCCGATAGAGGAGCAGGCTTTTCTCGTCCTGGGGGGTGGCGAAACCCTGGTAACTGGGGGAGCGACCGGGTTCTTTCAGGCGCCCGACCACCTGCCGAAGCCTTTCAGGATTGATGGGTTTGGCCAGGACCGCGTAAATGCCCTGGGCCACCCAATCCATGGCCTCGTCCAGGCCAGGGTCTTTGGCCAGAACAATCACCCGGGTCTTGGGGCTGGAGGGCTCCACGGTCTCCAAAAAATTGGCCGGGCCATTCAGGCCAGGCAGATCGCTGGAGACCAGGACTAAGAAAGGTCTGGCTTCGGAAATCAGGCCCAGCCCGTCCTCCAGGGTCTCAGCCCAGAGAATGCCGCGCCCAAAAGGGCGAAGGGCCCGAGCCACGCGAGGGAGGCTTTTGGGGTCTTGATCGAGAACAACAACATTATTAAAACTCATGTCCATCACCTTACCCTGATTAAGGAGCCAAATTGAGCCTTCCAGAATTTCCAATCAAGACTTAAGCAGTTTTCGTGCCAACAAATTGACCTGGTTAAATATATTTGATTGTGGCGCGATAAAGCGCTATTGCGGTTTACTTAATTCGTGATTCACTTAACCCTCCCTTGGCCTAGGCCGGATTTGCCGGGTCGTGGCCCGAGGGGCCCGAGGCGGATTTTTCCCGCCAAGCCCCGCTAGCCTGGGCAGACCTGTTCTCAGGGGGAGCGATCTTTAAGGATGGCGACGTTTGAAAGTCTTAATTCAAAGAGTGTCTCGGGCTCAGGTGAACGTCAAAAAGGACATCATCGGGGCCATCGGGCCAGGGTTGCTGGTTTTGGTGGGCGTGGGCCAGGGGGACAGCGAAAAAGAGGCCGACTGGCTGGCCGAAAAAATCGTCAACCTCCGCGTCTTCTCTGACGAGGAGGATCAGATGAACCTAAGCCTGTTGGAGGTTAAGGGGGCCGTCCTCCTGGTCAGCCAATTCACTCTCCTGGGCGACTGCCGCAAGGGCCGCCGCCCCGGATTCAGCCAGGCCGCCGCCCCGGCCGAGGCCGAAAGGCTGTATAAATACCTGGGCCAGCGCCTGACCGACTCGGTCCCGGTCAGTTACGGGGAGTTCGGGGCCCACATGAAAATAAGCCTGGTCAACGACGGGCCAGTGACCTTCCTGATCGAAAAAAACCCCGAAGGTCAGTAGGCTGGTCGCCTACAACCTCCGGGGCCCCTCCAGATTAATCGATCCTCTGGGCCGCCCGCCGCGGGCGGCCCAGACTTAGAACTGCATCCTCATCACTTCCTGGTAAGCGTTCAAAACTTTGTTGCGCACCTGAGTGAGCATCTTAAAGGAGGTCTCGGCCTTGCTCATGGACAACAAAGTCTCGTGAATATTGCCATTGCGGCCAGTGGCCAACTCCTCCATGGCGGTCTTGGCCTGAAACTGCAGATTGTTGGTGTTCACGACCGTGGCCTTCAAGTGGTCAACGAAACCAGGTCGGGGGTCCTTACATTTATTGACCTGGGCCATGGCCAGGGCCGGAGAGCTCGGGGGCTTGATTGACTCGATCATCTGGCTGTCCTTTTCACGGATCCTTTATCCAACGTCAAAAATCTGACCCACGGCTTAACGTAACAGATCCAGGGATTTGAGGGCCATGTTCTGAGCCGCGGTGGCGGCGGTGATGTTGGCCTCATAACTGCGCTTGGCCGAGATCATGTCCACCATTTCCTGGACCACGTTGATATTGGGGTTCAAGACATAGCCGAACTCATCAGCGTCGGGGTGGCTGGGATCAAAGACGAGCTTGAAATCCCGCCGATCCTCCATGATCTCACGCACCTGGCAATCCTGCAGCTGACTGTCCAGGCGGGGCCGGGTTCCCCGGGCCCCGCTGAAATAGGAGGCGGTCTC
>JAISMU010000003.1 GCA_031276635.1 Deltaproteobacteria bacterium | reverse complement strand
TATCGTGACTTATTTCATTTTTAAAAATTTTTTATCTTTCTGCTTGATGGAGTTGAAGAAGAAAGATTAAACGCGTTTATATCGACCCAAAAGTTTTTTCCCCTTATATTGTGTATCTTTCTAAGTTAAAGGAACAGATAAATTTAGAAAAAATAACGCAAGCAATTGATAATTCTGAAATAATTGATGATTATACTTTAATAAAATTTCTTTTTTATCGACGTTATATTCTAGAGAAAACAAATGAAAATATAAATGGTCGTTTGGATATTGTAGTAAATTATCTTAAACTAATAAAAGATATACAAAAAAATAAAATTTTTAATTTTTTAGATTTTTAACGCTTTATTATAAATATTATTGTGAATATTTGCGTTCAATGCAGGAGAAGGTAACGTGAAGCTATTAGGCGATATGATTGAGGAGCAAATTTATAATCCCTTGATGGCGCTTATTGCTGAGCAAGACGCGCTTATTGCTGAGCAAGACGCGATTATTGCTGAGAAAGACGCGCTTATTGCTGAGAAAGACGCGATTATTTTTGACTTCGCTATAAAAATTCTTAAAGAAGGCAAATCTCATGATGAAGTAGCTAAAATTACGAAATTACCATTAGAAACAATTGAAAAATTGCGTCGAGAACTTGAGTAGGGAGATTATGGCGACTTATTTTATTTTTAAAAATTTTTTATCTTTCTGCTTGATGGAGTCGAAGAAGAAAGATTAAACGCGTTTATATTGACCCAAAAGTTTTTTCCCCTTATATTGTGTATCTCTCTAAGTTAAATGAACAGATAAATTTAGATAAAATAATGCAAGCAATTAATAATTATGAAATAATTAACAATTATACTGTAATAAAATTATCTTTTTTTTCGACGTTATATTCTAAAAAAAATATAAATGTAAATATAAATAGTTTTTTGGATATTGCAGTAAATTATCTTAAATTAATAAAAGATATATATAAAAGAATTAAAATTTTTAGTTTTTTAGATTTTTAAAGTTTTATTATAAATTTTATTGTGAATATTTGCGTTCAATGCAAGGAGAAGGTAAAGTGAAGTTATTAGGCGATATGATTGAGAAGCAAATTTATAATCCTTTGATAGCGGCTATTGCTGAGAAAGACGCGATTATTGCTAAGAAAGACGCGTAACTTTCTGTCTTCGATATAACACTCTTAAAGTAGGCAAGTCTCACGAAGAAGTAGCTAGAATAATAACTTTGCCAGTAGAAACAATTGAAAAATTGAGTCATGACCTTGATTTGTAAGATTATTGTGTCTTATTTGACTTTTAAATTTTTTTAATATTAAGAAGTAATTAAATTTTTATTTTGCTATTAAGATTATTTATAACTAAATAGTTTTAATTTCTTGTTTTGTTGAAAGGGCATAGCTAAACATAAATTTATAAAATAAATACTAATGTTATTAAATGTTTTTTACTTATTTTGCAAAAAAGTTTTCTGGATCCTTATAGCTCTATTTACTAAAAGAAAAACAAATTTTAAAAAATTAATTTATTTTGAGCTTAATAAAGAGACGAGGAACCAGTTAACTAAAATTTTAATTTAGACTTTTAAATAATATATAATTATTTCTTTCAACAATATGCTGTTATATTATTTAACTTGTATATATATAAAAAAATTTAATTTATCGCATTTTTATTTGATAAACTAATAGTTTTTTTATTAATATTAACAGTTAAGTGATGAAATTTGAATTTTGTCTACAATCCTATGGTTCCAGTAATCTATATCCTACTGAAATTTTGCATAGTTTTTAAATCTAATAAATAATGTGAATTACGGATTATAATAATTATTTTTATTATTTTGAATATTGTTGCCAAAAAATATAATACTTAGAATGTAATATAATTTTATACTTAGAGTTCCCAAAAATTAAAATAAAAGATTGCTACCAATTAAGAAAAGTTTGTTAAATAGTTTATTTTTTAATAGATTGATATATTATTGTTAAATATATTTTTTTATAGTATTATTTTGTATGTAGTATGATTGGCACCTGGTATGAAAATTTTTACGTTTTAGTTATCATTTAATATTTTTTTGTTTATAATATATATTATAAAACAATATAAATAAAAAGTTTTAATATAAAAACTGAAAATTAACTTTTTCACCTTGGCCTCTTGTAGAATTTTAATCCACCTTTCGCCCAGTCAGGGTCAGAAAGGCGTCCTCCAGATTGACCCGCCTGATGGCCCCGCCCAGAGGTTGTTCCCGCAAATAATCGGTCGCCTGATTTCTATCCTGGAAGTAGCGGGACTTCAGCCCCGCCTGCCCATAGACATCCACCGCCCAATGGCCCAGGCTTTCCATGATCGCCTGGGGGGCTCCGGTCCGCGCCAGCCGGCCCTCATTGATGAAGCCCACCCGGCTGGCCAGGAACTCGGCCTCCTCAATGTAATGGGTAGTCAGGAAAATGGTGACCTGGTCCTGGTTGATTTTCTTGATCAGGGCCCAGACCCGGCGGCGGATAGCTGGATCCAACCCCACGGTGGGCTCGTCCAGGAAGAGGACTTTGGGTTTGTGGGTCAGGGCCCGGGCCAGCATCAGGCGCCTTTTCAGGCCTCCAGAGAGAGTCTTGACCAGGCAGTTCTCCCGGTCGCTCATCTCGACGTAGCTTAAAAACTCCTCTTTTCTTTGTTGGCGCTCCTTTTTGCTGAGGCCAAACAGGCGACCGTGGATATCCAGGTTTTCCCCCACCGTCAACTCCGCGTCCAGATTGGGGTATTGGGTGACTAGGCCGCAGAGTCGCTTGGCCTTGAGCGGCTCTTTCTGGATGTCCAGGCCATCGATCAGGGCCTGACCAGAGTCCAGGCTGGCCAGGCCGGTCAAGAGCCCGATGGTGGTGCTTTTGCCTGCCCCATTGGGGCCCAGAAACGCGAACAGCTCGCCCGGGGCCACCGTGAGGGTCAGGCCAGCCAGGGCCTGGCGCGAGCCGTAGCTTTTGTGGATATTGGTCAAGCGGATCAAGGTTTTTTCCTCCCTGAACCCGTTTATAGCCCAGGAGCCGGCTTTTGGGAAGGGCCTGCCTTGGGTGATCGCGAGTCGCGGGCCTGGTTTCGCCTCAGGTCCAGGTTGTCGGCCAGGGCCTGGAGGGGCTGACGCCGAACCCGGTGGGGCAAGGCCAGCTCGGCCGCGGCCTCCAGGTCGGCCGGGGTGACCTCGGTCTGGCCCCGCCAGGCGGCCATGGCTTTGGCGGCCTTGTGAATGACGATGTCCCCTCGGTGCCCATCCACGCCCACCTCCAGGCAGAGCCGGGCGATCTCGTAGAGGGACTCCTGGCTGACCTTGACCTCGGCCAGGAGTTTCTGGGCCTGGCTGATTTTCTGGGCTAGCCGCTCGGATTCCGCGGCCCAGCTGGCCACAAACGCCTCGGGGTTTTCCTCAAAGGCGGCCCGTCTTTCCAGGACCGCCACCCGCTGGGCTAGCTCCAGCGTTCCACTCACGTGGACGCACAAGCCGAAGCGGTCCAGGAGCTGTGGCCTTAGCTCTCCCTCCTCGGGGTTCATGGTTCCCACCAGGGTGAAGCGGGCCGGGTGGGTCAGGGAGACGCCCTCGCGCTCAATGGAGCACCCGCCCATGGCCGCCGAGTCCAGCAGGGCGTCGACCAGGTGGTCATCCAGCAGGTTAACCTCGTCAACGTAGAGAATCCCCCGGTGAGCCGCGGCCAGCAGACCCGGCTCAACCCGCTTTTCCCCGGTCTTGAGGGCCCGCTCCAGATCGAGCGTCCCGACCAGGCGGTCTTCCGTGGCCCCCACCGGTAGTTCCACCACTCGGATCTGGCGCTGAACAATCCGAGGCTCCACCAGTCGGCTCAGGCCGACCGCCGCGCTTAACTCGGCGAGGAGTTCCGCCTCGGTCCGCGGGTCCAACTGGAAGGGATCCCCTTCAAAGACCTCGATCGCCGGCAGGATCTGGGCCAGGGAGCGGACGGCCGTGGATTTGGCCGTGCCCTTTTCCCCGCGGATGAGGACCCCGGCGAGGGACGGGTTAATAATGTTGAGAATCAGGGCTAGCTTCAAGCTCTCCTGACCAACGATGGCCACAAAGGGAAATATAGGGTTGGGTTGACTCACGCGCGCCCCTCAAAAAAAAGTTATGGGCCTGAAAAAGTTATGGGCAAAAAAATTCTCGACCTAAAAAACTCCGCCCGCCCTTGGGGACCGACCTTGGCCGACCCCCGGGGTCGGCCTCAGGTCTGGGCCCGGATGAGGCTCAGCAGGGTTTCCGCCTTGAGGTCATTGATCCGGTAATACTCGGCCTCCAGGGCGGCGGCCAGGCGCTCGGCCAGCTTGAAGGCCACCAGGGACTCTTCCTCGGTGTCCACGACCAGGTATTTAGCCCGCTTTTCCCGGGCCATGACGCTGGCCAAGGCCCAGGCCTGCTGGAGGGGCCGGCTCTGGGTTGAGCCTGGCGGCCCCGCCGTGAGGCTGACGTTGCCGCGACCGTCGGTAACCACGATGACTATGGGCCGGGCCAGAGGGTTTTTGAGCAGGGCGTTTCGGACTTCCCGAAACGTCAGCTCCAGCCCGTGGGCCAGGGGAGTCCGACCGCCTATGGGCATCTCGGCCAGGAGGCGGCCAGCCAGATCGGCGGAGGCGGTCAGCGGCAGGTTGACCGCCGCCCCGTCTCGGCGGAAAGAGATCAGGGCTACCTGGTCCCGTTTCTGGTAAGCGTCCAGCAAAAGGCTCATGACGGCCCCTTTGGCCGCGGCCATCCGCCCGCGGGCCCCCATGGAGCCGGAAGCGTCCACGGTCAGGAACAGATGGTTACCCATCTTCTTTTCCCGAATTCGGCAGCGGATGTCGCTTGGCCAGAGGGCCAGGGCCAGGCCCGGGGCCCGCTCCCGACCAAGCTGATAGGGGGCGGCGGCTCTGATGGTGGCGTCCAGGGCCAGGTCGCCCAGCCCGTTATTGGGGCCGCTTTTGACGTAGCGGCCCTGCTTTTGGCTGACCCGGCCGCGGGAGCGGCGACCAGAGCCGCGGCGGCGCAGCCGGTCCTTGGCCGTCTCCACCCGGCGAACCTTGAAAGTCTGGCCGATCTCGAAGATCCGCTCCACCAGGGCGTTGGGCCTTGGGGAGGGGGGCTCAGTGGAGTCCTCTTCCCCCGAATCCTCAGGCTCGGGCCGGTCCAGGGGACTGGCCGCCGCCGGGGCCGGCTCCGGCGGCGCCGACTCCGTCTCTGTGGGCTCGGCCCGCTCCGACTCTTCCTGATTCGGCTCCTCTGGTCGCGGCTCCTCTTGTTCCGGTTCCTCCTGATTCGCCTCGGCCTCGTTCGGCTCTGGGTCCGGGGGGGGCGGCGGGGGCGGGGCGCTTTCCCTCTGGCGGTGGGCCAGAACCAGGGGGGCGACTTCCAGGACCTCGGTCTCGGCCAGGATTTTCCGGCCCTGGAAGGCGCACAGGGCCACGGCGGCCCGCTCCAGGAGCAGATCGGCCCGGTGACCGGCCACGTGGCGCTCCACGGCCAGTTGGGCGATAAACTCGCGGATCCGCTGGGGGATGACCACCCGGGAGAGCTCGGCCTGAGCCTTGAGGACCCGGGCCTTTAAAAGCTCCGTCTCCGGGGCCCACTTGGCCGCGAAAACCCAGGGGTCAGCCTCGAACTCCTCGCGGCGGCGGAGGGTCTCCACCCGGAGCTCGGGGTCCTTCTCGCTGGCCACCTGGACGGCCAGGCCGAAGCGGTCCAAAAACTGCGGCCGCAACTCCCCCTCCTCAGGGTTCATGGTTCCGATGAGGATGAATTGGCTCGGCAGGGTCAGCGACAGCCCCTCTCTTTCCAGGGCGCAGCTCCCCCTGGCCGCCGCGTCCAGGACCAGATCCACCAGGTGGTCATCCAGGAGATTGACCTCGTCAATGTACAGGATCCCCTGGTGGGCCTGGCTGAGCAAGCCCGGGTTATTGACTCGAATGCCCTGGCGGGTGGCCACCTCAAAGTCCAGCCCGCCCACCACCCGATCCTCAGTGGCGTTGAGGGGCAGGGTCAGAAAAGGCCGGCCCCGGGGGAGGGAGGGGTTGGCCGACTCGGCCGAAGTCGGCGGGAGGGGCGGCAGAATCTCTCGGAGTCCCCGGGCGGCTGTGGACTTGGCCGCCCCTTTTTCCCCGCGTAAGAGGACGCCCCCGCAGAGGGGATTGATGGCCGCCAGCAACAGGGCCTGAACCATGGTTGTTTGCCCGACCAGAGCCACCAGAGGATAGATGGGCCGCCCGCGACCAGTTAAGGGGCCGCTCACCTCAGGCCGCCGCTGAGGTGGAGAGGGTTTTCAGACGGTCCAGGGCCTGGATGAAGGGACCGAGCTCTCCGGTCGGGCCCAGCTCCAGGACCGGGATCTCAAGTCGTTGGGCCAGCCGCAGGAGTTTTTGGCGGAGCTCGCCCATAGGCTCCGCGGCGAGGGGCCGACCCAGAGCCAGCAAATCGCAGGTGGCCAGTTCCCCCAGGGCCAGTTCCCCTAGCCGCTCCAGCTCCTCCGGGGTGGGAGGCTTTTGGGAGGGGTAGCTGAAAACTTTGGCCCCCAAGGCCCGGGCCACGTGGGCGTCCAGGTCTGAGTCGGGGAAGAGCCCGGTGGCCAGGGCGTAACCTTTTTTGGCCAGAACCCGCAGCGGTAGAGCCCCGGTGTCCTGGCCGGCCCAGACAAAGGCCCGCCCAGCCTGGCCATCAGGAATCAGCTCCAGGCCACCGAGAGCCAGGTTAAAATTGGCGGTGGGGCAGTCGTAGAGGCTTTGGACCGTCGCTGAGACCAGGACTTCCTCGGGCCGACCCAGATCCACCAGCCGGCCATCTTTGAGGGTCACCACCAGGTCAGACACCTTGGCCGCCACCTCCACGTCGTGGACCGCCGCCAGGACCGTCAGGCCCTGGCTCTGACAGAGCTGGCGCAGGATGGCCAGGATTTCCAGGCGGTGGCGCAGGTCCAGGTGAGCCGTGGGCTCATCCAGCAATAGTAGCTTGGGCTCCTGAGCCAGGGCCCGGGCCAGAACCACCTTCTGGCGCTCGCCATCGCTGAGCTCGTCCACGAAGCGCTCGGCCAGCTGGCCGGCCTGGACCGCGGTCAGGGCTTTTTCCACCATCAGAAGGTCTCGCGGGGCCAGGCGACCCAGGAAGTCCGAGTGGGGATGCCGCCCCAGGGCGACAAACTCCAGGGCCCGCAGCATGGGGACCTGGGCCCGGTCGGTCAGCGCCACGCTCATGATCCGGGCCAGGTCCGGGGCTTTCAGGCTTGGGAGGCTTTGCCCGGCCAGAAAAATCTCCCCGGCCAGGGGTTTGAGGCGCCGGGAGATGGTCCGTAACAAGGTGGATTTGCCAGCCCCGTTGGCTCCCAGAATGGAGACGAAGAGACCGCGCCCCAGCTTGAGGTTAAGATCGGTGACAATGGGTTTTCGGTAGCCCACGGT
The DNA here is from genome assembly GCA_031276635.1 of Deltaproteobacteria bacterium. GTDB lineage: Bacteria > Desulfobacterota > Desulfarculia > Adiutricales > Adiutricaceae > JAIROO01. The sequence goes on along the minus strand of JAISMU010000003.1, from coordinate 5,197 downwards.
CAGGCCCCGCAACTCCAGAAGGGGTGGCTTCGGGTCAGCCGCCTGGCTCGGGGCCGGCGGGGCTGACTCAGTTGAGAACGCGACGCTCATTTTTTTCGCCTCCATTCCAAAATCTTTCGCCGTAAGCCACTCACATTCTGGCCCCGCGTTTGAGTAAAAGGCCAATGACCACCGGGGCCCCGAAGAAGGCCGTGATGGCCGAGATGGGCAGCTCCACCGGGTTAAGCCACATCCGGGCGATGAGATCGCACAGGCTGGTCACCACCGCTCCCATGAGGCAGGCCCCGGGAATGAGGACCCGATTGTCGGAGGTCCCGAAGGAGAGGCGGGCCAGGTGGGGGACGGCCAGGCCCACAAAGGCCACCGGGCCGGCCATGGCCGTGACCAGGCCAGCCAGGGCCGAGGCGGCGGCCAGAATAAAGAGGCGGAAGCGGCGGATGTTGACCCCCATGGAGGCCGCGTAATCCTCGCCCAAGAGAAAGGCGTTCAAGGGTTTGGAGAGGAGATAGACGGCCAAAAGCAAACCGCCGCCCAGGCCGGCCAGAAGGCCGATTTCCACCCACTTGAAGCCGGAGAAGCTGCCCATGGTCCACAGGACAAAGCCCTTGATCTTCTCCTTTTCGGCTAGGGCTGTCAGCACGCTGGTCACCGCCCCGCACAGGTAGCCCATCATCAGCCCGACTATGAGCAGAGTCGCTCCCTGGCGGACCTTGGCGGCGATGGCCACCACCAGAATCATGACCCCGTAAGCTCCCAGGCACCCGGCGATGGTGGTGAGAAACGGGGTGACGTAGGTCATCTGAAAGCCCACTGAAGTTAGGGCCACCAGCGAGACCATCAGGGTCGCCCCAGAGGAAATGCCCAGGATATAAGGGCCAACTATGGGGTTGCGGAAATAAACCTGCAATAGTAAGCCTGAGGCGGCCAGATAAGCTCCGCCCATGACCGTGGCCAGAACCCGGGGCAGGCGGATCTTCCAGATGATGAAGGCCAGATCCCCGGACTCGCTGGGGCGCAGGAGGGTGTCCACAATCCGGGCCAGGGGAAACGTCAGCGAGCCCACCGCCAGGTTGATGGCCATCAGGGCCAGGGTCAGGGCCCCTAAAATGAGAAACACCCAGGCCCGGCGACCGGCCAGTCGCCGGGTGAGGAGCTTGACATCCAATACCGCTTCCATGAGCTAATTTTCCTTGGGTTGGTCGGGGTCCCGTAACGGCAGCTCCACGAAATATTTGAGCTCATAGCCGGGATAGGCCTCGGGGTGCAGAATGGCGGCGATCTCGGTCAGGAGCTCATCGAGGCGGTCCGCCGATTGGGAGTAAATGGGTCGCGGGGCCAGGGCCCGCCCCTCGCTGGTGAGCGGTTTGAGGCCCCCAAGCAAGGGGTTGATCCGCAGCAGCGACTCTTTGGAGTAGACATTGTCGCCCACCGACCGATAAGTGAAGTAGAGGTCGGCGTCGCTTCCGCTGTGCAGGAACCTCTCCATGGAGATCTCAACGCAAGAGGTCCCGTAGACATCGTCAAACAGGTAGTCGCTCTGGGCCAGGCCGATCAGCTCGGCCACCCAGGCGTTGCCGGGCTCCACCAGGACCCTTTTCTCATAAATGTCGCCCCACATGGCCTTGGGTTTGGGGAGCCCCTTGGTTTTGGCCCGGATGGCTTGCAGAGCCTGGCGAGTTCGCTCATAAAAAGCGTGGGCTTTTTCCTTTTCCCCGAAAAAGGGGGCCAGGAACTCAACAAAGCGGATCTGGGTGGCGAGACAGGTGGCCACCGGGGTGGAGGTGACCAGGACTGGAATGCCCAGGGTATCCAGCATGGGGGCGATGGAGGGATCCCAGGTCATGACCAGGTCCGGTTTCTGGGCTTTCAGGCGCTCATAATCAATGGCCCCGGGTTGCCCGATGTAAACCACGCGGCCCGAGTCATAGCCCTCTTTAACATAGTCCACGCTCCAGCCAGCCCGAGGGGTGGTCAGGGCCACGATGGTCTCGGCTTGGCCCAGGACATTCAGCATGGCCACGTCAAAGGCGCTGTAGGCGGCCACCCGGCGCACGGGCACGGGAATGATCTGGCTGGGCTCAAAATCCGGGGGCGGGGGGCTGCCCCGAGGAACCAGGGCCAAAGTTCGGCCCGCCCCGTCGTGGGCCTCCAGGTAGCCATCCTTTTGGATCAGGGAGTACTCGCCCACGTTTAAAAAGCCCGCTCCGGCCGCCCCGCCATAGGTGGTGTTGGTCGGGTCCACGTTCGCGTCAGTCAGCTCTGGTCGGTTGCCCGCGGCTGAGGGGTTGTCTCCCCCGGAGCAACCGACGGTCAGGAGGGCCAGGAATAGGGCCAAGATCAGGTATTTCACTTTAATTTTCCCTCGCCAGCCCTTCGGGTCGGGGCCGGGTATGGAGCCCGGGCCCGGGGGCCGAAAAATTGTCGCCGGCTTTTTGACGACCGCCTGGGCGCCTGTTTTTCGCCAGCGCCGATTCTTCACAGACAGCTGGTTTTTTCAAATGACGCGTTTTTTTTCAAACGACTAGTTTTTTCAAGCGACTGGCCTTTCGCAAGTCCACCAGCCACAAAAGCAAACCCACCGCGAAGATGGCCATCCCGGCCAAATAGATTCGGGAGGCCGGGTCTCGCCGGATGGAGAGGCTCACCATCTTATACGAGCCCGCCGGCTCCGCGCTTTTCGGGTAAAAGTCAGCCAGGTAAAAGTTATAACCCCCATAGTGGGCCGGGCGGTTATAAGCCACTTTCAAATAGGTCACCTGGCCCTCGGGGCTGGTCAGTTTCAACCGGAACCCCGGGTCCAGATACCAGTTCTGAAAAAAACTCAGCCTCTCCCCCTCGTAGACCACCGGGTCGTGGACGCTGACGGCTAAGGTTCCCAGATTCCGGGGCAATTTGAGCGGCGGGCCATCGGGAATGAGGGCTCGGCCAGGCAAAGCTTGGCTGAAAACATAGCTCCCCAGATAGCCCAGGGCCATGACCACTACCGCGTAATGGGTTAGATGCGGGCCCAGCTTATAGAGCCAACCCCGCTGGCGACCCGGCCCGACGATGGCCCAGACTCGGGCGGTGGAACAGCAGAAGGCGTTGATTCCCAGGAGGGTCACGCCCAACATCAGGCCGTAAAACCAGAAGGTGTGGCTCAGGTTGAAGCGACCATAGGTGGTCAGCCACGTCAATAACCCCACCTCGCCCAGAGGGATGAAGGTGGAAAGGCTCTTCTGGATCAGCGGGTAGGCCAGGGCCGTGTCCAGGGCCAGAAAAAGGCAGATGAGGACCGCCAGATCCAGATGGCCAGCCAGGCGCCAGGCTTTCTGGAGCCAGGCCAAAAATTTGCCCGGGCGGGGGCTCTTGACTTTGTCCATGAGCTCACCCCAGCGACGGCGGCCAGCGCCACGGGCCGAGATCGGGCAGGACATTGACCAGGGGGACCCAGACGAGCCCGGCCACGGCCAGATAGAGCCGGGCCCGGGGCCAGCGGCTGGTCACGAAAAGATGCAAGACAGCGGCGTAGTAAAACCAGCTGGCCATGAAGCAGACAATGACCGCCTCGTCCCAGACCACCGGCAGCCCCCAGCCCAGATAGGACCAGGCCTCCCCGGTCAGCATGGCGAGAGTCCACAGGGCGAACCCCAGGGCCAGCCACAGCCGGGTCTGGCCGTTTTCCGCCCCGGGGCCGGCCCAAAGGCGAAGGCCAGCCCAGACGCCAGCCAGCAGAAAGGCGGCCTTGCCGAGAAAACAGAACAAGAGGTGAGCCTGGGAGAAGAGCGAGGCGGTCTTGAGGAAAGGGAGATAAAAGTCCTTGGGAAAGAAAACCGACAAAAGATCGAGGCAAAAAACCAGGCCCAGGGTGAGGGGCCAACCCGGCCAGTGGGGGCCGCCCTGGGTCGGGCGGGCCGACCAGAGCCCGAAAAGGGCCAGAAACGGCGGGACCGCCACCGAGCCCAGATACATCGGGGTCATGGGCCAGGCCCCATAATAGCGGGCGAAAAGATAAACCAAGCCGGTCAGGACCCCCAGCCAGGCCACGAGGCGCGAAAGTTTCCGCGTCCCTCGCCGCGGCGAGAGGCCCCAGGCCAGGCCAAACAGGCCAGTTGAGGAGCTCAACAGGAGTCGTTCCATAACGGGGCGCCCAGTCCAGGAAATTGGGGCTTGAGCCGGGGCAAAAAAAAACCCCGGATTGTGGAATCCGGGATTTCCCAGTATTTATCCCGCGTTCGATCTGGAACTGTCTCAGCCGGATTGGCTCCCGCCAGGGTCAGGCTCCCCCGTTGGCTCAAACCGCAAAGCCAGGTGGGGGCGACAGCGGGGGCAGGTCTTCTGGCTCTCGGCTCAATCCCCCGACACCCGCCTTCCCAGTTTAAGACCAGTGGCTTTGGTGAGCCGCCTCGAAAGAGACGGCTTGGCGTCGGAAGTCCCCGATTACAGCGGTGGGTCCGCCTCCGATTTCCACGGAGTTCCCTTTTTCGGCCACAAATGGCGCCCGCGCTTGATGAGGGCAATATAACCCAGGGCCAGGGGTTTTGACAAGAGTTTTTATTGAGATAAAAAAACTGTAATTGATATTTTAAAGAATTCAATCAGCTAAATTAATTAATTATAAAAACAGAAAAAGATTTTTTTTTAAAGTTTCTAAGCCGCGGTGACCGGAAAGAACCAAAAAACTTAGCGTCTTACCTCGAATTAAAAAAACAGACTTCCAGATAGAACGCGCTTGAGCGCTTGACTTGGAGCCAGACTCCAGACAAAATAGCTAATCTTTTGGAGGACAATTATGACGCTTTCGCCAGGCAAATTGCCAATTGGCCGACAAATATTTTCAGAGATAATCAAAAAAAAACGCTATTTATGTGGATAAGACCGCTTTCTTGGCCGATCTGATTTCCAGCGACCCATTGGTCTGGTTTCTTTCTCGCCCCAGACGTTTTGGCAAGTCCCTGACCGTTTCCACCCTGGAAGCCATATTTTCGGGCCAAAAGGAGCTTTTTAAAGGTCTGGCCATAGAGGAAAGGCTGGACGAAGAGCGCTTCGTCCCTCGCCCGGTTATCAATCTGGACATGAGCAGGGTCTCTACTTTTAAAGGCGTCGAGGAGCTGGATAGGTCTCTGGCGCGGGTAACCACTGAGGTGGGCAAAAAACTGGGCGTTGAGCTCACTGAGGTAACAACTGAGGTCATTGATGGCGTCGCTGTTCAGGTAGA
>JAISMU010000149.1 GCA_031276635.1 Deltaproteobacteria bacterium | reverse complement strand
CTTATTCCAGTCCCGGCCTTTGAATTTGGCCCAAGGAGGCTCAGTTACCTTTACCCAGAATCTTTATTATGGCCCCAAGGACGCTGACGACTTGGCGGCGGCTGGCCATTACCTTGAGCGTAGCCTGGATTACGGCTGGTTTTCTTTCCTGGCCAAGCCCCTGATCTGGCTTTTGAGACTGTTTTACGATTTGGTGGGCAACTATGGGGTGGCCATCATTCTTGTAACTATTATAATCAAAGTAGCTCTGTGGCCTTTGACGGCCAAGAGTTATAAGTCCATGAAGGAGATGCAAAAGCTCCAGCCCAAGATCGCGAAGTTAAAGGAAAAATACAAAGACGATAACAAAGCCTTTCAGCAAGAGATGATGCAGCTGTATCGGGCCTACAAAGTCAGCCCCATGGGTGGTTGTCTACCAATGTTGCTACAAATCCCCTTTTTCATCGCGTTTTACCGGGTTCTGGACTACACCCTGGAATTGAGAGGGGCCCCGTTCATGCTGTGGATAACCGATTTGTCGGTCCCGGATCGCTTATTTTATTTTAGTTTCAAGCTGCCACTTTTGGATGAGCCCACCGGAATTCCGGTATTGACCCTTTTAATGGGGGCCACTATGATCTGGCAGCAGAAAATGACTCCATCCATGGGCGATCCCACTCAGGCCAAGATTATGATGTTTATGCCCTTGATTTTTATCTTTATCCTCCTGAACATGCCATCGGGCCTAGTTTTATATTGGTTGGTTAACAACATTCTATCCATTTTCCAGCAAAAGCTTATCAATCGACCGGCCACGCCAGCGTCGACCGCTAGTAGCCCGGCAAAAACGTGAAGTTTTTATGAGTATGGGCTGAAAAAAAGCCCTCTGGCCGCTGGAATTGGGGTTTGTCATGTCGCCAGATTTGATCTTTGAGGGAAAAAATACTGAGGAGGCCATAAACGCCGCCTCTAAAGCCTTGGATATTCCGCCGGAGCATTTGAGTTTTATCATTTTGTCCACCGGGTCCAAGGGCTTGTTCGGTTTGGGTGGTCGAAAAGCCAAAATCCAGGTTTTGTCAACTGAGCCTCAGAGTCAGGATCCCCCGGCTGAGACTAGCCCTCTGGAATCAGCTCACTTGTCTCCTGAGGTTGTGGCCCACGCCAAAGAAGCTTCCTTGGAACCAGAGAACGCAAAAAAATTTTTAAGACTGGAAAAGCCTCAAAAGACGGATAAGCTGGAAAGACAGGACAAGCCGAACAAGGTTGACCAACTTCATCAAGGGACTTTCAATAAGGCCGAGGAAATTAAGGAGGATAAAGCTCGTTCAGAGCTACTGGCAGGGCCTGCTGAGTCAAGCCTTCGAAAAACTCCCTCCAAAGAGGAAGCCAAGGCCAAAAAACTAGAAAAACGGCCCAGGCGAGAAAGAGTTGGCCCTAAAGTAACCCTAAAAGAGCCCAAGGAGACTAAGGCCAAAAAGGTTGAGCCACCAACTGAGAATCCAGCTGTCGAGGATATTCCCCATCTTAAATGGTCATCATTTCCTGTGCCGGGTCCATTGACCAAGCCGGGCAAAGGGGAAGAGGTTTACGATGGCCCCCCTGACCAAGTTACCCAGGACGCTGTGAGTCTGCTCAAGGAAATTATCCAGCGCCTTGGCTTAACTGTAGAGATTCGGGCTAGTCGGATTGGCCAAAGGGTCATTTTAGATCTGGAAAGTCTGGACAACTACCTTTTGATTGGTCGGAAGGGTGCTTCCCTGAACGCCTTGGAGTTGTTAGTTAACCGCGTAACTCGGCAAAGAAGCCGTCTGGCCGAGCGAAACGGCCCTCTACCTGTGAGCGAAGACAGCGACTTAGACTCGCGGGCCAAAGTCAAGGCCCTTTTGGAGGCCACCGAGTCGGACAATCTTGACGCAATTTGCCAAGATAAACCAGAAGACGCCATTGACGATAATCCCCAGATTATCGTGGACGCGGAGAACTACCGAGCCCGCCGTCATCAGGGCATTCTGGAAAAAACCGCTTATATGGCCGAAAAGGTTTTAAAAACCAATAAGCCCATGGTCATAACCCAGTTGTCGTCTCCAGAAAGGCGTTTGGTTCATTTAGCCATAGATAGCGTTCCAGGGCTGACCACCCGCAGTCACGGTTTTGGGTTGGTTAGAAATCTGACAATTTTGCCCAATAAAGCTAAAAATAAAGCAACGTTTTCTAGAGCAAATCAAAAAAATCTATAAAGATATTATTTTATCTTTATATTACATGAATAGATAATCTATTAAAACGTTTTAAACGCTAAACCTATAAAAAAAATATATTTACAGACCTAAAATTTCACTAGAATTTATTATTAATTTAATCTATATAAAATACATATTAAAATATTAATAAGATAAATTATTGCAAAAAATAATTTATCTTTGTGGTTTATAGCGATTTCAGCTTCAATAGCTTTATCTGGATCAGAATTTAATTATTTAAGTAATCGTCTTATATATTCATATGACCAATAAAATCATTTTAAGTTGGCTTAAAGTTCTGAATACCAGATTTTAATTTGGCGTTTACCTATTAGGACTACTGAAAATATAGTTTAAAATGTAGGTATTCCAATTCATCAATTCTATTTCCCTGTAACTCATTTTTTAATAGCAATATTCAGTATTATTTTTGTTGATCTTATTTATAGGTCATTATTTTTATTTGTTATAATTATTATTTTAGGTTTTATTGATTCATTTAAAATATTTAAATATGTAACTTTGCCCTTGAGTTATCATATTTACCGTCAAACGGCCTGCTTGAAGTTGAAACAAAATTTGTAGGGTCAACGGTTGGGAATTATATATCATTTATTTCAATTATTTTGATTATTATTAATATATTATATTTTTTGTATAAAAATCAAAAATGGCCTAAGTCTGAGCGAACGCGAACTTTGACAGAGTCGACTGAAGGGCTATAATTGACTAAATTTTATGGTCGCGGGTTAGCGGGAGTTAATGAGAGTTGAGGTTAATTCGGATAATTTCGGAGATTCTTTTGGCTTCTTGGCCTATCAGGTTACCCTCCAAGGGTATCAGCGGGAATTTTTTTTTACCACCTTATGGAGAGCAGTATGGAACAAAATAACGTTAATAAAGTGTTTATCGGGACAGTAATGGTCGGAATTTATATTTTATTTTTAGTGTTAGCATATATAATAGGTAATAATTATCCTCCTAAAGATATAGTAATAGATGATTTTATATATATAATTATTTGTGGAGTTTTTTATGGTATTTATGCTTTTATATTTTTCCTAATTATGTATAATAATTTTAATAAAAAAACAAGATTAAATTGCTATTTAGTTTCTGTAATTGCATTAATAATTTCTACTGGCTCGTTATTTATAGCTTTTACCTCAATTCTTCATAACGCTAAGTTGGATGAAATGAGATTGCTTATTGCTCGGCATCCAAATTATTTATATTTTTTTTCTGGAATAATGTACTTTGAAGGAACGATCATGGCTGGATATTTTTTATATAAAAAATTTAAAGACAAGAAAAATGCTAAAAAAAGTTTAAATAATTAAAATTTCAAATTTAAAGTGAATTTTAAAAAAAATATTATTTTTCATACAGATCTGTTAATTAAATTATGGTCAAATTTTAAGGTCGTCTCTGGTCCTGGGGCTAGAGTTTAGCTTGTCTCACTCGAACTCTGAAGGGTACGGTCCGCTGAGTTTTGGGCCAACTCGAATTTTGACCAGTTGAAGGGCGTTTACATAAGGCGAGTCTCTAAGTTTCAGGGGGCTTGGGTTGGCGACTCCAGTTCCTGATTCTGGTGGTCGCGACCGAGTTTTTTTCCTCAAGGTAATTTTTTCTCAGCCTTAAGGAGAGTCCTGGGGAGCTCCAGGAGATCAATTCGCCTTCTGGGAATCAGCAGGGGCCGGTTTAGTGAAAATTTTGGGCGAAGAATTTTTTCAGGCGTAAGCCGAGTGGCCTTGGGTAACAGTTCCGTATTATGGAAAGTTTGAGCGTTCCGCCCACAGTGGAGAGAGAATCGCCAAACAGAAGGGAGGAGGAGACAAGAGTTGGCGTGCGGTTACCTCTCACTGAACTGAGAGCCGTTCGAGGCGGAAACAGACACGTAATCGCCCTAGAAACGCGGTCTGATAGAATTAGCGCGACCCCATTGGCCTCAGATTGTATTGAATTAATCTGGGAAGATGACTTTTTTGGCCGCCAGTTTTCAGGAATCAGGTGTTCCCTCTGCTCGGGCTATTCTCAAAAGGTCATTTTTCACGGCGTGGAGTGTTCTTCAGGCTTCTGTCAATTCCTGCCGATTTTTCTTATCGCTATCAAGATGTAAGCGTTCACAAGGGAGAGTAAAATTGGAACCGTGGCTTAAACCTTTGACTCCCTATGTATGAACTTAACCCCTCAAAATTGAGGAGTAAAATATTATCAACTTTAATAATGAGAGATGACAGGTTTTGAAATGGCGTAATCATAGCCATAATTTCTTGAGGAGTAACCGAACGCGCCGCCAATTTAACCCATTTGTAGATCTTGGCCCGCTTCTGTTCCCTCAGTTTTCTGGCCCGTCTCGGAGCGAGCGGGGTTAAGGTTTTTTTATTTTTGTCAACAACGAATACTTGCGAATGAAGCGCCGATAAAAGCCTATAACGGCCAGGTTATTCGTTAAAAGAACGTCTCCATTTCTTCGGGAATGATGAGTATCGGCCCGCGCCCCACTCCGTTTCGCGCCTGTTCCGGCTTGTCCACTAATATGTCTTCAAGAGGTCAGAACTGGAGAAGCGTTCTGACGTTGGTCTTTAGCCATTTTATTCAACGTAGTCTCTGAACCGTAAGATCCAGAGCCTGACTATGGTAACCATGGGGGCTATTTCCAACCCCACCTCTTTATCGTGGGGGAACGGTTACTATCAAGAGCCCGCAAACGCTTTTTATTTGTCTGAGTTCCGTCCGCTCAGTCCCCAAGACTGTCTAAAAACCTTCCGGAAATCAGGTCTGTCCTCCCAATACGCGGATTTTCGCTGACGGGCCAAGCCACCAATCTCAGCTTGTGGCGGCCCCGGGGTGGTCCAGCGCAAGGCTATCATTAGCGCCAGAGCCGAAATGGTCGCGTTTGGCCGCTCTCTCTCGGCCTAATTCCCGCCTTTAGTCGTTGTCCCAGGTCTCGACATATTCCCCAAGGTTGACTTCTCCATCAACAATTTCCAGAACCGAGCGGCCCGGGGAGACCTCGGCGACCTTGAGGTGAGCTTTGGGAGCCCCGGGGATTTGGTAGGAGACGTTAATGGCGTTGGTTAGCACTTCCTGGGTCGGCAGATAGACAAACTCAGTGCCCCTGGACATCCCCACCTCAGTCCCAAAGGCGATAGCCACGCTTTTTTCGCTCACGCGCTCAATCACCGGGGCTTTGAAAGGCAGGGCGGCCAAACCGTCGACGGAGCGGTAAAAAGCCTCCTCAATGGCCATGTCCAGAGATTGTTCTATGGCCTCCTGGGGCGGGGGGGTCTCGTCAGATTTGGCGAAGGGGTCACGCTCGTCCTTGCCGACCTTGTAGGTGGCGGAGTTGGCCCGGGAGGCCAGAACCACCCCATTGGAGGTATCATAGAGGGTGACCAGAAGCATGGCCTCCACATAGTGCTGTTGACTGGTGAAATACCGGATAATTCGGCGCCAACCCTTGCGCTGATGGTGCTGGTCCACTTGAGAGATGGCCCCATCAATTATGACATTAACATTGAGGTCGCGGCCTAGTTGAATAATTTGCTCTGGGGTGAGAGGGTGGGTGTAGCCACGGATAGCCACCGCCTTGGCCACTTCCTCGGTCGGTATGACCAACAGTTCACTGTGAGAGCCAAATTCCTCGGCGATGAGCCTAGCCATGTTGGGCCCGGCCTCAGGAGTGCCCATACCGACCTCATCGGCAAAAGGAGCCACCGCGACCTTGAGCTTGACTGGGCTTATGAAGCCCGCCACTCCCAGGGAGAACAGGCGGATCTGGTTGTCCCTGGCGAAGTCATGGAAAACCCCGCAGCCGGACAAGAGAACGAACAAGGCCGGCAAAATCAGGCTCAGGCGGGCGGTCTGGCGCATGGCAAAACTCCAAAAAAAAGCTACCCCGGGGCCTGGTAGCGGGTTAACTACCCCTAAGGACCCCCCAGGTTATGTTCGGGAACAGCGTTTCAAATTACCGAAATTGAGGCTATCAGTCAACCGGGGGCTGTTTTCAGGGGTAAAAAGACCTGCCCCGGGCCTGGCCCTCCCATCGACCAAGCTACCTCAAGGCAGGGTTTACTTTATAAATTATACCGATAATGGCTTTTTAAATCAAAAATGGGTGGTCGATTAATGGCGAAAATTTTGGTTTTGATCAACGCCGGGAGGTTAAAGTTTATTTTGACGCCTAAATCAGCCGCCCAATGAAGATCAGGGCGGACCGTTATAAAAAAAAGATGACCTCGATGGTGAGGAAATTCCGGTCGAGGGTAGCTAACTGATTTACCCCAGACTCTTGCCCTCTTAGGCCAGGACAAGGAGCTTGCCGGGTTAAACAGTTAAGGTCTTGATTGTTATAGATTTTTAGAGATAAACCTTGCAAAATAAAACTAATAAAATCAACTAGTTAGAGTTTTCGACCACTTATAATCCGACTGGCTCCAAGAGCTTCATTTGGCGCCTGGCTTTGGGGTTGGGGCCAGGGTTTCTGGCCTCTCTGGCCGAAAATCACTCTAACCTGCCTGACCTGTTCGCCGTGGCTAAAAATGACCAGACAGAGATCTGTAAATTGTTTAAAATAGAATAAATTAATAACTTGTAAGTATTAAAACAATATTTAATCGCCAGATATAAAAAATTAAGGTCATGAAACCGGCCAGGCTATGATCGTTTTGTAATTTTAAGTCTATATATTTTGGTATTTATTAAAATAAAAAATAATTAATGACTTAAAATTAATATTAAGATAAAAACAAGATTTTATTGTTAAATCAAAATTATTCATGAGATAGTCTACAGCTCAGGCAGCCCATAATGCCTTCTGACTGGTGGGACAACCTCATTCTACCCAACGGTCACTCTCAATTTTAGATTTTAAAGTTAGTAATGTTTAGGCTGTCTCAATGTTCCATCTCATGCCTGGCCTTTAAAACTTTTTTGGTGGACAATTATATTTCCACTTTCAATAGTTAAGCTAACAATAAAATAATTTTTTGCGACATATGACTTTTAATCAATATTATTTATATTGTTAAAAATATATTTATATATATTAACAGGAGTATTAAAAATTCTTGTATGCGCATAAAAAAAATCTAAACACTGCCATTTTTGAGGGGTTCCCCAATTCCATCTTTTTGAAATATAATAATATAAATAATTTGAGTCTACCTCCTGGTCTGAGACAGGCGAAAGAAAAACTTACGGCCACGGCCTGAGAGCCAACAAAAAAAATCTGAATTCCAGGAATCCAACCCCGTCCAAGCGATTCAATGTCTCAGGCCCTTGCTTCCCGGCGAAGCGCAACATGTTGCCGGCCTTGCTTAGGCTGCCAGACATCCAAGGCCTGATAGACAGTGAGGAATATTTTGTCCGACACGTCCCTCGTCAGTCCGGCAAAACGACTGCCATTATGGATTTTGTGGATAGCTTAAAAGAGAAGGGTTTTATTACGCGCTATATTACTCCATGGAAGAGAATCAAGGGGCTACCGGCAATCCCAAAGACATAACTCTCTCCATCGTGAACAGTCTTCAGGGGGCTTTAATTGATTCTCAGGTAGAGGTTTTGAATAAAACAGTCTCAGATGATTTTTTGACCAGCTCAAAGGCTAGGCCCGATTACGAAGATTTTCCGGTAAGAATATTTCAGAACAGTTTGGGCGCTCGACTTGAAAACGATATTAATATTTATTTTGATGAGATAGACACCCTCCAGGTCAGGCGTTGCTTTCTTTTTTGTCATAACCGCGTTTCGGTTACGTGAAAAGATCTAAAATTCCCTGCTCTCGGGCCATCGCTTTGATAGGCAGGCGGAAAATTCAGGACTATAAGGCCAAAATCAGGCCTGATTCCGAATCTCTAAGCTCGAGCGGCCCATTTAAAATAATAACCGAGGTTTTGACCCTAGCTAATTTCAGCGAGGCTGAGGTTCAGGGCCTCTACGCCCAGCATACCACGCCTACCGGTCAGGTCTTCGCGGACGAAGCGACGCGAAGGGCCTGGTTCTGGTCAGAGAGGCAGCCTTGGTTGGTTAACGCCTTGGCCCACCAAACGGTCGAAAAATTATTGGCCAACGATTACAGCCAAACCATAACCGCCGGGCAGATCGCTCAGGTGGCTAGCGACCTGATGAAGAGGCGGGATACCCATCTTGACTCTCTTCTGGCCCGTTTACCTGCACCTCGGGTAGAGCGGTTTATTGGGCCAATGCTGGCGACTTCCGAAAATTTCGCCCTGACGCCTCGGGCTGACGAGAGTTCAGCGTCATTAGGTGATGACCTTCAATATTGTCTTGATCTGGGCTGGTCAAAAATGAAGACAGGCTCAGGCCGGCTAATCCGCTGTACGCCAGCGTCATAATGAGGTTTCTTAACGAAAGCGTTCAAAAAAGAGTTCAAAAAGATCTACCTAAGGGATTGATCCACAAATGGATGGATAGCCAGACTATAAAAATGAGCGAGTTATTGAAGGAGTTCCAAAAATTTTAGGCCTTCCATTCTGATAAATACCTCAAGGGAGTCAGGTACTTGGAAGCCGGCCCTCATTATTTGCTTTCGGCCTTCTTGTTCATCGTAGTCAATGGGGGAGCCCCGGTCACCAATGAATTCGCTGAGGGGTTGGGTTACGCGGACATTGGCGTCCAGCGCGCCGGGCGCAAATACCTAATCGAACTCAAAATCAAAGATAACGAGGCCAGTCGGGCCAAGAGCCTCAAGCAACTTCTGAGCTCATCCGCGGCCGGGGACGGCCGCCGCTAAATTAAAGAAACATGTTTGTTTCATAGAAGCTATATGGCTCATGTCTTGGCCAAGGAAGGCTGATTGGTTATTTTTAAATTGTCAGCCGAATAAAGACTGGGCTAAAGAAGTGACTTGGGAGGAAAAGTCTTACCCAGGCGCCCAGAAAATTTATGATGTTGGTTGCTGACCATCGCGTTTAAGCGTTTCGGAGCCTGATTTTTATCCCAAACACTCTGTTACTTTCCCCTTAAATTTGAGCGGTTTGAGCGGTCGCCAGATCTTGTTCCTCAGGCTAGACCTGTGTATTAAGGCTTATAGTTCGCGTCCAGACTCTGGTTTAGCGACCAGATTTTGAGTCTCCGCCAGCTCCTCGGTCCCCATGACTGGGAGGCAAGCGGCCAAAGATTATGAGCCAACAGCTTCCTGGGAGGCTCAGAGCCCAGGAGGTATGAGTTTTTGAGACTTTGAGACCTGGAGTTCAGCTGAGGCCCGCCGAGCGACCGGGCTGGCTCAACCGTTCGGCTCAGTCGAGCCAGCCAGAAGGTCAAGCCGCCGGTCATAACCTATGGGAACTCGAGCCTGGCCGCGATAGTTGATGAAGGTGACATTTTTGTTCTGGTCGAGGGCCGGAGCTAGGCCAAGGGGGTAAAAGCGAAAAACCCGTTGGAACTCTCCCTGAATAACCATTTCCCCTTTCGCGTTGATGAACCCCCATTGCCCCTCCAAAGTCTCCACTCCAGCCAGGCCGTCCGCCTCAAAGGGATCGGCCCATTTAAAGATCGGCTCAATGGCCCAGTTCCCTTTTAGATCAATGAAGCCAAAGCGGTCATTGTCCTCCTGGGGGGATTGGTCAGGCTTCTCGGGCTCAAGGGCCTTGACGGGAATGGCCACCGCCAGCCCATTGGCCCCAAAGGAGCGGGCAAACTTAAAGCGCGGCTCAATGACCCACTGGCCTCGCTCATCAATAAAACCAAATCGAGGCTGGTTTTGAGGAGCCACTGGGGCCAGGCCTCCCGAGAAAGGGAAAGCGAGTAAATACTGGGGTTTAATAACCCAGCGGCCCTGGCGGTCCACAAAACCCCAACCGCCCTGATGATGAGCGGCGGCCAGGTTATTGTCCCCAAAACTCTCCAGGATGTCGGCCTCAATCTTTAGCCGCCACTGTCCCTGGGCGTCTATCAGGCCCCAGACTTTCGGTTGGCTCTGGGCCAAAAATAGCTCGCCCTCCGGTTTCAGGCTCAGAAAGGCTGGCTTAAGCGGCCACTGGCCCTGAGCGTCAATGATTCCCCAATGACCCTTGGGGGCCTTGACCGCGGCCAGACCCGCGGGCGTGAAATCCTGGGCCTCGGGATAGACTGGCGCGATGGCCCAGCGCCCGGTCTCGTCCAGGAAACCAAAAAGACCCGAGTCCGCCTCTTGAGCCCTAGCCAAGGGTATGGGCCCGGCGAAGGGGTAGACATATTTTAGTTTGGGCTCCACCACCCAGCGCCCTTCGGGGTTAATAAAACCCCAGAGGCCCCCGGTCAGCCTGGCCCCGACCAGGCCGTTGGGGGACCAGGCCCGGACCCGCTCAATGGTGGCCGGGATGACCAGTTGGCCGGTCTGGTCAATGGCTCCGAATTTACTCTCAAGGCGGACCCAGGCCAGACCCTGGGGGCCAAAGGGGTTGGCCGCCTGGAAGCGTGGGGGGATGCTCCAAGACCCGCCAGAGCCAGGCGGGTCGTCAGCTCTTTGGTAGCCGTATAGCCCTTCCGGGCCCTGGACTGGCCTCAGCGTCGCCAGGGGCGGTTGGGCGGCCAATAAAAGCTGCCCAGAGTCGGGGTGAGGTCCAAAACCCACGACCAGCGAAAAAATCAGGCCGAGCCCCCCGAGGGTCAGGGTTAGGGTAAAAGCCTGGCCTGGCCGAGTGAGGCAAGAGGGAGAGAATCTCATAGGGTCTCATCTCAGAGAGTTTTTGGGGTCTCGAGCGGATCTGCCGCTAGCGAGCGACTTGGAGAGGGAAGAGAGTCTCAAGACCAATTTCGGATCTCGCGAAAGCCAGACCCCAGCGTAAATCAGTCGCTGATAAAAAACAAGGTCTCTCGAAATTTTGCTCATGGCTAAAATAGGCCGGAGGTTTAAGTGTTTTTGTCGCTCTAGAGTTCTAGTGGTTTGGTCGATACCCTAAAAGCTCTCAATTTTAGCTTTAGATAGCCGCCCGAGACAGTTAAACGCTCGTTAACGCAATTGGGCTCAGTGGTTTGGTCGATCCCCTGAACGCCCACCTTTGTCGCTCCAGATAGTCGCCGCGATAGCCGCCCGAGATAGAGTCAACCGTTCATTAAAGCTCTAGGCTTCAGGGGCTCGGGCGATCTCCCGAAAACCATCAATTTTCAGCCAAATATTCAACAGAGATAGAGTCAACAGCTCATTAAAGCCGTTGGTTTCCCTCGACTTCCCGCCTGGCGGGGATCTGCGTTTGAGGCTGGCTAATCCCGCGCGGGGGATAACTTTAAACCTGGTCGCCTCCTCCAGAGACCGTCAGGTCGCTTTGAGCTGAGCTTTGGCGCGGGCTTGGTTTCAAGGTTGGAACCTTGAGAGAGCAAGGGTAGGACCGGCTGGCCATAACCCGTACCCTGGCCTCGCGAGTCAGGGTGAGCGAGAAACCTGTTATAAAAGTTAAAGGGCCCAAAACATGCTATAAATATGACATGTCTCCGCCCAAGCCGGTTAAAAAATCCCTCGCCCGCCGGGTTACTCATCTCAGAAACCCGCCCAAACAGCCCCGGTTAAGCCTGATCTCGCGGCCAGATACCCGGCTTTCAGCTCAATCTTGGCGGTTCGGTCTCACCAACGGCCCAACCAGCCGCCCCTCGCCAGTCGGTTCCGCCAAAAGCCCAGCCAACGGGCCCTTTCCAGTCGCTCCCGACCCCGGTTCCCTTGACGGTCCAGCGCCAGGTGGTCTGGCCAAAGATCCAGCCAGAAGTCTATCGCCCTTCAGCGGTCTCTTTTTAGTCGATTCTCCAACGTTCTATCGCCAGTCGTTCCCTCTATCCGATCCATCGCCACCGGTCCAGTCAGTTGGTTCAGCCTGAACTGGCCAGGAGATCTCAGACCCAGAATATCTGGTTGGCCATTTCCAGGTGGGGTAGCCGCAGCGAGAGGTGCTTGGCCACCAGATAAGCCGAGTGGATGGAGTAATAACCCCCCACCCCAGGATCCGGCCACATTTGCTGAGGTCGCTCTTTAATGAGCTCCAAAAGGGCCTGAACTCCCTTGGAGACGACGAGCTTGACGGTAGGGCGGGTCAAACCCGTGAGGGCGGCGGCGATGAACTCGGAGATCCAGGCCGGGCTATCCGATTCAAAGGTGGCCGGCTGCCCGCCCAGGGCCATGGCCAGGGTCTTAGCCTCGGCGCTGACCTCTCGGGTGAAGTTGGCCATGGCCAGCGGCGAGCGGAGCTCCCTTTTGTGGTGGAGGTAGGCCCCATAGAGGGAATAGGCGTCAATCAGGGCGGCGGCGGTCTGGACCCCGATGGGATCGTCGGAGAGGTGCACCTGAAAGGGCCCAAACTTAAACAACGACGACTCCGGGGGCCGGACGGTCTTGTCGGGGCTGGCCAGAATCCACAGGCCCCCCCGGTTATTAAGCAGATCGTCAGGGTAAAAAGGCCCGGAGAGGACCAGGATATTGGTTTTGGGGCGGCCAGCGGCCACGGCGGCTTCCCAGGCCATCTGGATGGTCAGGCGGTGGGAGAGGCGGTCAAAGCCGCGGCTGGCCAGGATCAGGGATTTGAGCTCACCCGAGGCGGCGAAGATGGTCTTGAAGAGCTCGGCTGTCTCCTCCGGCGGGGCGGCCACAATGACCTCGCTGGCCTTGCGAAAGGCCTCCATGTGGTCTGAGGTGGGGAAGACGTTTTTGGGAAGCCGGTAGTCCAGATCCTTTAAAGCCCTCTGGTCAGCCAGGGACTGGATGGCTGATTCCGAGGGATCGTAGAGAGACAGCGAGGAGTTATGAAACTTGCGGTCATTCAAGGTCCGGCGGCCGATGAAGGTGACCATGGCGAATCCCCAGGACCCGGCCCCACAGACCACCAGGTTTTCCTTGGCCGAGGGGCTGTAGAGGCGCCTATCACTGTGGGTGGCGTAGTAGGACAGAGCGTGGGGGGAGAGGACGCGCGGGGGCTTTTTAGACCAGAAGGACCGGGGAGCGATGACCTGGCGGCGGGTGAGGGAGGCCAGCCCATCAGCCAAAATTTCGGCCAGGGGACGATCGCGGACAAAGTCCTCCAGGTCTGGCTCCTGGCCAAAAACCCGGTTATGGTACTCGCGAACAAACTCCAGGGATTGGGCCAGGGAGTCCAGTAGAGGCCTCTGACAGTCGCGCCGGATGGGATCCAGGGCGCTGGCCACCAGTTGCGAGGCCATGATTTTTTTATCCTTGGCGATCTCCCTGATGGCGTAGAGGGCGGCGAACTCGTCCAGAGCGAGATCCTGGGGGCCGGTTTCCCACTCGGCTCGCAGGTCCGACAGCGATCGGCTCTGACCAAAGGCCACGTAAGTCCGGCCGTAAAGATTTTTCAAACCTCGGGCCAGGCTTTTTAAAGGCGTCAGGGGGTTTTTCAGGAACTCGCCGCCCATGTGATGGCCGGTCAGCCACGACCACACTCCCAGACCCTCGGCCAAGTCTCGATCCTCGGGCACCCGGCTATAACTGATGATGACCGGCTGGACCAGGACGTCGCCTCGGGAGGCCAGGGCCCCTTGAATGGTTACCAGGCGTCGGGGGTAGCGGAGGCTCCCGTCGCGGGTACGGGCCCCGCCGGACCAAGCCTCCAGGAAGATGCCCTGAGGTTTGCCCATCTCAGCCAGGGCTTGACAGTAGTGAAAAAGGGCGGACAGATAAGACCGGCTGGCTCCCTTGCGAACAATGACGTAGGAGCCCAGCATGAGCATGGTGGCCAGCGACGGGGTGGCCATCATATTCTGGCCAGCCGCGAACAACGGCATCGACAAGCCGTTCTGGTCCAGGAAGACGTTAAAGATGAATTCGTCCCAGTGGGAGGAGTGGTTGATGAGATAGACCACGCCCAGGCCCTCTTGTTGGGCTTGCCGCAGTCGATCCAGGTGCCGCAATTCCCGGTGGTCCTCAGAGACAAAAACATGGTTGAGATCCCGAGACTCAAACAGGTGGGAGATGAGATTAAAGCAGGCGGCTTTGGCCACTTGATGCAACTCAGCGTCGTAACGGCAGGAGATGAGGTTGACGAGGCCAGCCAGCTCCTGGCGATTGGCGGAGTCGCCCTTGGCCTCCAGGGCTCGGGCCGTCAGCTCCACCGCCAGCCGGGCGATTTGCTCCTGGTCGTCAAAGGCTGGACCGGTCTGGCTGAACTTCTCAACATAGGTTCGACCAGGCTCCAGAGAGGCCAGGTAGCGGGCGGTCTTGACAAAATCAAGCCGTTTGAAAATAGCTTTCAGCAGAAAATTCATAAAGGTCGATTCCATGGAAAGGGATGGCACCGGCGGGGTCTCCTTTTCTGGTCGCGAGGTTAGCCTCAGCTAGGACCGCCCTGGCCAGCCGGGGTAGAGCTGATCGGCTCAAGAATATAAGCGGCCAGATCCTCAGGCAGACGGTCAAAGACGAGCATGAAGGCCACGGCCTTATTGGGCGGGACATTGACGTTGGAGTTGTTCTGTCCGCCCTTCAAGGCCAGGCGAGCCAGGATTTCCGGCATCGGCAGGTTAACCAACTCTTCCTCTGTCAAGTAATTGCCGGCGTAGACCTGCCGCTCGGCCACCACCTCCCCTCGGCTGTCCTTCAGCGACCCCTTGAGGCGGATGAAGCTGCGGCGGTCCAGGTAGCCATTGGTGACCTGGCCAGTGATGATCAGGATTCGACCGGCCGTCTTGTTGACCCGATAGTGGTGGCTTTCCTGGTCTTGGACAAAATTGAGCTTTAAGGGTTCCTCCAGGTTAGCGGGGGACTGGGCTCCAGGGGCGGGAGCCGAGGTCGCGGCCCGGGCCGGGGGAACAGACCTTTCCGACGTCTGCAGGGCCACAGTCTGGGGATCGCGCCAGATGGACATAATCAAAAGGCCTATCACCAGAAAGGCGATTATGACCGCCGCCACCAGAAAAAAGATCCGGCTCCGGCGGCTATCTTTTTCCAGGTTCCGGGGGGGGAGCTCTCCAGCTGGGGCGACCGGGAGCGAGGCGGTTAGGTCCATCTCAGGGGCGGGGTTTGGACTCAGGCCAGCCTCCAGAGGTGACTCCGGCTCTGGCCCCAGTGGCTCGGAGTTTGGGGCGAGACTCAGTTCCGGGCCCATCGTGGGTCCGGTTGGGACGGGTGGCTCCATCAATGATTCCTTGAGGGGGGAGTTTGGGGCGGCTTGGGCGGCTCGCGCGGGGTTGGAGACTGGCTCATCGTCCAGGCCCAGACCCAGACTGGGGTCAGGGGAAGGCCCAGCTTCTTGAGAAAAAGATATTTGGGGAGTTTGAGGTTGGGTGGCCCGGGGTTGAGCGAGCGGATTCGCCTGGCCCGGCTGGTTTGGCCAGTTTCCCGGGGTAGCCAGCGGTCTATTCTCCGCCGGGTACGGTGGCCTGGCCAGAATGACCGGGGTTGGCCGCGGCCAGGGGTTTGGTTGGGGCTGTTCTGGGGGATAGGTCTCGTCCGGCTGGAACAGGTCCGCCAGCTCGCGGTCCAGGTCTTCGGGGCGGTCTAGGGTCAGTTGGTCAGGGGCGTTGACCGAGTCCTGACTGGGGGGGCGGAAGACCGTAAAGACGTGCTGACAGTTGGAGCAGCAGACCCGCGAGCCGGTCCGCTTGATCAGCTCGTCAGCGACCCGGAACTTGGTCTGGCACTCTTCACAGGTGATGATCATCTTGTTTCCAGCCTGGGCCCAACATTCCCGGCTCCGGTCAGGAGCCGAGCCTCAACTTGTGGATCCCGGGCAGGTGGCGGTACATATGGGCGTAATCCAGGCCATAGCCCACCAAAAAACCCTCTTCCAGCTCAAAGCCCACGTAATCCAGCGACAAGTTGTTCTGGCGGCGCTCTAGCTTGCTGATGGCCACAGCCACCTTAAGGGACTTGGGTCCCTTGCTTCCCAGAAACTCCAGAAGCCAAGCCAGGGTCAGGCCGCAGTCGACGATGTCCTCAACCACCAGAACATGGCGGCCCCCAACCTCTTTTTCCAGGGATTTGAGCATGACCACGTGCTGGGAGCTTTGAGTTTCCTCCTGGTAGCTGGATAACCGGATGAAGTCGATCTCCAGGGGCAGATCGATGGCCCGGACCAGATCGGCCAGGAAAATGAAGGCTCCGTTGAGGATTCCGATCACCAAAAGCGGCTCCTCCACGGTCAACAGAGCCTGATAGTCATCGCGGATCCGCTGGCCTAGCTCCAGGACGCGCGCGGCCAAGGCCTCGGGGCTAAAAACTGGAATCAGGCTGGGGTGGGGGCTGGGGGTTTCCACTTCAATCCTTCGCGGCCAGGCCCGCCCCAGGGCGAGGACCTGTCAGATGACTAAATGGCCAGAAAATAATAATCTTCCTTTTGGAAAATTGGAAAAGAGAGATTTAATTAAAAGCGTAAATACTAAATAATAATATTTAAATAATATCCAGACAAGTTTAAAATATAGACTAAGACCAAACATTAAATCTAACTGAAGACACCCGCCGCTGGACTCCTCGCCAGAGTCCCGAGCCGGTAATTTGACCGTGTCTTCAGATCATACAACTTTTAGCCAATCTTAAGCAACACTGATCGGGTTGGGAAAATGAGAACTCGGAAAGCCAGGCCGCGAAAATAGGTCCTCAGGCTCCCCTGGCCCGGCTCGGGATTAGGAATCTCACTTGGCTTGGACCTTGGGGTGGGTGGAGAATTATTGGGGAGAGGAAATAAAAAAGTATGGCGTTTTCTGGTTGGCGGAGTTGACCAGGCCAGAGCCCAGAGGTTGTTTAGTATTGTGTTTGGGTTTTTAGAAAGGAGTAATGGCCAGGTCGCCTTGGGATAGCGTCGCCCTTGACCCTCAGGCAGCTCCCTCCGAGACTGACGCTCTCAAGAGTGAGCCTTGAAGCCGCCAGCTACCGACGACTCCGCCCGGACGGCGAGCGGCAATCACTCCTCTTCTATTGTTCAATTATCAGAACATGAATAAAATTAATTGATAATATTGAAACATTAGCAGTTTAAAGTGAGTTAGGTAAATATTTTATAATAATTATCAATAAATTTTTGAGTGAACGGAGCGAATCGTTTGAGCCTTCATCTTTAAATCAATAAATCAATTGAGCCCATTCCTTCATGGATAGATGACAGTTTGGGTTGTTTCCAGCCTGGCATTGGTCTACCGAACGCTATTAAACAGGGTTCTAACAAGTAAAAAGAGCTGAATAGGAAGTAAAGAGCTCCTCCATTCGCTCAATCTCCCTAAATAAGCAAAAAAAATAACATTTTCTCTTCGCAGCACCTAATTTTAAACTGTTATAAATTAAAATTCGGATTTAAATTTAGTTCAGCTAACGACCAAATTCAGGTCTGATAAGTATTGGGGCGGAAATGTCGGTTATGGTTTATTTCCCTCCAGCGGCGGTCTAGGTATTGCCCCTGACAACTTTTCGACCAATCTTCGCCTCAACGCCCCGGTCCCAGCAGACAGCTAACGCGATTCCTTGAACCTCATCAACCTCAGCAACCTCATCAAGCAATGGCTGATAATATTTTTCCAGTTGGGTTTCCGCCTCCAAAAGCTTCTTTTGGAACGCGTCGCGCCAAGTGTCGCCCGCGACTTTTGAGTCGAGTCTTAAATGTTTCAACTCCAGCAAAACTCCCCGGCGAGGCTCCAGCTGGAAAAACAGAACCAGTCGGCGACCCTCAACTCGAAGCTCGGAATCAATTTCTCTGAGCCCTTTGGCCTGTAAAAGAAGAAAAACGGCCAAACGAAAAGTTCTTTCGTTTATTTCCCGTGATATAATCGGTAAACTCGTAACTATCCCGGTAAAAAATTTGGTCAAGGAATCAGCGTCGTTATTTTGAAAAAATTCCAGCAATGAGGCCGCGCGCTCAGTCAGGTCGCCAATCCTATCTTCCAGCGCGGTTTCGACGACGAAAGACTCGAACGAATCTCTGACCTCTTGGTTGGGAATTTTCAGGGTCAAGGCTGTCGCGGCGGGCGGTTTCGCCATAGTCAGATACCCAGTCTGATACAATAGCGGTGTCAGAGTCAATTTTTCCACGATTTGGGAGCCCAAGTCAGATATAGGCAATATGACTTGGTCAAGGCTCAGGGCTTGGGCGGTTTCTGATCTGATGAATTTGGTCAGAAAAGTTGGTTGGCCGGACCTATACCAGTAAGAGTCCAGATTACGCTCCTTGATGGCTTTCAAAAGGGA
>JAISMU010000123.1 GCA_031276635.1 Deltaproteobacteria bacterium | reverse complement strand
TCCATTCTCCCTCTGAGGGTTTTTATCAGACCTGCCTTTTTTCCGCTTTGGCTTTGGCTGGCCAGCCGCCCAAAGTCGAGGAGCCCACTGGCGATGGGTTTATTGACGCTGTCTTGGAGGTGGGCGACCAAAAGGCTGGCGGAAAAAATATCTTTATCATTGAGCTGAAATATGTCAAGTTGGCCGATTTATTAAAGAGTCAGACTGGCGAGGTTGGGATTGAGCCGAAGAAAATTGGTAAAAGCCAGTCTCCAGATAAAATTAAGGCCATCATGGCCAAAAAAGCTAATGAGGCTTTAGCCCAAATCGGGGACAAAAATTACGCCTCTAAGTATCTAGGATTAGGTTATAAAGTCTTTAAAACAGCGTTAATCGTTGGCGATAGAACTGAGGTCAAGGCGGTTATTGATGAAATAGGTTCTTAATCATTTTATAGAAATAAAAAATTACAATAAATCAACCTACTTTAATTTAAATACTTAAATTTGATATAATAAAGCTTTAACCCTCTAAATACAGTTTGTTTCTTTAAATTCGCGGCCGCCGTCCTCGCTCGAAAGGCTCTCGGAAGCCAATCAGCGCCGACGGACGGTCCGCTCCTCAAGGTGAAAAAAATTGGGATTTTTGGTTTGAGGTCACCAGCCGCTATCGCGACCGCTGGAAAGTCCGGCCATTTTTCGCCCAATTGACGTATACCGCCGCGCTTTTGACTCCAAGCGGAAGCGTGATTTGGAATACGCCTGACTTTGGTTTGGCTCCCCCGCGCGTTTCGGTCAGAAAATTGGTTCTGAAATAAATACGCGTTCTTATCTGATTATAAACAATGGCGACGCAAATGACAAATTCTGGAAATCTTATTTTTCCCTCGGCTCAACTTAGACTAGGGTATTGGATGAAAAATTCGTTCCCTCTTAAAATAGCTGACCGTCGCGCCAGAGACTTGTCAGCCGCTAAAGCGGCTCTCGCTCTTTCAACTTTGGCCAGTGTATCCTCAATTTTAGCCACCCAATGATAATTTTTTTTCTTATCATTATGAAATCATACAGACGAATTTATTTTATAAACAAATCATCAACAGAATTAAAGGTACCTCTATCGAACCCACTTGTCAGTGAGTTCCCGGAATCAGCGCTCAACCAAGATCAACCATGAAGATGAGGTCGGAGTAATAGGCTATTGGCTTTTTCAAGGTCGGAAAGTTCGTGAGCTCCCGCCAAAGCGCGATCCAAGGCGTAATTTGGGTCATTTTCATTTATACTGTCCCCAGCGGACAAAATACAGGTTGTTTGGCTTGACTGGCTGGAGGCGGGGAGGACAAAATATCGCTCTCGGTCTATCAACCTTGAATGTCAGGCAACCGGGGCAGAGTAATTGATTTTAGTTTTTCCCTGGCCAATCTTTGGCCAAGCCAGCGGCTTATTTTTTTTGGGGGGGTCAAGTTAAGTTTATTATAGCGGTCAATAATTTTTTGTCGCTATCATAATTAAATTAGAATCACCCTCAAGCCCAGTTTTGTGGTTTTTTTCCTTATTGACCAGTGAGGTTCTTTTTATGGCTTTCATAGAGGTGGGCGACCGCCAAAATCTTCGTTTGTTCTCTTCTTTTGATATTTCGCTTCCAGACAACCATTTAGCCAAGTTTGTGGTTCTGGTTGTGGAAAATTTAGCTCTTGACCAGCTCAATGAGGCCTATGATGTCCCTGACCAAGAGGTTTATCCTCCATCTTTATTGCTAGCCCTCTTGATTTACTCCTATTGCCTTGAAAAATTTTCCAGCCGGGCCATTGAAGAGGCCACTTATGATAAAGTCCCTTATTATTACATATGCGCTGGCCATCACCCGGATCACTTAATTCTCACGGATTTTCGGCGACGTTTCGCGTCAGAGGTGACTTACTTTTTGGGCCTAGTCCTGGAAGTCGCTCAAAGTTTAGGCTTGCGAAAATTAGGCGCGGTTAATTTAGCGGGCCCTGAGATTAAGGTAAAAACCGCCAAGGGCCGAGCTTTTCGGCGTCTCCGGGCCAGGACCCGTCAGGCTCACTTGGCGAGGGAAGTCGCCAAACTTTTGAATATGGCCGAAGAGGCCGATTCAAACCCGTCCCTGGAGAGCCCTCAAACTTTCAGGTTTCTCGAAAACATGGCCCCAGTTTCCCGGGAGACCATTAAGAAAATCATTGATCAGGGCCTTGAGCGCGAAGAGGAAAACGCGGCCGAGGCGGTCGGGCTGGCGGCGCGAGAACAGAAGTCGGGTGAGCCCGGGCCAGAACCTTTGGCGAGGGAAGTCGCCAAACTTTTGAATATGGCCGAAGAGGCCGATTCAGCCTTGCCCCTGGAGCGCCCAATAGAGCTCATGTTCCGCGAAAACTCGTCCCCAGTCTCCACGGAGACCATGATGAAAATCATTGGCCTGGGCCCCGAGCGCGAAATGGAAATTGAGGCCAGGGCGGCCAGGCTGGCGGCGCGGGGTCAGAAATCAGGCGAGCCTGGGCCAGAGACCGAGGCTTAAACTCGCTTCCAACCCAACTTCTCACCTCCGGCCGAACCGCGCCCCAAGTTTGGCCCGAGCCTCCTCAGCCTGGGAGCTCACCTCGAGCCAGCCCGCGGGTCGCCAGTCGCGGACCGCCTGTCCTGCTTTTGGCTAATAGATGAGCTTGGTTGACGCTTGGTTGGCGCCTGATTGGCGAGGGTCTTTGTCCGCTCCAACCCTTTTTTTTATATTTTAAACCCCCTCATCGCGGGTCGAGCTTGTTCAGGGCTGGTTTTCGCCTCGAGCCAGGTTTGTCTCTGGTTGTCTGGCGTTGTTTGGGCCGTTTTTATTGCCGTTGGGTCCAGGCGGCGGCGGTTAATTTTTCCAGTTTTTTAAGGCCCTGGTCGGAGAGAGGTTGACTTCGCTCAAGCGACCTCAGGCTGTTAAAATGGTTTTCCGCGGCGCGTGAGAAAGATTTTGGCGTTTCAGAGGGCGAGGGTCGGCCTTGGTTAACCCGGCTGAGTCAGTCGGCGGGTTTAGAAACCCCGAGCCCACCAGACGAGCTAAAAAGTCAAATAGATTAAACCCGAAAAAAAAATATATAATCCCTCGCTGATTCTTCCCGGCCTGGTCTGGATTAAAGCCAGGTAAACTTGACATCAAGCTCCAAATGAAGTAAGATTAAATAAAATAAAATATTATAATAAGTAAATAATAAAAATTATTTCTTAATATTGTTCTTAATATTAGTAGTTAAATTATAATTTTTAATTAATAAAAATTTAATTTATTTTTATAGCGACTCTTATCGCATTAACTAAGCCTCGTCTTTAAAGAGTTTCTTCTGTGGAGATGTAATATGCGAAAATTGATTTTTGCCTCTGTGGTTTTATTCTTCAGCCTAACCTCGTCTTTGACCCTGGCTCAGGTGGGTTTTCAGGGCGGGACGGTTGGTCAGCAGGGGGGAGGGTTTTCCGGCCCGGGTCTTTCTCAGGTTACGGTGGAGGCGGCCCGTCAGCTCCGCGATGACGCCTTTGTGATTTTACGTGGTAACATCATCCGCCATCTGGGCAAGGACAAATACATCTTCCGCGATTCCACTGGCGATATCACGGTGGATATTGACCAGGACAAATGGCTCGGCCAGACTGTGACCCCGGAAACTTCCGTTGAGATCAAAGGTGAGATCGACAAGGATTGGAATAGCGTAGAAGTTGAGGTTGACCAGATCCTGATCGTCAAGTGACCGGGTTTGGGCTCGAGCTCCTGGCCAAGTTAAGCCCTATGGTCCCCAGAAGCGCAACCAGAAATGGATTCAGGGTTATTTTTTTTGAGGTGGAGATGTTTGCAATGAGAAAATATTTAGAGTCTCTGTCAGTCCTTTTGTTAACTGTCGCCTGGCTGTGCCTGGGGGGCATTTTTAATCCGTCCATGGCCAAGGGGATAACCTCAGAGGTCAACTCTGATCTGGAAGTTTACTCAAGAATCCTGGAAGTGGCGGATGAGTCTGGGAGGCTTCTGAGCGGCCCCGCTCTCGACAATCAACTCAGTTCTTCTGTCGCGCCTCAAGGCCAGGGGTTCTTTGGCGTTAAGGGGTTTGAAAAAAAGGTTCGACCAGTCGCAGACTTCAATATTTTCGGTAAAGCGCTCGAACAGTTGAAAAATGATTCTGACCCAGCTGAGGATGGGTTGTCGGATGAGGTCAAAATACTCCTTGTCGCCGCTGAGGCCGGAGATCCTGTGTCCCAATACGAACTGGGATTAGCTTATGACTTTGGTCAGGGAGCCCCGGAGAATAAAGCTGAGGCCGTTAGGTGGTACCGCAAGTCCGCCGATCAAGGCAACCCCAACGCCCAGTATAATCTGGCCGTGTCTTATGACACTGGCGAGGGGACCGAGGTGGACAAGCCCGAGGCTATTCGATGGTACCTTAAGGCCGCGGAACAGAATCACCTGGCCGCCCAACATAATCTGGGTGTGTCTTACAGTGATGGCGATGGAGTTCCTCAGGACCAGGCCGAGGCCCTGAGATGGTTCCGGCGCTCGGCGGAAGGCGGATTTCTTTCGGCTCAGAAGAAAATGGCCTTTATTTATGAGCAAGGCGAAGGAGTTCCCAAAGACCAGACTGAGTCAGCCAAATGGTTCCGGCTGTGCGCTGATAAAGGCGACGCCACCTGCCAATACAATCTGGCGGTGGCTTATGATTTCGGCGAGGGGATTCCTGTAGACAAGGCCGAGGCCATCAAATGGTATCGTTTGGCCGCCGATCAGGATCACGCCAACGCTCAGTTTAACCTGGCCCTCTCCTATAATTCTGGCGATGGGGTCCCTAAGGATAGAGCCCAAGCCCTCAAGTGGTATCGTTTGGCCGCCGAAAACGGCCAGGCCTCGGCTCAATATAATCTGGCGTTGGCTTATGACAATGGCAATGGGTTGCCGGTGGACAAGGCCGCCGCGATTAAATGGTATCTCCAGGCCGCGGAACAGGGATTGGATAAGGCTCAGTTCAACTTAGCGGTTTCCTATGACAATGGCGATGGGGTTCCGGTGGACAAGATCGAGGCGATTAAATGGTATCGCCTGGCCGCGGACCAGGGCCATGTGGGGGCCCAATATAACCTCGGGCTGACGTATAAAAATGGGGATGGAGTTCCCCGAGATCTGGTCGAGGCCAAAAAATGGCTGACCCTGGCTGCGGATCAAGGAGACGCGGACGCGAAAAAGGCTTTGAGAGGTCTCCGTTGAATAAATGAGATTGACTGGCGACGGTCAGAGGGAACCATCCGTGTCCCCAACCGTCGCCTTTTTAATTGACAATAAAACACCCTCCAGGTCAGGAATTTTAATGAGACAAATTTACGCGTTGGGGTTCGTGGTCTTTCCCTTGGTCACCGGAGCTTGTCCTGGCCCGTCTTCTAACCCGGTTGTGGTCGCTGGCTTAGGGATTTTGACTCCGGCCTCGGAAGATGACGAAGGCCTGAGCCTGACTCAAAACCTGGGGAATTTCCAAAAAATATGAAAAAAAAGCTCTCATCGCTTCGCAATAGAATTAAGACGCCTCCCCCCGCGGCTCTTTGTTTTCAAGGCTGGCAACGGAGTCGAATGAGCCCCAGAGCCTGAGTCAAAACCTGGAGAGCTCGCAAATTAATATTTAAGAGACAAGTTTATATCCCAGCGACAATAAGCGCGATGACTCAGGGCAAGGGAAGGCGAAAAAACCATATTAATAATTTGAGGCGGATTAAAGGGAAACTGATTTCTCTCTCAGAGCGCTGGCTTAAATCCGCGGAGAGCCTCATATTACAGCTGGAACTATTTTGAAGAGACAAAAAGTTATGTTTATGTTCGCCTTCGGGGATACTTTCGCGGAGTTGGGCTTTTCCGCGGGAGTCGCCGTGGGCCGAGGTTTATAGTTTGGCCCCAAGCTGATTTTTATAAACTTCCTGTTTACGCCGCTTGGAATTGTCCGGCCTTGGGTTTTTCATTTAGGTTGTTGTTTTTTTTTGTTGATTATATCGAGTTTTTAAGGCCAGTTTGGCCAGGTAAGGATTTGGCGTGGAATATTCAGAGGGTTTATTAAACTCGGCTGACCTGAAAGGCAGGGAAGTCAAAAAAAAATCGCTCGATGTGGCGAACTCCCCGCTCAATCAGTTGTCGGATTTCCTCAAGACCCTCAAGGAGGCCGTCAATGGCGATCTTGAGGCTCAATTTAATGTCGCTGTTTGTTATGATTTTGGCCAGGCGGTGGAAATTAACCAAGTCGAGGCCGCGAAATGGTATCTCAAGGCGGCTGAGGGAGGGCACCTTAAAGCCCAGGTCAATTTGGCTTTGTCTTATTTGCGGGGTGACGGCGTCTCACCTGACGCTAGCCTGAGCTTTGCCTGGTTTCTCAAGGCCGCTGAGGGAGGCAATCACAAGGCTAAGTTTTATGTGGGCTTGCTCTTGAACAAGGGCTGGGGAGTTCCTGAGGACAAAGTCGAGGCTTTCAAATGGTTTCTTCAGGCCGCTGAGGAGGGAGTTGACGAAGCTCAGTATAACCTGGCTCTTTGTTATGACCTTGGCGAGGGTACCCCTGGGGACGTGGCCGAGGCAATTAATTGGTATCTAAGATCGGCCGCCCAGGGTAACGCCAAATCTCAATTTCGCCTGGCTTTGGCCTACCGCGATGGCGAGGGCGTTGAGCCGGATCCGGTTAAATCGCGGGAATATTTCCTCCTGGCCGCCAATAATGGCCACGCTAAGGCTCAGTACAATTTAGGCGTGATTTATTATGAGGGTTATGGCGCCCCGGTTGACAAGGCCAGAGCCGCGGACTGGTTTTTGATGGCGGCTGAGTCAGACGTTGTCGAGGCCTTTTATCGCTTGGCAATTATGCGAAAAGAGGGCGAGGGAGTTGAGAAAGACCCTGAAATGGCCATGTGGTGGTTCCGTCAGGCCGCTGAGCGTGGTCACCCCAAGGCGCAGTTTAACCTGTCTTTGGCTTACGATCTTGGTCTCGGCGGAGTTAAGGTGGACCGGGCTGAGGCCATAAAATGGTGTCAATTGGCCGCGTTGGGCGGCGACTCTCGGGCTCAGTTCAATATGGGCCTGGCTTGTGACTATGGCGACGGGGTGGAGATCAATAAGCCCGAGGCCGCCAGGTGGTACTCTTTAGCCGCGAATCAGGGGGTTGTGGTCGCTCAGTACAATTTAGGCGTTTGTTACAGCTTAGGTGAAGGCGTGGCGGTGGATAAGGCCGAGGCCTTGAAATGGTTCCGCCTGGCCGCCGAGCGCGGTCACGCTGGGGCTCAATTTAGTCTGGCGATGGCTTATAAAATTGGCGATGGGACGGTTAGGGATTTAAACGAGGCCAGGAAGTGGCTTGAGCTGGCCGCGGAAAAAGGCGATCGGGAAGCCCAGAAA
The DNA here is from genome assembly GCA_031276635.1 of Deltaproteobacteria bacterium. Classification (GTDB taxonomy): domain Bacteria; phylum Desulfobacterota; class Desulfarculia; order Adiutricales; family Adiutricaceae; genus JAIROO01. The sequence continues at coordinate 34,039 of JAISMU010000123.1, read as the reverse complement.
CTTTTAGATAAATTTAATGATAATTAGGTCTACATCTAGTATTATATAATAAGTTAATATTTTTTTTCTTAAATTTATCTGCTAGATGATTTTTTAAACGGTTAATTTATTCTGGTAGATTGAATTTTAGGGGTCTTAATCTGGTCAAATCTTTAGCTTTAATATTTTGCACCGTAAACTATTTGCGCTGAGGTCTGTCAATATGATATGTTTTTTTTAATTTTCCTATTATTATTGACTATGGTTGAGCGGATATTTTTGAAGATTCCTCCAGCGGTTGTGGACAGGGGGTGAATTGGGACGTGGGCGTTGAGGGCCTGAAAAAAGAAGCCTCATATCAGGCCTTGACCACAAACCCTGAGGCCGCCGTTCCTCGGAATATCAGGCGTAAGCGCCTTCAATGGCTCGCGAGCGATGGCCCCTGTCGCGTCCAAAAAACCGCCTCTCAAAGGCGTTCCCCTGGAGCGAGTTAAGAGGCTTATTAGACTCATCGCTCAAATGACGAGCCTGAGTGAGGTTTCAGACGCCATTGGCCAGGGGCGGGATTGGCGAAACGAGTAAAATCCAGCCGTCCTAAGGTCGAGGCTGGTGGGAATAAAAATTTGGGGTTTTAGCCAGTGACAGCCAAATTCTGTCCTGGGGCCCCGTCATCTTTAGATAAAGGCGTTTATCATTTTTTTGGAGGTTATCGATGAGGCGAAATTTCGCTTTAGTTGGTTTTTTTTCGTTGTTGTTGGCCGTCATGGCCTGGGGGGCCTTTTTCGCGTTAGCGGGAGTGGCCCTGGCGCAGGATAAAAAACCAGCCACCCCGGCCACTCCAGCCTCTCCAGCCGCCCCGGCCACTCCCGCTACCCTTGGAACTCCGACCGACTCGGTCACCAGTCCCCCGGAAATTGACCCTGAGGTGGTGGAGCTGCAAAAGAAAGCCCAGGCCGGGGATCTCGACGCCCAATATGATCTGGCTGAGGCCTACTTTTTCGGCGACGGCATAGATGAGAACGTGGAGGAGGCGATTAAATTGTATCGCCAGGCCGCGGACAAAGGCCACATTGATTCGCAGTTCACTCTTGGGGAGTTGTATTTAGAAGGTGACGCCATTGAGGAGAACGTGGAGGAGGGACTGAAATATTTTCGCCTGGCCGCTGAAAAGGGCAATGTCCAGGCTCAATTCCTTCTGGCCAAAATGTATGAGGATGGCGTGGGAGTCAAAGAGGACAAGGCTGAGGCTTTTAAGTGGTTTAGCCTGGCCGCCGCCCAGGGCGACTCCAGCGCTCAATTTGAGCTGGCCCAAGCTTATTTTTTTGGCGAAGGAACCCCGGAGAATAAGGCCGAGGGGATTAAATATTATCTCTTGTCGGCCAACCAGGGCGATAACGAGGCCCTGTATAACCTGGGCGTGATATATGACACCGGCGAGGGGGCTCCCGTCAATAAGGCCCAGGCGGCCAAATTGTACTTTGGGGCCGCCATTGAGGGCAATGTTGAGGCTTTGACCAGACTGGGCAATCTTTATCAGAATGGCGAGGGCGTCCCGACCGATAAGCTTTTGGCGGTTTTGCTCTACAAACTGGCCGCTGACAATGACGAGGGGGCGGCTCAGTACTTCCTGGGGTTGGCCTATCGTGGTGGGATTGGCGTGGCCAAGAACGTTGATCTGGGCAATTACTGGATAGCCTTGGCCGCGGAAAACGGGCTGGAGGAAGCCGAAGCCCTGTTGACCGTGATCGAGAAAGAGTCGCCCGCGGCCTCGGCGGAAAACGTGGGAGAAAAAAAGGAAGAAAACCAGGCGGCGAGCAAGTGATGATTTTAATTTAGGTTGACTCGGTGGTCGATCAGGAAAAAAACTGAAGTCTCGCGGGCTGGCCTCGTCTCCAACTGGCGAGGTCAAGACCGATTAAAGGTGACTTTGAAACCCCGCGGGGGCCTGAGTCGTTGGCCTACGCGGGGTTCTTTGGCTGAGAGGGTTGGGCCCTGGTTAGTAGCTGTAAAAATAATGGTCCCAGAGCCAGGGGGGCCGGCCCAGACGGAACATTATGTCCGTAGTTCGGGTCAGGGCCTCCCGTCGGGCCAGGTCATCATAGCTGCGGTAGGCTAGGCGGTAATATTTCCAGGCTTCGCCCAGCTGGCCGGACCTTTCGTGGTATAGGGCCAGGTTGTAAAGGGCCGGGGCGTAATTGGGGTTGTCCTCCAGGATCTCTCGCCAGATTTTGGCCGCCTCGTCCCAATGGCCTTGGCTCACCAGCTGGGCCGCCTCCACGGATTGCTGGTCATAGGCTTTGGCCAGGTTGTAGGGGGTGTGGTCGGGGCCCAGCTCGGCCACAATCAAGGCCGCCAGCGATTTGGCTAGCAGGTTGTCCCGGACTTTTTCCGGTTCCTCCGGGGTGGCGTCAGCCACCCCTTCCTGGGCCAGATAGCCGCCATAGCTGCGACGCCAGACTTCCTCAGTCTGGCCGGTTTTCTGGGCTTGGTTGGAGCCGACCGGGACCAGCGACCAGCTGGCCCCGAATTTGGCGTCGGCCACAATCAAGGGAATGGTCTGCGTGGAGGTCTGGTCGCCGGTCTTTTTCGTGACCGTCAAGACAGTTTCCTGGGATTTGGTGGTCTGGTGGGTGAATTGGGTCTGGCCAGACAGGATCAGGGTTCGGCCACTCAAGGGCTTGGGCGATTCTCGGCGTTTGAGCTCGGTGGTTAAAGCCTCCCCGCCGGGGCCAGAAAACTCGCCTACCCCGATTTCCGGGGGCAGCAGGGAGTGCCAGACTGGTTTCGGCGAGCAGCCCAAAGCGAGCAGAAGGCCCAACAGAACCCCCACGAGCGATGTTTTATGACCAATAGGCATAGTTAATTTCTTTCAAAAACGTCTCCAGGGCCGCTCGAGCCCGCTCAACCCGCCAGGCTCCCGGAATTTTGCGCGGGGCGTCGGCGGGTGGGGGAGGGAAGAGGCCGAAATTGATGTTGGAGGGGGCGAAATCTTTGCGCCCGCCAAAACTGTCTAGATGACTCAGCAAAGAGCCCAGGGCCGTTTCCCGGGGCGGTCGGGTCAACGGTAGGCCCAGGGCCTGACGGGCCGCGTTTTCCCCGGCCCACAGGCCCTGGGCGGCTGACTCCACGTAACCTTCCACCCCGGACAGCTGACCGGCGATGAAGATCTCGGGGTCCGTTTTGAGCCGCTGATAATAGTCCAAGGTTTCCGGGGCCTCCAGATAGGTGTTGCGGTGAATGGCTCCATAGCGACTAAACTCCGCTTTGGCCAGGCCCGGAATCAACCGAAAAACTCGGTCCTGGGCCGGGCGGGTCAAGCGGGTTTGGAAGCCAACCAGGTTCCACAGGGTCCCGGCCAGATTCTCCCGACGCAACTGAGCCACCGCCGCGGGCCGGCGACCGGTTTTGGGATCATTGAGGCCTACCGGCTTCATCGGCCCGAACGTCAGGGTTCGCGGGCCCCGGGCGGCCATGATCTCAATGGGCAGGCACCCCTCAAAGCAGCGGTTTTCCTCAAAAGAGCGGGGCTCGACCTGATCCGCCTCCACCAGGGCCTGATAAAAAACCGCGTACTCCTCCTCGGTCAAGGGGCAGTTGAGGTAATCTCCCTCGCCTGACTCTCCATAGCGATCAGCCTTGTACATTTTGGTCAGGTCCAGGGAGTCAAAGGTGACAATGGGAGCCAAGGCGTCATAGAAAAAAAGATTCTTTTCCAGGGCCCGCTTTTTGATGAAGTCAACTAGGGGATCCGAGGCCAGGGGGCCACCGGCCAGAATCAGGGGGCCGGGGGGGACCTCCTCGCCAGTGAACTCCGTCCGGCGGATCTCCACCCCGGGGAGGGCCGAGACCAGCTCGGTTACCCGCTGGCTGAAGAGGAGCCGATCCACGGCCAGGCACCGGCCAGCGGGAACTTGAGTTTCCAGGGCCGCCCGCATGACCACCGAACCCAGTTTTGTCAACTCTTCCTTTAAAAGCCCCACCGCCTTTTCCGGGCTGTCAGCCCGCAAGGAGTTGGAGCAGACCAGCTCGGCCAGGGTCTCCAGGCGGTGGGCCGGGGAAAACTTGTGGGGTTTCATCTCCCAGATGATTGGCCGCAAACCGTGAGCGGCCAGGCGGGTGGCGGCCTCGCAACCGGCCAGGCCCCCACCGATAACGTGGACTTCCCTGGTCATGACTTTAAGCCCGCTCCCGAGGCGCGACAGGTTCCTCCGGGAGAATCTGAGGGGCGCGACCGGTTGGGGCCAGGAAAAACCAGGGGCCATTTAACCAGGTGAATAGGCCAAAAGGTTGGATTCAAAGGCATTGCTCATGGCCTTTCAGAAAGAGCGCGGGCCTTGGGGCCAGGCGGTCCAGACGGCTAAAATGTCTCCGGCGTAACGCCGGGTCTGGGGGTCGCCCGGAATGGGCGGGTCGAAAACTCTCATGACTATAATATTAAGGGTTTTGGCCAGGCCTGTAAAGGGTTTACCGGTTACCGGGTTTTGGGGCAGGTTTCCCCAGAGGGCTTCAGCGTAAAAATTGTTTTTTATTTTAAGATAAAATTCAAATAGTTTAAAAAAATTTTATTTGACAAGTTAGTTAGCAATTTTTTTATTATCCTTAAACATAATTTTAAATTAATAATATTATTATATATAAAAAATAAAATTTTTTATAAAAACAGAAAAATAATATCCTCGCGAAAAATCGGTTTTTGTGTTAAACCCCAAATAAAATCGTAATTGCAATATGTTGATAATCGTGATTCTTTAAAAGATGACTTTTTTGTCAGAATATTAAAAAAGCATAAAAGAGACACCTTCGCAAAAACCTTGGTTTTTAAAAATTGTCCTGAAATAAAATTAGTATTTTCAACTTACCAATCGTAATTCCTGAAAAGTTGACTTATCGCGAGGGTGTCAAAATTGGTTGTGATAGTTATTTGGCCCAAATCCGAGCGGAAGGATTTGAAAAGGAACCCGAGAAATCGAACTTGTATTTTTTTCCGATTTAAACTATCATAGGATAAGTTTGATAATGAAGTGACGGAACTTCTTTTTATCAGTTTTTTTCAACGTTGAAGTAACAGATAACCAACTGGAATTACTGATATATTTTTCTTCTGGTCTGGCCAGCTTAAAATGTTTCAGACTGGTTATCTGACTATTGACCGAGTCGATAATACCAATGTAGGCCAAAAAATTTCTTTTTTTTCTAATTTATTGTCATTAGATATTTCTTTGGAGAATCCTTTGGCGTTGAAGATCAAATCTGAGGCTATTGTCCAGGCTTTTGCCAATAAGAGCGCTTTGGATCTTGAGACCAGCTTTCACCAGTTTTTAGCCATGGTTCACAATAAACTACATATTCCTTTGGAGAGTTTTTATCAAACGAGCCTTATGTTCGTCATGGCTCTGGTTGACCATTCAGTTAAAATAGAGGATCCAACTGGTGATGGATACATTGATATGGTTTTAGAAATATCTAAAACTGATATATTTATAATAGAAATGAAATATATAAAGATAGATAACATGGTAAATAATGTTAAATCAACTCAAACGAAAATAAAAAAATCAAGCTATAAGCCGGAGGACCAATCCCAGATCCAAGCCAACAGAGACGCCGCGATCCGGCGTCTGATGAATCTTAAGGCTATTGAAGCCCTAAAGCAGATTGACGAGAAAAATTATGTCTCAAAATATCTTGGTTTAGGGAAAAATGTAAATAAAGTTTCTTTAGTAATTTATGATAAGACTAAAATTTACGCTCTATTCAATAAAAATAAAATATAAATTTAACTTTATAAAAATAATACAAATAGTGAAATATATTAACATTAAAAATATCCATTATCAGTAATGATCCAATTGCCCCCCCTTTGAGCCCAGGACTTCAGCCAACTCCCAATTCCCTTCAGCTCATCTGGACAAAGCCTCTGGTCCCATCCTGATGAAGGTAAATAGTTAACTTAAAAAAATTTTTTTAACTTAATGTAAATAAACATTAAAAAATAATTAAAGTTTATTATATTTGTCATCTAATAAAACCTAATAGATTTAAATTGTTATTATAACAATCAGAAAGGTCATTTAGACACTACTATCCCTTAGAGATACTCTTATGGGCCGTAGCCGGAATAATGACAAAACCAAGGATGAGTTGGTTAACTCTTGATATCTGAGCTACCCGCCTCGTTGGCCAACCTGGTCTTCCACTGCTATCAAGAGCGCGGCCTCCTTCTCTTTTCAAGAGAGAGAAAGCCCCTAGCTATAGTAGCGATAGACTTGGTTAGCCCCGCTTTTCGGGCCGGGGGGCCCTGGCCCGAAACCCTCCATCAACAGAAAATGAGGAAACCGCCAGCCTGGGCCTGGTGAGTTGTTCTCTCAAGCGCGGCATCGCCTGACCTTGGCTGACCAGCTCATCGGTTAATCATTGTCAATGCCTCTGGCCCAAGCCGGGCCGAGTGATTCCTTGCCCACCTTGAGGCTTGGCCGGAAGCTGGGCGGATTCGACCACGAGTGGCGAATTCTGGGAATTTCGAGGGATATTGACAGTTACCTGGGAAAAGGTTTATATTTGTGAAGGCCTAAGGCTCTCCAGGCCCAATGAGCCATATATGTGGGCAAAAATAATAATGACAATCAGATTTTGACGATTTTGAAACAACCCAGAAAACCTCTGATGTTAGTCAGTGGCTCTTGTCAACGCTCAGAGAGCTTGTCCTGCCTGGCCAGTTTGATCGAGCGCGTTTTTTTCTATCTTTACTCGTTTCACACAAGGATTCCACCGTATGGCCATGCAGAAACCTCAAATAGGCCTATGTATTGACGGTAAACCCCATGCCTGGATGGTGGTGGCTGAAGAGGCGGTTCAGGCTGGGGATATCAGCAAGTTGGAGCACCGTTGGTGCAAAAAATGCGGGTGCCTGACGCAGGTGGGGATCAGCTCGGCCACGGGGGACCCCGTGGTGGCGGTCAACGAGTCTGGCCAGCCTCATCTGGCGGTGCCGAAAATTCTCAATATTGTCATTAAATAACCAGATTTCTTGGCAAAATGACCCCGGGCGGCTCTGTGGCCACCCGGGGTTATTTTGAGTCTGGTGGATTCGCGGGTTTCACCCAGGCTCCCGGTCCTGGGGCGTTTTTTTTTCAGCCGCGTTTTTTTTGGCCCTCGGGCCGATCCCTGACCGCGTTTCGAGAGGGAGGGGAGCTGTTTTCGGGCCTGACGCCCCTTGGGGCGTTTTTTTTTTAGGGCGCGAGTCTTAGTCAGATTTTGGAGGATTTGTCTCACCGCCATGCTACGCGAAGACATTAGAAACGTGGCCATAATCGCCCACGTTGATCACGGCAAGACCACCCTGGTGGACGCCATGCTCTGGCAGAGCGGCCTGTTTCGGGAGAATCAGGCGGTTCGGGAGCGGGTTATGGATAACCTGGACCTGGAGCGGGAAAAAGGCATCACCATCATGGCCAAAAACACCTCCATCAATTTTGGCCAGGTCAAGATAAACATTGTTGACACTCCGGGCCACGCTGACTTTGGAGGCGAGGTGGAGAGGACTCTGACCATGGTCGAGGGGGCCCTGCTGCTGGTGGACGCCTCCGAGGGCCCGTTGCCTCAGACCCGCTTTGTGCTTGGCAAAGCTCTAGAGAAACGTCTGCCCATTATAGTGGTTATCAACAAGATTGACCGGCCTGACCGGCGGCCTCGGGAAGTCCTGGACGACATCTATTCCCTTCTGATCGACCTGGGGGCGGACGACAGTCAGCTGGAGTTTCCGGTTTATTACTCCAACGCCAAGATAGGGGCGGCCTGGGGCTCTCTGGCCGAGGCTTTGGAGCCGTCAGTTGAGGAGCGGCCCAGTCTGCTGCCCTTGTTTGAGGCCATTGTGGCCGACATTCCGGCTCCCCAGGGCGATCCTCAGGCCCCGGCCCAGTTTTTGGCCACCAACCTGGAGTGGTCAGACTATCTGGGCCGCCTTTGTATCGGCCCGTTAAGACGGGGAACTTTGAAGACCGGCCAGGAGGTGACCCTTTTAAAAGTCGGCCAGCCCCCCCAGAAAGCCACCTTGAGAGCGGTCTTCATCTACCAGGGCCTCAACCGGGTGGAGACGCCGACGGTGTCCGCCGGCGACATTGTGGCCTTGGCGGGCCTGCCGGAGGCTTTTATCGGCGACACGGTGGCCGATCCTCTGAGTCCGGAGCCACTACCGCCGGTGGTGGTGGACGAGCCGACTCTGACGATGGAGTTTTCCGTCAATTCCTCGCCCCTGGCCGGGCGGGAGGGCTCCATCCTCACTTCCCGGCAGATCCGGGCTCGTCTGGAGAAAGAGGCTCTGTATAACGTCTCCATCCGGGTGAGCGTTGATCCCTCTGGCTCCGGGGACAGTTTTCAGGTCGGGGCCCGGGGAGAGTTGCAATTGGCGGTTTTGGTGGAGACCATGCGGCGAGAGGGGTTTGAGTTAACCCTGGGGCCACCGCGGATTATTGTCAAGGAGATTGACGGGCAACCCCATGAGCCCATGGAGCTGGTCGTTATTGACGCGCCTGAGGAGTATGTGGGCGTGATCACAGAAAAACTCTCGGCTCGCAAGGGCCGAATTCTCAAGCTCCTCACTCAGGGCTCGGGCCGGGCCCGCCTGGAAGCTGAGGCCCCGACCCGGGGCCTGATTGGTTACCGGGGGCAATTCATGACAGACACTAGGGGCGCGGGGCTGTTGAACACCCTGTCCATGGGGTACGCCCCCTGGCGCGGGGAGATCAAGGGACGGGCCAATGGCTCCCTGGTCTCGGATCGGCAGGGCGTGGCCGTGACCTACGCTCTCTACCACTTGCAACCTCGGGGATGTATTTTCGCCAGCCCAGGGGATCCGGTCTATCCAGGCCTGATTGTGGGCGAGAACTCCCGGACTGAGGATATCTGGGTCAATCCCTGCAAAGAGAAAAAGCTCACCAACATCCGGGCCAGCGGCTCGGACGAGGCTCTCCGTCTCACCCCACCCAGGCGGTTATCGTTGGAGGAGGCGATCGAGTATCTGCGGGAGGACGAGGTCTTGGAGGTGACGCCCAAATCCACGCGGCTGCGGAAAAAAAATCTTCAGCGCTGAAAAGCCGGGCTGATTTTTTCCCCGCCATTGAGCGGCTTGGCGGCGGTCTCTGGGTCGAAAAAATATGATTTTTCCTGAGCCCGGCTGACTCAGACGGCTCAGGTTGGGCCAAGCTCAAGATTTTTCTATTTTTCTTGGATATGGTATTATAACCGCGAATTCGAGTTGAAAATAAGCAATTGAGAGCCCAATTGAGGCGTGAGCCGGGCTTGAGCCGCGACGACGGCGGCGTCCTTTAACCCCTGAAAATAATTGGTTATTTTTTTTGGCCTGGCCTTGGGTTATTTTTTTGTTGGACAATGGGCCGGAATCGTGGTATTTTCTGTAAAATAATAGTATAGATTATTCGTTGTTAGAGCGCGTTTAGAGTCTGATAACGTTAATATCCGGGAAACGCCCTCCACTGAGGAGTTTTGGTTGACTTGGGCCGTCGGGGCTCTGGTTTTTCAGCCAATGTCGGTGGCCTGACAGATCATTAAGGATTGTGTCATGGATTTTCTATCTTTTGATTTCAACGACATGGAATTCGTGTACCTTCTGGCCGGGATCCTCGTCTTTGTGGTTATTTTGGCCGTGTTAGTGGTTCGGAAACGGAAGACTTCCCCTGAGGAAAGGCAGAAGGCCGCCGAGCGGAAGGCTGAGAAACTGGCCCAGAAACAAGCTGAAAAGTCAATTGTCAAGGAAAAGAAATCCAGATTTTCCCGAAAAAAACCGTCGCCGCAACCGGCCCCGGCCCCAGACTCGGAGGCCCAGCTCACCCTGGAGCCGGTTCTCCAGCCCCTAACCCCGCTGACCGAGACTTCGCCGCCGCCGCCGGCTCCCCAGGCCGCTCCCCAGGCCGCCCCTCAGGCCCAGGAGGCAGGTTTTCGGGCGGTCCAGCTGCGCTCGGTGCCGGGGGGCTATCCTGAGGACACCCAGTCGTTGGCTCAGGCTCAGCTGGATTACTCGATTCCTCCGCGGCCCCAGACCGGGCCACCACCAGCTCCCTTGGCTCCCCCAGAGCCCCCGATTTTGACTTCAGTTCCAGAGCTTCAACCATTTCCGCCTGAGTCCGCCAGGCTGACCCCGCCACCCAGACCGGCGGCCCCGCGACCGGCGACCGCCCCGTCAGTCGCCCCGGCGCGGTCGGCCAGCCCACCGCCTTCTTCGGTTCCCGCTCAACCGGTCAACCAATTCATTGATGACCCGATTCCGAATTTTTCAGCTGAGGCCCCGGTATTGCCGGTTGTTGAGCCAAGCCTGCCGCCAGTCGTGGAGCCGGTCGCTCCCCTCAGCGTGGCCCCAACCGTGGTCGCCCCAGTGGTCGCCCCAGTGGTTGCCCCTGTGGTCGCGCCAGTGGTTGCCCCAGTGGTTGCCCCCGTGGTCGCCCCAGTGGTTGCCCCGGTAGCTCCCCCGCCCGCCCCACTGGTGGTTACGCCGCCGGCTCCTTCCCTGGTGGCCCCAGAGGTTGAGCCGCTGGCCGCTGTCCCCTCCGTGGCCCCGGAAGTTGAGCCGCTGGCCGCTGTTCCGTCCGCGGCCCCGGTGGTTGAGCCAGCGCCCGCTCCCCCCGCCTCGCGACCAGCTCCGGCGGCGAAGGCCTCGTCAAGGGCCCCAGTGGTTAATATAACCCCGGCTCATGACGTAACCGACGACCTCGACGATCTGAACCCGACCCCACCGCCCCAGCCGGTTCGCCTCTCTCGCCCCGACCAAACTCAGCTGGCCACGCCCATACAGATTGACCAAACTCAGCTGCCCAAGCCGGCCAAGAGCTCGGTGGACAAGAAGGCGATCACCATTCAGGATTTGGACGTGGCTTATGAGGTAACGCCGTTCATGAGCTCGCTCGAGATTGTCTATTACAAGCTTCTGCGGTCAGCCTTGAGCAATTACCTGATCTTCCCCAACGTGGTCTGTCGGTCATTGGTCAAGGCCACCTCCAGCCAGCCCGAGCACCAGAAGATCGCGGACAATGTCTTGAATGGCACAAGCTTGAGCTTCATTGTCTGCGATGTTAAGCTCAACATCAAGGCGGTGGTGGAGGTCATAGACGAAAGCCGGACTCAGACTAACAAGGACAAAGCCCGAAATTATATCCTCAAGAAGGTTGGTTTTGTCATTTTGCGTTTTTACAGCGGGGATAAGCCACCCGATCAGGAGACTATTCGGCGCAACATCCTGGGTTGATTTTTTTCCTAGAAATTTCGCGATCCCGCCTCCCGGGCGCCTCTTCTGGCCCTGGGGGGTTTTTTTTTCGCCGCCACCAGGAAAAAGCCGGCTAGCTCGATGGGTTCGGCCAGACGCTTAGTTGAGGCTTTGTATTCGGGAAATTATTTTTTTTACTGAATAATCTCAGCATGTTAAGCGTCCTGACTGCGCTGGATCCCTTCAGGGCTTGACAACATTGAATATAATTTAGTAAAATCAATTATACTCAAATTTTTTTATAGGTTTTGATCTTCTAACTGCCACTGTCAGTTTTTTAAAGGGAAACCTGTTTCGTTTGGACACTTAACAGGTCTTTTAACTGAAGGTTGGCGCTATTTGGGGCAGTCAAGGCTTCAGCTCGGGCTTTAGGAGGTTAAAGGCTAGGTTTTTTTCTTAGGCTTGACTCAGATTTACTGGTCAAGCGAGGAATCGCGGTTCTTTTTTTGAAGGCTCCAGGTTAACCACCGAAGCCATTGGGCCATTGAGCGGAACAAGTTGAAACTGAATTTTTTTCAATCAGTCGCCTGTTGTTGTTTAATTTTCGTTTGGCTGAGGACCTTTTGGGCGATCGCGTCCTCGGACAAATTTTAGCAACGTGTTTAAGGACTGGAAAAATGAAAAAGCTATTTTTCTCGCTGATTATTTTATTGGGCGCTTTTATTCTGCCCCGGGCGGACCTGGCCCTGGCGAAAGCTCACTTTACTCCTGGTGGCAGCGGCTATATGCTGGCCACCATGCCGCCGCCAGGCTTGTTTTATTTAATGTATAACGTTTGGTATCAGGCTGATGACTATTATTTGAATGATGGGAAAAAACTTCGCGCTCGGGACGCTGACACGAAGGTTTTCACCCAAACCCACCGTCTGGTCTGGTCGACCCCGGTGGAAATCCTCTCGGGCAACTTGATGTTTGACATCGTCATTCCTGTGACCAACTACAGTTTGGGCCGGGACTTGGTTGGGCCCAACGGGGATCAGCATCATTTTGGCATTGGGGATCCCCATACCCATGTCACCATCGCCTGGCACCGTCCGAAGTTTGACGCCTTGGCCTCAGTGGCGGTTCACTGGCCCATTGGCGATTACCGCGAGGGCGAGACGGCCAGCCCCGGCCTTGGCTATTTTGGCCTCCAGCCCACGGTGGGGTTAACCTGGTACTTTGACGAGGCCAAGACCTGGACCTGGTCCACAGTGCTGCGTTACGAGATCAGCTACAAACAAAGGCACACGGACATGCGGGAGGGCAATAATTTCCATATGGAAAGCTCCATTGGCAAGAAATTGGGCGATATCGCCCTAGCTGTGTCCACGGCTGGCTCTTGGCAAACCACCAATTCCCGGGGAAAACCCACCCTTGCCGCTAACGATCAACGAACCACCCGATTCGCCCTGGGCCCGGAATTCGTCGTGGGCCTGGGTCGCTGGGGCTCATTGAGCTTCCGCTGTCTTTTTGACGTGCTCGCTCACAATAATCCCAAAGGCACCATGTCCGTGGTGACCTGGAGCGTGCCGGTTTTCATAACCCAGATGGATTAATTTGGCCAGCTCTGGCCATTGACCCTCAAAAACCGCCGGAACTTTTCGGCGGTTTTTTTATGAGGTGGCGGCGCGAGGCTCGGCCCAGAGTGGCGGTCGCCGATTTATGATTTTAGTATATTAAATATTTATTATAATTATTGTATGTATATTAAATGTTATTAACTAAATAAAATAATTTTTTAACTGGCTCTGATTTTCGGCCTAAATCAAGGTCAAGATTCAAGGGCTGATTTTTTGTTGACAAAAGTATTTATATTATTATATTATTTGAAATTTGAAGAAATTGGCAAGTTCCGGCGATCTGTCAACTTTTTTTTAATATCAGCGGAATAATCTTTTTTTCAGTCTCTCAGACTTTTAAGTCGCAAGGCCGGTTTGGCTTTAGGGTTTAGGGAGAAGGGGAGCGCGATTCTGTGGCCAAGAAATCATTTGAAGAGGTCATGACTGACTTTTTTGAGTATGTGGCTGAGCGGGCTAACTCAGCCTATAACGAAAAATACGCGAGTTTTGTCAAAGACGCCGAGGAGGGGGATCCTAAGGCTCAATATCAGCTAGCCACGCTCATTGACAAAGACACTAGGCGCGGCCAGAAGTGCTCGTCTGAGGCCATCGAATGGTACCGTAGGGCCGCGGAGGGAGGGCAGGTTGAGGCTCAGAGCCGATTGGGGATCATTTGCTTAAACGGTCTGGGGGTCAAACAAGATAGGTCTCAGGCCATCAGATGGCTCCGCTCGGCCGCCGAGGGGGGAGACGCCCAGGCCCAATTTTTCTATGGCGAGTTGCTTGAGATTGGCGAAGAGCCCATTAAGCGAGATTTAGCCGAGGCCGCCAAATGGTATCGTCTGGCCTCTGAGGGGGGCGAAAGTCTGGCCCAGTTTAAATTGGGCCTTTTCCTCGCCTATGGCCTGGGCGGCCCAAAGAATCGGGCTGAGGCGATCAAATGGTTGCGTCTGAGTCTGGGCCGAGACCAGACTGAGCTCAGCCCAAAGGACGAGGATCTTGACTCTCTCCTTTATGAGGCCTTTGCCTGGACCAACGCTCTTTATTTTTTCCGCTCAGATAACCTAAACCCATTTGGCGTTACGGTGAGGAGTGAGGGGTTAGACACTTCTTCCTTTCTGCGGAATTTTTTCAAGGCGATCTTTGATGAGGAAGACGACGAAGATTGGGACGACGATGACGATGACGATGACGATGACGATGCTGACGAGGACTGGGACGATGACGACGATGACGATGATGACGAGGATTGGGACGATGACGATGACGATGATGAGGACTGGGATGACGACGACGATGACGAGGACTGGGACGATGACGATGATGATGATGATGACGAGGACTGGGGTGGTGGCGATGAATTGGGCGATGACAAGTTTGAGCTGAATGAGGAACAGACGCTCAATTTGTTAAAACAAGTGGGCGATCTTTTGAATAAATTCAAGGCCCATAAGAAAAAAGCTGGCCCACCGCCTGAAAGTCCAGCCAAATCCACCTCAACCGCCGGGAAAAAGGTCGTCAGCTCAACAAAAAAGCCCCCAACCTCGGCAAAAAAGGCTTCAGGCCCGCCGAAAAAGGCTCCGAATCCGCCAAAAAAGGCTCCCACCAAAGGCCAGGGCGGTAAACCAGGCCAGGGCCGTTAGCCCGTCTTTTGCGCCTTGGGGCTGAAGAGCCAAGGCCCACGGTCAGCCTGGCGGTTTTTAATTTCCACCCTGGCCGCGAGTCTGGCTCGCCCCACGGAGCCGGGTTCAGGAGTCATTAATCCCGAGGGTTTGTCAAATTTATTTCAGGCCCAGCGTTGCCAAAAGACTGTGGTAAATAGCCTGGCCAGTGAGGCTGAGGGCCAGGCTGGGAAAAAGGGAGAGTTCGTGCCCAAGGAAAAGGATCTGAGTGAAAAGCTGATGGATGGTCTTGGCCATAATTATGGGAAATACTCCAAAGTTGAATTTTCCAAGAAAGTCAAGCTCATTGTGATGGACGCCGAGCGCGGCGTGCCTGAGGCCCAGTGCAAGTTGGCCATGTTTTTTGAGACAATCGGCGAAAATGACCAGGGATACTCGCGGGAAGCTCTGAAATTATATCGTCTCGCCGCCGAGACCGGCTTGCCGGAGGCCCAATATCGACTGTGGATGGCCTACCAGGACGGCCTGATAGTCGAGGAAAATTTTATTGAGGCCGTCAAATGGTTGCGTCGGGCCGCGGAGAGGGGGCACGTCTTTGCCCAGTTCAGCCTGGCGGATTTATATACGGGGACCAGCGATGAAGGCCTACCCATGGACTTGGCCGAGTCCGCCAAATGGAGTCTTTTAGCCGCGGAGCAAGGTTACGTCCCCTCGCAGTTCCGGATAGGCCAGGCTTATATGAGTGGCCAGGGCGTGCCCAAAGACGAGGCCAAGGCGGCCACTTGGTTTCGTCGGTGTCTTGGGGAGAGCCCAATTGGGGAAAAGGAAAAGGTTGAGGACATAGAGTCATTGCTGCGGCGGGCCAAATATAAAAGCTTTCAACATTTCATGTCTGACGCCGTAGGGCCGAATCTTTACGAGATTTTTACCGACGATGATCTTGACTCCAACTCCAAAGGCCCGGTTTTAAGTGATCGGCCTTTGAGCCTGTTAAGTGGCAGGCTGGCTCAGGACTGGGGAGAAGAAGGCGAATCCAGGGCGCTGGGCTCGCTCGCTCGTCAGGCTAAAACGTCTTCTTCCGCTATTAACAAGGCCCCCATCTCCCCGAAAAAGGCCCTTAAGCGGAAGCTCAAGAAGGCCGGTCGGCGTCGTTAGTCGCCGCCCATCAGGTCGGCTCAGTTTTTGGCTCCGAGGTTCCGCGGGTTTCAGTTCGCGCTCATTTATAGATATGGTTGAGTGGCGAGGCTGACAGACAAGTCGGTTTAAACCCTCGGGCTTAATCAGCTGAGCGCTAAAGCTATATTAGCTGGTTTGGGAATAAAAATGATAAAGGCCACGCGAGTTGACTTAGGCGATCAGCTTTTAGATAGCCTGCGAGGCTATTTTAATGATAAATCCAGTTTGTCCTTGAATTTGGTGATATCGCCTTTTCTGCCGCCAGCCGAGAGAGGGGTGGTTGAGGCCCAATATACACTCGGTAAGATTTACGAGCTGTTGGCCTTAGGCGAGCGAAAACTCGGGCTCAAGGCGGCCAACTGGTATCGTCTGGCCGCTGAGGCTGGTTTCCCGGGGGCCCAGGTCAGATACTCGCGCGTCCTCAGGGATGGCGATTGGGGCGTGGAGAAGAATACGCTGGAGGCTTTGAAATGGTTGCGCCGGGCCGCGGAGGCCGGGCAGGTCATGGCCCAATTCCAGCTGGCTGAAAGCTATAAGAATGGCGCGCTTGGCCTGCCAAAGGATTTGAGCGAGGCCGCCAAATGGTTCGCTTTAGCCGCTGAGCGAGGCCATGAAAAGTCAGAACACCAACTGGGGCTGGCCTATTTGGCGGGCGACGGGGTTCCCCAAGACCAGGTTCAGGCGGCCAAATGGTTATCCCAGGGCATAAATAAAAAAAAGCTCAAGTATTTCGTCCAGATCACTGAGGCTAATTTAAATTTATTGACCAAAGTATCCGAGTTAAAGTTCATCAACGCCTTTTACCTGGAAAAAAAGGACCCGGGTTATCTGGACGGGGATTTGCGAGAAGATTATCAATCCGCCAACAAACTTTTAAACAAGCTGATTATGAAATTTGAAGGCAAACAGGAGTGGGAGGACGCGTGTATCAATAAATTTAATAAATTATCTCAGATGATCTCTAAAATGGAAGCGGAGTTGATGTCCTCGCCCCATAATGTTTCCGGGGAAGCGAAATCAACAGGGACCAGGCGCCAGAAAAAGAAGGCCAGTAAGCGTCGCTAACCTGAGTTAAGCCAATTGGGCTTGACTCGGCCAGTTTAGCTCACTCTCTCACGCTGCCGGATTTTGAGGGCAATGTCAGGGCTATTTTGGCGAGGCCAGCTGCCTGTTCAGCCCAAGTTGAGGCGGGTTTTTAAAGCCGTCGCCCGACCAGACGGTTTAAAATACTTTGATTAAATCACCTGAAACCCAGAGCGATATAAGCGGGTTTGGAATAGAAGAGAGAGAATGGCCATGAAAGTTGACTTCGGCGATCAGCTTTTAGATAATCTGCAAAGATATTTAATAGACAAGTCCAGTTTGTCTTTGAGCGAGATATTAGCTCCTCTTCTCGCGGCAGCCGAGGGGGGCGTGGTTGAGGCCCAATACACTTTGGGCAAAATTTTCGAGCTATTGAACTTAGGCGAGTCAAGATTCGGGCCTGAGGCGGTCAAATGGTATCGTCAGGCCGCGGAGGCCGGATTCCCGGCGGCCCAGATCAAATTTTTTCAAATCCTCAGGGATGGTATTTGGGGCGAGGCGAAGAATACGCTTGAGGCTTTGAAATGGCTGCGCCGGGCCGCTGAGGGAGGGCTGGCCCTGGCCCAGTTTCAGCTGGCCGTCAGTAATAAAATTGGCGAGTTTGGCCTGCCAATTGATTTGAGCGAGGCCGCTAAATGGTTCCTTTTAGCCGCGGAGAGAGGCCATTTTCCTTCTCAAAACGAAATTGGCCTGGCCTATTTGACGGGCGAAGGTGTCCCCAAAGACCAGGATAAGGCGGTCAAATGGCTGTCCATGGGCATGAGTTTAAAAAAGGTCTATAATTTTAACCAGCTAACAGAGGCTGATTTAGCGTCTTTGGTCAAAGTATCCGAGTTTAAGTCCCTCAGCGCCTTTTACCTGGAAAAAAAGGATCCAGGCTCTCTGGATGGGGATTTTCGGGAAGATTATCAATCAATCAACAAAGTTCTTAACAAGTTGATAATGAAATTGGCGGGCAAACAGAAGTGGGAGGATGAGATTTTGGAAGAGATTAGGAAATTGAGCGCTATCGCTCAGCAGTCGATAGTTGAGATAAATCCACTCAACCGAAAATATTTCGCGGCGGCCAAAGCGGTCAAGCGCCAGAAAAAGAAAGCTGGTAAGCGTCGTTAATCAGGCCTAATCAGGCCTGAGCCTGGATAAGGATAAATATTATTAGGACGAGGATTTCCGGGAAGATTTTAAATCTATCAACAAATCTTTTAATAAGCTGATTAAAGAATTGGTGGGCAAACTGGAGAGGACGCGTGGTTGGGGAAGATTAAAAAATGGGACGGAGTGTCTAACCTTCTTTAGCTGAAATGATGTCCTGTCTTGAGAAATTTTCAGCGGTAGCCAAAGTGGCTAACTGTCAGAAAATGAAGCCCGATAAGGGCGATTAAGCCGCCTGAGCCTGTTGGGAATGAGGATGGATTTGGAAAATCCCCAGGTTACCAGGTCAGGCCTTGGGTCCGGCGATTCACGGGCTACCTGGAATAAAATGGCTGAAGATCAACTGCAGAAAGCTTCTCCATTTCTGACATCTAGAAAACTGTTCGTGGACAAGGCGGCTCTGGCGCGAAATTGACGGGGTTATGGGCTGATATTTGGCTCCGGCGATCTCTTGATCGAGGGAACGGACTGACGCGAGGCGGCGGAAAAACCTTAGGCCTGATTGGTCGCGGGCCAGAGTTGATTCGAGTTGGTTGAGACGAAAGGAGCGTGAGAGCCTATGAGTAAGGAATTTGGCGATCAGCTTGCGAGCAAGTTGCGTAATTACGCGTTGGGTAGGTCCAATTTGCCTCTGCGCGAGATTATTCAGCCCATCCTGACTCAAGCCGAGCTTGGTGACGCGGAGTCTCAATTCATGGTTGGCCGAATCTACGATTGTCTTTCCGATGGTTTTGTCGTCGAGCCGGAGGCTCTCGGCTGGTATTACCGCGCGGCTAAGGGAGGATTCGCTGGGGCTCAGTACCGCTTATGGATGATCTTTGATGATGGCGATGGCGTTGTCGTGAATAGTATTGAGGCCCTGAAATGGTTGCGTCGGGCCGCCGAGCAGGGCCATATCTTAGCTCAATTCAGCCTGGCCGAGTTATATTGCGACGAAGAAGATTCTCATTTTGATTTGGCCGAGTCCATCAAATGGTTTACCGCCGCCGCTGAGCGGGGCCACATTCCCTCTCAATTTATTTTAGGCAATTCCTACTACAATGGCAGAGGCGTCCCCCAAGACTTGGACAAAGCGGTCGAATGGTTCCGCCGATGCTTTAGTAAGAGTCCGTGGAAATTTTCGGGCAAGAAAAAAAAGGAAGATGATGTTGATACAATTCGCGCTCGGGCCAGGGATTTTTCGTTGTCCTATATTCTTGCCTGCAAAGACTCTAACGAGGCGGATGACTTCATCCGTCAGGATTATAAACGCCTCATCACCGCTCTGGACTCCCTCTCGCCAAGAAATCTTTTTTTTAACGATGACGATGACGATGAAGATGACGATGATGATGATGATGATGACTTCGAGTCGAGCGAAGAGTTTAATTTAGGCTCGACCAACCACGAGGGCGGCGAAACGGGACATGGGGGCTTTGAGCTGGAACGAGCTTTCCGGGATTCCCTGCCAGTCGGACCGACCAAACCTGACTCATCAGTCGTTAAGCCGGGCCCAGGCCCGCCCAAAAAAGTGGCCAAGAGCAAGGCCAAGAGTAAGAGGGCCAAGAAGGTTAAGGCCAAGAAACGCCGGGGTTTTTAACTCCAGGTAATTTGTTGGGCCTGGCCCGGGTTTAACCGGTTGAGGCGGCGGATTTGGGGAGGCCTGTCTGGCGACTTGGCGGAAGTTGGTTCCTGGGAGATAATTTTTTTAACCAAAGGGCGGCTCAGAGCCCCTTGGCCAAATTTGGAGGCCGCTGACCTGGGGTTCAAGGCGAGCTTGTTGGCGAGTTCCAATTGGTTGGGCCAAGCCGCTCAGATCGGCCAGGCCGAGGCCCAATTTATTCTGGGCGGGTTACGTTAGTTGGGCGGCGGATCAGGCCGCGGCCTTGGAAAGGTATCGTTTATCCGCGGAGCGAGGCTCCGCCCGGCGAGGCGCGAATTGAGTTTGGCTTACAGGCGGGGCGAGGGAACTCCTTTTGACCTGGCCCAGGCTTAGACCTGACTCGCTCGCGCGTGGCCCAAGGGCCTGTCCTTTTCGGGTTCGTTTGCTCATTGGCTCGCCAGGTGGAGTCAATTGACTATTTGTTATAATAGATGATGGGGAGAGTGATTTCGAAAAGGCTGAGTTTGTCTTCCCTTTTGGCGACTTGGCCCGCGGCCCATTCGTCCGCCGCCCAGCCAGGCCTCAAAGCCCCCCAAAAAGGCTCCCCCGACTAAGTCAAAAGACCAAAGGGTCTAAATGGCGTCGAAGCCTTTTTTTGAGCTCGCCGGCCTTGGCGACTCCAATCCGCCTCGGGCCGGGCCCCAGCCTGGGTTTTGGCTAAAAACTTTGGCTGGCCGGCTATTTCGCGGGTTTGGCTTGATATTTTTTTTTATTAGCGTGAGATTCGCGAAGGAATTCGATGTCCTGGTTAAAGAAAAGTCGAGGGAGAGCGTTTTGGGGCTGGGTGGCCGCTCTGGCTCTGGTTTTTGGTTGGCTCGGCCAGGGGTTGGCCCAGTCAACCTCAGGTCAGGGCTTGGAGTCCCCGCCCTCAGGCTTGTTCTCGCCGACCCAGCCCGCGCCAGTGGTCGCCCCGCCGCGACCTGCCGCCTTAAAGGGTCAGAAATGCTCAGTCCGGCTGATGGCTGTGGGCGATATCCTCACTCATAGCCCCTTGAGAAACGCGGCCCGCCGGCCTGAGGGCGGCTACGATTTCACCCCGTATTTTGAGTTCGTCCAGCCACTTTTCCGTCAGGCCGATCTGGTCATCGGCAATCTGGAGACTCCCCTGGCCGGGGCTGAGCGGGGTTTTGGCGGTTATCCTAGCTTCAACGTGCCGGCTGAGTTGGCGGCTAACCTCAAATCCGTCGGCTTTACCACCTTGGTGGTCACCAACAACCACGCCCTGGATCGCGGTTGGCCAGGTTTAGCGGCCACCATTAATAACGTTGAAATGGCCGGGTTGGGCTATGTGGGGGCTTACGCCGGGGCCACCGACAAATCCAGGCGCCTGGTGAGCGTCTATAATGGCGTCATGGTGGGGCTTTTGGCCTATTCCTACGGCTTTAACGGAAACCCCGGCCCTCCTCAGGCTGAGGGCTGGCGGCTGGGTTATCTGGCCAATGAGGAGATCCTTGATGACCTGGCCGAAGCCAGAAGAGCCGGGGCTGATTTTGTCGTAGTCAATCTCCATTTTGGCGAGGAGTATCAGCGTTGGCCCAACGCCCGGCAAAAGGAATTGGTGGGGAAGATCCTGGCTGGCGACCCGGACCGGGGTTTATTGGGGGCGGATCTGGTCCTGGGCCACCATCCCCACATGGCTCAACCAGTCTGGATTGGCTCGCGTCAAGGCCAGACCCAGTTGGTCGCCTACAGCCTGGGCAATTTCATCAGTAACCAGTTTAAGCCTTACACCAACCTGGGGTTCATCCTCGATTGCGTTCTGACCATTGACGAAAATGGGCGCGGGGTTATTGAGCGGGTCCAGGTCATTCCCACCATCTGTCATTCCTATATAGCCGGCCGGCGCCGGGCTTATAGAGTCTTTCCCCTGGCGATGGCTCAAGACTCCCCAGAAAAACTGCCTTTTCTGAGTCAGGCCACTCTCAAGAAAATGGTTAAGCTCAAAGTTGAGATGGACAGCCATCTTTTGTCCCTGACTCAGGACAAGGCCACTCAATAATCAAACGTTTAGCTGGCTCCACCGTCGGGTTCTTTTTCCCGCCGGGGCCTGAGGCCAGGGGAGGTTTCAGGTGAATAGCCAGGGGCTTGGTCGAGGGCGGCTCAGGCTGGTGGTTTTTCAAACTGAAAAGGAAACCGGCCAGGAGGGCCAAAAAGATCAAGGCGATCAGGGCGATTTTCCAGAACTTGGGGAGTCGCCTTTGCCAGTCTCGCCATTTGAGGCGGGCTTGGGCGTTCAGCCGGATGGACTCCAGATCCGAGGCGAAAAGGGAGCCAAAAGGCTCGGTTCCCTGGAAAATTCGACTTAACTCGCTCAAAATGGCCATGGCCGAGTTGGCCCGCCCATAATGATAACGCAAGCTTAAGGCCAAGGTCCGGCTCATCAAGATCACTTTTTCGACCGCGGCCTCGGTTTGGGCGCTTAAAGCGATAGTCCCTAAAAGCGCGATGAGCTGGTCAATCTCCTGGGTCAGTTCCGCGTCTTGAGGGTTTTTTTTCAACTGGGCGTTAATATCCTTGACCAGGCTCACCACTTGGGCCAGGGTTTGCCGGATGGAGTCGTCGCTTAATTGATCTTTGGCTTTGACTTCGGCCACCTGGGCCAATTGGTCCAGAAGAACGCGGTCCTTTTCCGCCTGCTCCGCCACGTCGACCACCTCGGCGAAAACCTCTCCCAGCAGTTTCGTTAAGTTTTGGGCCAGGGACAGGTAACCGTGAGAGTTGTAGGCTAAAAAGGCCAGTTCCCGAATTTTCATGGCCATGATTTGGCTGTTGGGTTGATTTTGCCCTTGGCTTTTGGCCAGGATTTGAAATGGCTGGGCCAGTTGGTCCCAGATTTTGGTGGCTTTGCTCAGTTTTTCCGCGGTCGAGATTATTTTCGCGGCGTCCTGACCCTCGGGCGCCTCAATCAGGGCGTGGAGGGCCGAGATTAGCTCAAAAACTCGTCGGGCCCTTTGGTTCAGGGGTAACTCAGCTTCCTGGCGGAACTCGTTTAAGATCTCGACCACCAGGGTCTGAGGCGGCTTTTGGCCCTGGTTAGTGCCCACCTCGACTAACTTGGTAAAAAAGGTCAGGCGTTGGGGGGCCGCCAGCTGGTCGAGCTGCTCTCTTATGGTTTTCAGGCAATAGGCCTGGCGCTCTTTTATTTCCATCTGGATTTGGTCCAGATTGGCCAGGGGCCAGCCAGCCTTTTGCCTGGGCTCGTTGATGGCCGCCAAAACCTCTTTCGGGTCGATCTGGTCAAAGGCCTCGGCCAGGGCCAGGACAAAATCCAGCCGGCGGTTTTGGGCCTGGGGTAGGGCGGCTACCAGGAGATTGGCCTGGGCCAGGGGCGGGGTCGGGCCGGAGCCCTGGCTCAGAAGACGTTCGGGGGTCTTTTTCAAAAGGCCGAGGAGGTGGTCGCTTTCCGTCTCGCTCAAACCCGGCAGCCAAGCCATCTCCACCATCAGGCGCTGGCGAGGGTCCACGAGGATGGAATGGAGCCGGGCGAGGGTCCGGTGGCTCAAGGTCAGGGATTTTTCCGAGATCCGCTCCTGGAGCTTGGCGGAGTCATCCCAGACCGAGGCGCTCAGAAGGCAGAAAGGGTTGTTCAGCGGATCCATGTTTTGGCCTTGGCTTTCTAGGCAGCCTGGAGGGAACGCCTGAGCAATCAATATAACCTAAAAGTCGTCAATTTCTAAAAACACCAGGGCTCTATTTGGGCTTTCGCTCAAAATGAGCTATACTTGGCTTTATAATCGCGAAAGACCGGGCGGGTGAAGCGACCCCAAGCCGCTTGGTCCAAAGTTAGAATTACATTTATTTATGGAAATAATATAATGTAAATAACTAAACATGATGCGATTTTTTAAATTTAGAACAAAAGAAATGATAATAAAAATTTTACTTAATTTGGCAAAAAAATTTATAAAGTTCGCCCTCAGTTGAAAGCTTTAGATAGAATGAGCGTTTAAACGTGAAAATTTATATGAAGATCTTTAACAATAAATTAATTAGACAGTAAGTTTATAATAAGAGGCCATTCTTAAAGAGCTCTCGCCGCCGGCGCGGTTAAGATTAGATTCTTTTGGCGAGCTAGGGGTTTTTAGCCGTTTTTTTCTTTTTAAAGCTCGCCGCGAGTCTTATGTTACCATATTTCCAGCTTTCCAAAGAAAATAATCGCGGGTCTCAATGGCGAAAATTTATTTTCCGGACAATTTTTGGCCGTAGCCTTGGCCGTAGCTTTGGCCGAGGTGGCCCCTCTCGCCTGGCCAATTCTTGGCGCCCGCTAGGCGAGGCCACTTTTTTAACCCGAGGGAAGAGCTCATGGCCCCAAAATCCAAACTCACTCGCCCTTTTTTAACCTGTCTGGCTATTTTTGGGCTGCTTCGGCTCTTTGGGCTCTTAACCCCCGCGATGCCCCTGGCCTTCTTCTGGGTCTGGGTCTTGGGGCTCGCTCTCCCCATATCCTTATTGCTTTGCCATCGGGCCGGGATTCGTCGCTTTCGGCTGGCCCACACTTTTGATCCGGCTGGTCGGGTTTATCATTTTTTGTCTCAAGGTTTCTGGCTCAATATTGGTCTTTTTCTCCTCAGTATTCCTCTCGCCACCCTGACTCTTTTTAACCTGGCCTGTCTCCGGGGCCTGGACTGGCTCTGGGTGGGGTTGGCCTTTCCGGCTTTTTTTCTGGTCAAATGGCTCTTTCCTCAAAGGCTGGCCCAAGAGTCCATCTCCTGGCTTCGACCGGCCCGGCGGAACTTCTGGGCTCTGGTCCTGACCCCGGTTTTGTTGGGGGCTGGGCGTTTTTTGACCCTCTGGCTCCTGGGGGGGGAGACGGAGCTGGCTAACCAGTCTGCTCAGGCCAGTCCCTTCGCCCAGTCTGGCTCGGCGTTTTTGCGGGAAATAGGGTCCTGGGCGGCCATGTTCGGGACTTGGGGCCAGCGGGCCCTGAGTCTGGCCCGGGATTGGTCGAGGCCAGTGGGAGCCCTTTTGCAGGCTCTCAACAGTTTTTGCCTTTATGGGGGGTTTTTGGCGGTCATCGCCTTTTTCAACCTGCCGCCCGGGGAGTGGCGTCGAGGCTTGGTCCCGCCGACCGAGGCCGCGACCCCGCCTCACCTGAAAACCTCAACCCTGGCCGCCTACTCGGCCTTTCTGGGCGTGTTTGCCCTGGTCATTCTCTGGCCGCTGGCTGGCTGGCTGGAGATTAACCTCGCCGGCCCCCGGGGGGCGGCCCTGCGGGAGGCTCGGCTCCAAATTCAGGAGCGGGGTGACCGGGTTTATCTGGTTATTGGGGGCCGTTATTTCGACCAGGCGGCGGAGGCGGAGATTAAAAAGCTCGCCGCGGCCCTTTTAGTTCCCATCAAGGCTGACCGCGTGGCCATCATCCAGCGGGTCCAGCGAATTTTCGACCAGTATCGCGATAACGTTGACCTGTATCTGGACTGGTATTACAGCCTTTCGGGCGAGTATTCCCGGCTTTATGAGCTCATCAAAGGCCACGCGGCCGGGGCGGAGCGGTTTATGGCCGGGAAAATGGTCGAGCTCCTGGGCTTTAACGTGGACATGGCTCAATTACTCGAGCGGGTAAAGGGCCTAGAGACCAAGTTGGCTGACTACCAAGGTCGCTTGACGGAACTGGCCCAGAAAAGCCTGACTCATTTTGAGGTTCCAGTGGACGTGGCCAAGGGCGCCAGAATCAGGCCCATGTCCCTGGAGAGTTTGGTCCGCCAGGTTAGACCGGTGGAGACCATATCCTTTAAGAGCCGGTTGGGGGTCAGCGGGGTGGCTGGGCTCTCCAGCGGAGTGTTAGTGGCTGTGGTGGTGGGCAAGATTGGCCAAAAAGCCATCTTCAAAATGGCCGCTGGGGCTTTGGTCAAAATAGCCGCCGCCAAGTCCTTCTCGGCCGCCGGCGGGGCGGCGTTCGGGGCAGGCGGAGGTAGTCTCGTCGCTCCTGGCCCTGGCACGGCCATTGGGGCGACGGCTGGGTTTCTGGCCGGTCTGGTCGCTGGCCTCTTTATGGAAAAAGCTATGCTTAGTTTAGAAGAGTTGATTAATCGCGAGGAGTTGAGGCAAGAGATTTTGGCGGCTATAGAGGCCCAGCGAGGGGAGACTCTGCGTTCCCTGGAGACGCTCCTGCCCGCCCCACCGGCCGAGGCCTCGGCGGGGAGCCAGTGACCAATTAAAGGATTAAGTATATTTAATTCTATTTTTATATCATAAATATTAGAAATGATATTATAAAATTTGGAAAACAATAAATCAAAATTGCTAATCAATCAAAAAACTTTCTATTGTATAAACAATAATAAAAAAATAAATCATTATTCAGTTACAATTAATAATTCTCGAACACAACCACGATTAACACCAATAGAATTAATTGCGCGGGTAGCGTCAATACGTTTTATAGAATGTTTAGAATATAATTTATCAAAAAAATCATCTTTTGGATCAAAATTAGTTGGATCGCTGTTACTAGCAATAATAAAAGAACCACACTCACTCATTAAGTCAATAAACCGAGCGAGCTCAATCTGCTCTTTATCTCCAAATCCATCCTGCGCGTATGAGGTAAAGTTAGATGTAGAGTTTAAAGGGCGATATGGAGGATCAAAATACGCAAAGGTATTCTCATCAATAAAGGATTTGGAAAGTTTATAATTGCCCCAAACTATTTCTACATCCTTAAGAGCCGAGGAAACCGCTATTAAATTTTTTCTATCACAAATTTTTGGGTTTTTATAGCTGCCTTGAGGAACGTTAAAATTCCCCTTCGAATTTACGCGATAAAGCCCGTTAAAACATGTGTGGTTTAGAGCTATAAAGAGCGCGGCCAACTCTACTGAGTCGCTCGACTCAGCTTTTAATGCGTTAAATCTAGTCCTATTTAAATAATACTCTTTTTTTCGGCCTTCTTCGTCTTTAGATAAATATTGAGACTCTAATTCTCCTAAAATTTTAATTAAATCAGAAACATTATCTCGTATTGATATATAAGTATTGATTAATTCATGATTTATATCGCTAATATAAACATTTTTAAGCGTATAATTGTTTAATACATCAAACAGAACAGCCCCTCCACCAATGAATGGCTCAGCATATTTTGTAACGCTAACTCCTAATCCCTCTGGATATTTCTGGCGAATTTCACCAAGGATCTGAGACTTTCCTCCTGCCCACTTTAAAAAAGGTGAGGCTTCATTTTTGTATTTTTTTAAAAAAAACATCGTTATCCTTAAAATATCAAACCTAGATTAATATTAAAACAATAAAAAATAATTTATTGATAAGATAGTTTTAATATATAGCAATTTAGACATAATAATAAAAGAGTATATTTTTTATTTTAAATAAATCATAGCCATTTACGCGACTAGAAAAATAGAGGACTATTTTTAAAACCGGAATTTTGCGAAGGCAACAATTGTTCAAAAATACAATCAGTTAAACCTTGTGTCAAGTTATATTTTTATATCCACACGACGCAAGTTTTAAAAATTTATTGATTCCAAGATATTAACTGGCTGATGTTATTCAGGAAAAGTCATTTGGAGATAGCGAAACAGGGTCAAATGTCGCCGGATTTCCCAGCTAGATCGCTCCGAGCCCCTTGGCCCAGTTTTATGGACAAGGGCCTGGCCGCGATTTTAGCCGCCAGTCAGGACTTTTCGCCCTGGTCAAAGACTCGCGGAAAAAAAATCTGACAGTCTCGGGGCGAGCTGGTTCCGCTAAAACCAGGTTAGGCCTTTTTTTGAGGTCTCAGCCGCGTTTTAACTGGGGTTGACCCGGCCCCCGGCTCAGGCTAATTCCACCGTGGTTATCCCGTGCCCGCCAGGGGCGTCGGTGGGCCAGATGAGCTCCTGAACCATGGGGTGACCCTTCAAATGAGCGGCGATCCCGCGTCGCAGCCGACCGGTGCCCAGGCCGTGGATAATGGTCAGGCGTTTTTGGCCGCGGACCAGGGCCAGCTCAATCTCCCGGTCAATGAGCGAGGTGGCCTCCTCCACAGTCTGGCCCAGCAGGTTCAGGGCCAGACCCCGGTCATCCTCTTGTCTCAAGGCGAAGGTGATCCGGGTCTGGGGCCGCTGGTCAACCTGGGGGGGCGCGAAAAGCTCGGCCAGGGTGGCCTTGACCGAGAGCCCCCCAGCGTCGATGAGAGCCTCGTTTTTCTCTTGGTTAAAGGCGCGCACGATCCCCGAGCGGCCCAATCGACCCACCAGCACCCGGTCCCCCGGGGCGACCTTCGTTAAGGGCGGGGCCGGGGGCGGCTCCGGCAGGCTCGGGCGGCTCTGGCTCAACTCCTGAGCCAAGGCGGCGGCTTTGAGACCAAAGGCCACCGGATCCGGGGCCTGCCCTTGATTGATTTTTTCGCGGATCTCCTTTTTGAGTTCAGCCACCTCCCGGCGGTGGCGGGCCAAGGCTCCTTTAATCTCCTGGTCCAGGGAGTGGGCCTGACGCTGGAGGGCCTCGGTTTGTTTCTTGAGGCTGGCCTGGGTTGCCTCTGTGGCCTGACTCAAAGCCAAACGGGTTTTGGCCAGCTCGGTCCGCTCCGCGAAGAGGGCCGCCCGCTCCTCCTCAAGTCGGCGCAAGAGTTTAATGGCTTCTTTCTGGCCGTCGTCCAGGTAACTTTCAGCCCGGTCCACCAGCTCCTTCGGCAGGCCCAGGCGCCGGGCCATGGCCAAGCCCCCGGAGAAGCCTGGGCTACCGTAAGCCAGCCCGTACATGGGCCGCCCGTCGGGGGAGGCTTTGACGGCCACCGAGACCACGCCCTCGGTTAGGGCGGCCCAGCTTTTAATGAGGTGAAAGTGGGTGGCCGCCAAACACAGGGCCCCGCTGGTTCGGAGCCTTTCCAACACGGCCAGGCCTAAAGCCGCCCCCTCGGCCGGATCCGTGCCTCCCCCGAGCTCATCCAGGACAATGACCACCCCGGGCCGGGCCTCGGCCAGAACCTGACCGATGGCCCGGACGTGGCCGGAGAAGGTCGAGAGATCCGCGGTTAAATCCTGGTTATCGCCCATAATGGCCAGCAGATCCTCGGGAAAATCCAGATAAGAGCCCTCGTCGGCTGGGATAGGCAGACCCGTTTTGGCCAGAGCCAGAATGAGGCCCAGGGTTTTCAGGGCCACGGTTTTGCCGCCGGTGTTCAAGCCCGAGATGACCAGGATCGGAGACTCCGGGGAGGCGGTGAGGGTCAGGGGGACCATGGCCCGACCTCGCTCAGCCAAGGTTTTTTCCAGCAGGGGATGGCGGGCTCCGCGGAGGTCAAAGCCCTGGCTTGGTCGCCACTGGGGAGTGACACAATTCCAAGCCTCGGCCAGGCGAGCCTCGGCCATGATGAGGTCCAGTTGGGCCAGAATCTGGGTGGCCTGGGCCAGCTCAGGGGCCATCTGGCGGGCTTGGGCCGAGAGGCGGCTTAAGATCTGAAAGATCTCCTCTTTTTCCCGGTTGCGCAAATAGGCCAAGCGGTTGTTGTCCGGCACGGTCTCCAACGGCTCGAGGTAAGCCGTGGCCCCACTTTTGGACCAGTCATGCACCAGGCCCCGCGAGCGACCGGCGGCCCCGGCTCGAACCGGGATGACAAAGCGCTCGCCCCGAGTGGTGATGATCTCGTCGCGGACAATGGGCTTGATTTCCGGGGAGCGGATCATCTCCTCCAGGCGGCTCTGAAGAGCGGCCCGGGCTGAGGTCAGCTCCTGGCGCAGGCGGGTCAGGGTGGGGCTGGCGGTGTCTAAGATTTCCCCCTCCGGGCCCACGCTCCTAGCGATGTTCTCCACCAGAGGGTCGAAGGAGTCCAGTTCCTGGGCTAGCTCCGCCAGAAGAGGGCAGGACTCGGCTTGGCTGAGGAAGGTTTGGCGGGCTTCGCGGGAAGTGGCGGCCACCCGACCGATGACCAGGAGCTCCAAAGGCTCTAAAAGAGCTCCTTCCGGTTTCAAGGCGGTCAGTAACGGGGTCAGATCGACCAGCTCCCGCAAGTCCGGGGGTTCGGCCAATTGAGCCAGCTTTCGGCCCTCGGCGACGCGGGCCCAGGATCGCTCAATGGCTGAGGGCTCTAGGTCTGGCCTTAAGGCCAGAGCCGCTTGGGAGCCGGGCTCGGAGTGGGTGGCCGCGGCCAGGGCGGCCAGGGCGGCCCCATAGTCCACAAGGTCCAGGGCGGCGGGGTTCACGAGAGAGGAAGCCTCAATTGCCCAGAATTAGCCTGGCCTGGGCCAGGCTCAGGGCGCCCTCGTACAGGGCCCGCCCAGAGATCGCCCCGATGATCCCTGGGGCGGCCAGATTTTTTAAGGCCTCGAGGTCTTGGGGGCCAGCGACCCCCCCGGCCACCAGGGTTGGGAGACCCGAGAGCCTGGCCACTTCGGCGGCGAGGGGCAGATTGGGACCCAATTGGGTCCCATCCCTTTCCACGTCCGTGTGGATGACCAGGCTGAGGCCCAGATCTTTCAAGGTCGCCGCCACCGTCAGAACGTCCTGGCCCCCATCCGCCAGCCAGCCCCGAATTCGGAGCCGGGAGCCGACCGAGTCCAGGGAGGCGGCCAGGCGGCCAGGAAATTGAGCGCAAGCCTTCTCCACCAGCCGCGGATCCTCGCAGACAAGGGTCCCCAGAATCAGGCGGTCCACGCCGGCGTCGAGCCAAGTCTCAATGGCCGTCAACGTTCGGATCCCGCCGCCCAGCTGGATTTTGGCCAGACTCAGGGCGACAATGGCCTCAATGGCCGCCCGATTGGCCTTTTCGTGGCCCAGGGAGCCGTCGAGGTTAACCAGGTGCAGCCACTGGGTTCCCTCGCTGACCCAGCGTTTGGCCATGACCACCGGGTCGTCGCCGTAGACGGTCTCGTCCTCAAAACGGCCCTGGGTGAGGCGCACGCAGCGGCCATCCTTTAAATCAATGGCCGGGATGAGGGTTAATTGGGTCACAGCACGCCCTTGGTCGATAGAACCCCGCCCTCGCGGGGCGCCAGAGCCTGGCGAGCCGCCAGGCCCACGGATTTGAAGAGGGCCTCGGCCAGGTGATGACTGTTGCGCCCGTGGCGCAGGGTCAGATGCAAAGTCCAGCCGGCCTTCTGAGTTAAGGCCCGCCAGAATTCCTCGACCAGGCAAAGGTCGAAATCCCCGGCCAGGGGTTGGGGCCATTGGCCCTCAAAGTGGAGATAAGGCCGACGCCCCGCGTCCAGGGCGGTCTCGACCAAAGCCTCGTCCATGGGAACGAGGCTCTGGCCAAATCGCTGGTGCCCAGAGAAGTCGCCCAGGGCCAGGGCTAACATCTCCCCCAGAGCCAGACCTGTGTCCTCCACCGTGTGGTGATAGTCCACGCGCGTGTCGCCGGCGATGTTTAGCTCCAGGCCCCAGCCGGCGTAAACGGCCAGAGAGAACAACATATGCTGGAAAAAACCCGAGCTGGTGGTCACCTTAATGGAGCCCCCGTCCAAGCGCAGGGTCCCAGAGATGGAGGTTTCCAGGGTAACCCGGTCAATCCTGGCTTGTCGGGGCGGCGGGGAGGTCATGGAGACTCCTGGACAGGCTCGCCTGGGAGCGAGGCAAAGCCACCAGGCCGGTTCTGGCCATGGCGATGATGGGAAAGGGGGTCAAGGCCGCCACCACGGTGTCCACGTCCCGGGCCGAGCCAGCCACCTCAACGGTGACCCGGTCGGCCCGAATGTCGATTATCTTGAAGCCAAAAAGGCTAGCCAGGTCCATGAGACGTTTGTGGCGAGCTGAGCCAGCCTGCAAAGTGATCAGGGCCAGTTCCCCGGTCAGGGCGTTGTCATACTCAAGGATCTCCACGGAGATGACATCAACGAGTTTTTGGAATTGCTTGACCACTTGCTCAACGGTGGCCGTGTCGCCCGCCACCACCAGGGTGATGCGGGTGACGCTGTGGTCCTGGGTGGGCCCGGCGGCGATGGAATCCACGTTGTAGCCTCGCCGCGTGACCAGGCCGGCCACGTGGGACAGAACCCCGGGCCGGTTATGGACAAGTATGGTGATGAGGTTTTTTTTCATAAGATCATTGAATCATATTTGGGTTGATTTTTTAAGCCCTCAGGCCAGCGGGAAAACAACTCCCCTCGGGCGGGGCCGTTTACTGGCCGCGCCTCCCAGAGAAAGGTAGCCCCAAGGGCGGTCCAGCCTCGCGGGGAGAGATTTTTTGGCTGGGGCTGAATATAGTTAAAGGCCAGTTGGGCGGCTGAGGTCAGTCCTCCACGTCCACGCCGTAATGCCGGCATAAAGCCGCCAGCCCTCCGGCGAACCCCTGGCCCACCGCCCGAAATTTCCAGTCATTTTTGTGCCGGTAGATCTCCCCGAAGATCATGGCCGTCTCCACGCTCAGATCCTCGGACAGGTCGAAACGGGTGATCTCACGGTTATCCACTTGATTGACAATGCGGATGAAGGCGTTGGAGACCATGCCAAAGTTCTGGGACCTTTTGTCGGCCTCATAAATAGTGACCGTGAAGATCAGCTTATGGATAGACGAGGGCACGACTTCCAGGTTGACTTTGATGACTTCGTCGTCTCCTTCGCCTCCACCGGTCAAATTGTCGCCAGTATGCTCCACTGAGCCATCAAGGGATTTCAAGTTACCATAAAAGATGAAATCCTCGTCTTTTTGGACAACATTCTTATCGTTTAAAAGGAAGACCGAGGCGTCCAGGTCAAAATCATCGCCCACTGTGTCTCTAGGATCCCAGCCCAAGCCGACATAGACCGACTTTAAGCCGGGAACCTCTCCGGATAAAGATATATTCTGGCCTTTAATGAGAGTAACAGCCATAAAAATAACCTCATAGAAACAGAAAAACAAATAATAATGCAAAAATATACAAAAAATTTAATTTTAGTCAATAAATAAGAAAATGTAATTAATTGAAAAGGTCAATTAAATGATTCGCTATTCTAACAAAAGGGCGAGGGCAATTCAATAAGCGAGTGAGGGCGAGGTGGATTTTTTTCTATTTACAGCCAAGAAGATTATGGTATAAAGTATTAGAGGTTTGGTTTGAGCCAAACTGGCTCCGGCCAGGTCTTGACCAGAGCCTGGTCGCGCCCCTATTGGCTGAAAATAGGGCGCCGGAAATGCCGTGAGTAATTGATGCGGATATCACAAATTCAGCCAAAAAATAGGGATTATTTTTATAACGAAATATTTAATTGAAAAGATAATAAAATTTAATATTTATTTGTTAATGTGGTTGGTATTCTTATGACCGCTAAAGTTATCGCAATATCAAATTATAAAGGTGGTGTTGGTAAAACGACACTAACCGCCAATTTAGGCGCGCTACTCGCAAAAAATAATAATAGAGTATTGTTAATTGATCTCGATGGGCAAGCCAGTCTGTCATTATCTTTTGTAGATCATGAGTTATTAAATGAGTTAACTAATCAATCATGCGTGAGAATTTTTAGTTATCGTTTTTTGGGTGAAGAAATAAATTATAATAATTTTGTTTTTGATAAGTTTAAATTAAATAATACTATAAATAATAAATCTAAAAATAATTTTTTGTCGTTAATTCCTTCCTCTTTTTATTTAACACATATAGATTCAGAATTATCCGCTGAGTTAGCTGGTGTCAACTCGGAACAGATACAGTTTAATTTTTTTAAAATACATAATTTGTTAAAAAATTTTATTTCACCATTAAAAGATAATTTTGATTATATTTTATTAGATTGTCCTCCTAATTTTAATATTATATCTAAAAATGCTTTTATTGCTAGCGATTATATTTTAATTCCAGTTAAGCCAGATCATCTTTCAGTTTATGGTGTTTGTAATTTAATAAAATATATAGATGATATTGTAAAAGATTATAATAAATTTTTGCAAAATAGTAAGGATAAGTTTAATATAATATCTCCTAAATTAGCTGGAATTATTTGCACAATGGTTCAAATTATAAAAGAGCGGCCCATCGAGGCCATGGCCGCTCAAATGAATAGATTAACTAATTTAGGACCATCTTTACGTAAAGATAATATCTCGCCAGATCTATTTAAATATAATAATGGTCCATATTTATTTGATAATTATATGAGGGAAAATAATAATCTTTTTTTTAGGGCCCCCATGACTGGAATTCCTGTTGTTGGTCAGCAGGACAACGCTAACCCTGTTCTTAATAAAGTAAAAAATGACTTTAACCAAATATTAGACGAATTGTTAGATCAAATTAAATAAGGTTGTTATATGCAAATATATAATATTTTAAATAATTTAGTAAAAAAATTATTAGAGATAATAAAAAATTTGTCTTCAGAAGACCTTTCTTTAGTTGAAGAAGGTAAATTTAAAATTACTATTTCTTTCGAAAAAGAAAAAAAACAAGAAGTTATTGAATTATCTGATGACCCTGTTGTAAACGATTTGGTAAAATATCTTGATAACACAACTGATAAAATTCAGGCGACCGCAAAACTAGAAAAATATAAAGTTAAACAATTATATGCTGTTGTTAGTAAGTTAAATCTAAGTATATCTAATAACTTAAACAAAAAAGATTTAATTAATGAAATTATTTGGCATTCTATCTTATATAAAAATTCTATTTTTGGTAATAAAGATTAAATATAAATTAATAGTTTATATTATTAT
>JAISMU010000082.1 GCA_031276635.1 Deltaproteobacteria bacterium | reverse complement strand
GCGGCCCTTTCCCTGGAGCTGACCGGGGCGGACTTTGCCGGGGAAAAGGCCCTGATCGCCATAGAGATCTATCGCAAGGACGAATGGCGCCTGGCCGCGGTGGCCAGCGGCTTTAACGGGGGACTGGCGGCGTTGCTGCAGCATTATGGTGGCGAGCAAATGGAGGCCCCAGCCAAGCCAGCCGCGACGCCCCCCACCCCGCCGGCCCCTCAGCCCGAATCGGCCGCCCTTAAACCCTCGAAGATCACTTTGACCAAGGGCCAGAAAATCAACCTCAACAAAAACGCCGCTTCGGAAATCGTCATTGAAAATGGCTGGACAGCTAAAAACAAGGATTATGACCTAAAAGCCCTGGTCCGCTACCGCGATGGCCGGCTGGTCTATATTGGGGCGGCCAACGCTGATGAGGCCCTGGCCACCAGCGAGGGGGCCATCCGGCACGGGGGCGATGTCCGGGCCCCGGGCGAGCTGGAGAAGATTTTGGTCAAATGGCATCCCGACATCGCCTCAGTGGCGGTCAGCTCCTACAGCGCCCTGGAGAACGGGACTGGCTCTTTCCGGGAGTACGGGGTCTTTGTCCGGATCACCAATGGCCCCCAGGTCGTGGAGATCCCGGCCAAAAGCGCCAGCGCCAAATACAACAGTTACACCCTATGTTTCGGGGAACTGCTGTTTGGCCAGGAGCCCGGTTCCATTGAGGTTCAAAATCTGGAGATGTACAGCGCCCCCAGCTCGGAAAACCGGATCGGCTATCAAGGAGCCAAGGTGGTCATGGACATTGGCCCGATCGGCCAAACCAAATAACGGTCAGACCAGATAACGCTCAGACCAGATAACTGGCTAAATCAAAAGCCCCAGCTTCAGGGAGGGAAGAACGTGCCCAAATACGAAATCATCCACGGGGAGGCCTTTCCCTTGGTGCGTTACCAGCTCAATCAGGGGGAGAAAATCAAGGCCGAGTCCGACGCCATGGTGGCCATGTCCGCGACCATTGACGTGACCGGTGGAGCCGAGGGCGGCCTTTTTAAATCCCTGGCTCGGAAGCTGGCCGGGGAAAAGTTCTTCTTCCAATACCTGGAGGCCAAGCGCGGGCCCGGCATGGCTCTGTTGGGCCACGCCCAACCTGGCGGGATCACTGACGTGGAGCTTGATGGCTCCTACGGCCTGGTGGTCCAGAAGGATGGGTTCCTGGCGGCCACCGAGGGCGTGGAGATCAGCACGACCATGCAAAGCCTGTCAAAAGGGCTTTTCTCCAGGGAAGGTTTCTTTATCCTGAAAATCACCGGTCGAGGCGTGGTGTTTGTCTCCTCTTACGGGGCTATCCACGCCCTGGACGTCGAGCCCGGGCAACAGGTCATTGTCGATAACGGCCATCTGGTGGCCTGGCCGGACTATATGAATTACACCATTGAAAAGGCCTCCAATGGCTGGATCAACAGCTGGATGTCCGGCGAGAGCCTGGTCTGCCGTTTCACCGGCCCGGGGACGGTCCTCATTCAGACCCGGAACCCGTCTTCCTTCGTCGGCTGGCTGCAAAGATTGGGCATAGTCCCGAAAAAAATCTAGCCTGACTCTTTTTTGCCTGACTCTTTTTTCGTCAACTTTTTTTCATCAACTCGGCCTCCAGAGGCCACCGACTAACTTCGCTAAACATATTCGGGAGGGCGTAACATGGGCATAAACCTGGTCAAAGGCCAGAAAATCAACCTGCAGAAAGACTCCGGTGGCGGCTTAACCAAAGTCATCATGGGCCTGGGCTGGGACCCGGTCAAGGCCGGCAAATCCATCGATCTCGACGCCTCGTGCGCTTTGTTCGATGAGCAGAAAAAGCCCTTGGACTTAGTTTACTTCGGGCAACTGAAAAGCAAGGACGGCTCCATCACCCACACCGGCGACAACCTCACCGGCGAGGGTGAGGGCGACGATGAGCAGATCATCGTGGACCTCCAAAAGGTCCCGGCCAACGTCAAGTTCCTGGTCTTTACCGTCAACAGTTACCAGGGTCAGAGCTTCAACGAGGTCGCCAACGCTTTCTGCCGCCTGGTCGATGGAACCAACAACCAGGAAATCGCCAAGTACACCCTCTCCGGGGGCGGCGCGCACACCGGCCTGATCATGGCCAAGCTCTATCGGCACCAGGGCGAGTGGAAGATGCACGCCCTGGGGGATCCCGCCAGTGGCCGGGTGGCTAAGGATCTGGTTCCAGCCATGGTCGGCGTCCTGTAAGCCTCCTTCCTGATGGCCGCGGTCGCTCCCGGGGGAAAAACTCGGGCCGAGCCTTGACGTGGGGCCGCCAGCGACCTGGAGCCCCACTCTGACTATGACTAGTTCTTCCCACCAACCGCCCTGGCGAGGTTTTCCGGCCGCTTCCCGGCCAGCCAACCGCGGCTGTTTGGCAAAAAAAACCGCCTTTTCTGAAATATTGGGCCTTGGGCCGAAAATAGCCCTCGAGTTCCCGGGGTCGAGCTGGCCTGGCCACGGCTGACTATTTTCGGGCTCGGCGTCAAGCTCGCCCCGCCAGCTCAAACTTAGTTGAGGAGAAACCTCCAGGCCCAGAGGATTTTGTTTGATCACGCTATGGTTTAATCACACCTTCTCCAGTGTCTATAACATCTGTCAGTCGCTGCGGGAAGGCGAGCGGCGCCACGGTTTCCCCGACCGCCTGCGAATCCTTCTGAGCCACGAAAATCCCCAGTTTGTGGCTCGGCCTTTGGCGGACGAGTTCTTCCTGGAACCCCAGGCCCTGGAGCCTGACGCTTACGTGGACTGGTGCCTGGCCACCTGCCGCCACTGGGGCGTGGATCTCTTCTGGCCAGCCCGGGGCGCCCGGGCCCTGGCCGCCCGAAAAGAGGAATTTTCGGCCCTGAGCGCGCGTTTATTGGTTTGCGCCGAACCCGAGGTCCTGGACATCTTAAACGACAAGGCCGCCTTTTACGCCCAACTGGCTCAGAGTGGCTTAAACCTCCCGCGTTATCAGGAGGTCCGCGGCCTCACCGAGCTCACTCAGGCGGTCGAGGCTCTGGCCGCCTCTGGCCGCCGGGTCTGTTTCAAACCGCCTAAATCGATTTATGGCCTGGGCTTTAAAATCCTGGAAAAATCAGGTAATCTTCTGGCCGCTTACCTGGGCGGCGCCCCCCATAAAACGACCTTGGAGGAAGCGCGGGCCAAACTGGGCTCGGTCCCGCCGGAAGAGTTTCCCCGGCTGCTGGTCATGGAACTCTTGCCCGGCCCGGAATACAGCCTCGACTGCCTGGCCCAGGCCGGTCGCCTCTTGCGGGCCTCAACCCGACAAAAACCCCAGCTGCCCGGGCGACCGGAAAAACTGGTCCGCCACGAGAAGGCTTTGGCGATCGCGGAGCGGCTCACGGAAATTTTCCAGTTAAGCCATCTGTTTAACCTTCAGCTCATTGACTCCCCAGAGGGTTTGAAACTTCTGGAGATCAACCCCCGGATGGCCGGCGGCCTGTACTTCTCGTGCCTGGCCGGGATCAACTACCCCTACTGGGCTCTGCGCCTGGCTCTGGGGGCGGACGAGGCGCTGTTGCCAGATCAGGTTTATGACCTCTTCGTTAACCAGGCCTATCAACCATTTATTTATGAGTAGCCCCAACGATAAAAGCCCCCTGAATCAGGGCGCCAGGTCCTTTGAGCTTGAGGGTGGGCGTCTGACAGTCAAGATTCATTGGGCTGACCAGCCCTTCGACGAGCTTTGCGCGGTGGCCAGCCGGCTCAACGCCAAAAGACCCTTCATCTTTGTCAGCAAGGTTCTCGGCAAGCACTGGCCCTGCCAACCTCAGGCGATGACCTGGACCCACGAGGCGCTGGCCGCTAAACTGGGCCCCCTCCCGGGCCCGGTTCTTTTTCTGGCCATGGCCGAGACCGCCATTGGCCTGGGCCGGGGCGTTTACGAGAGCTGGCTGGATTTGACCGGGGAAGAGGCCGCCCTCTTCAGCCACACCACTCGCTATAATCTGGGCCGACCGGTGGCCCTCAAAATTGATGAGCCCCACTCCCACGCCCGGGACCACCTGGTTTACGAGCCTGAGGGCGAGGCGGCCCAGCGAATCTTCCGCGAGGCCCAGAGCCTGGTTCTGGTGGACGACGAAATCTCCACCGGGCGAACCCTTTTCAACCTGGCCCTGGCCTACTCGCAAAGAAACCAGGGTTTTAAAAAGCTGGCCCTGGTCTGCCTGACGAACTGGCTTTCTGAGGAGGGGCGGGTGAATTTCCTGGCTCAGGCCCCTTGGAAGCCGCGAGAGTCGGCCCGGTTTGTCTCGCTTTTGGCGGGGGAGTTTGAGTTCGAAGCCCAGGGGCCGCCGTCGCCCCCCGCCCCCCTGACGCGCTCCGTGGGGGACTGGGCCCTGAAAGAAGAGCTGGTGATCAACCGCGGTCGCCTGGGCCTGCGGCCCGCCCAGGCGCGGGCCTTGACTCAGAAAGCCCAGCGCGCGGCTGAGGCTGAGGCTCGCGCTCTGGGCCCGGGCCCGGTCCGGGTGGTGGGCTCGGGGGAGTTTTTGCACGAGCCATTTGTTCTGGCCAGAACCCTGGAAAAGATGGGGTTCGCGACCATCTTTCAGTCGACCACCCGCACCCCGCTGGCTTTCGAGGGGCCCATCAAGGGCAAATGGAATTTTCTGGACAATTATGGCGAAGGCCTGGACAATTTCCTGTACAACGCTGACCTTGATTACCCGGGCCAGACCTTCCTGGCCCTGGAGATGGGGTCCCTCCCAACGTTGAGCGGGATGTTAGGGGCGCGAGACATTCAACTATGAAACTGACGACTAGGAAACTGGCGACCATAAGCCTGGTCAGTTCTGAGCCCAGACGATTATGAGCCCAGATAGCCTCCCCCAGGGCCAGATCGTGGCCCTGGTCGATCTTGATGACACCCTTTTCCAGACTCTGAGCAAATGCCCAGAGCCCGGTGAGTGTCTGACGGTGGCGGCGATGGATCGCCAGGGCCAGCCCCTCTCCTTCATGCGACCCAGCCAGCGGCTTTTGTGGGAACTTTTGGAAAAAGCCCTGGTCATTCCGGTCACCGCTCGCAACCGGGAAGCCTATGGCCGGGTTAATCTGCGATTCCAGGGCGGGGCCATCTTGAGCTTTGGCGGGGTCATTCTGAATCCCGACGGCCAGGAGGATCCGGGCTGGCGAAAAATCATTGAGCCCCAGGCTCGGGCGGCGAGCGATTTCCTAAAAGCGGCCCAAGCCAAGGCCCAGACTCTGATCCAGCGCGATGGATTCCTGGCTCGAGCCAGGATCATTGAGGACCAGGGTCTGCCATTTTACGTGGTCATCAAAACCCAGCCTGACAATCTTCATGAGCTGGCTCTTCTGGCCATGGACCTGCGAAAGTTTTCGCGCGTGGCCAAGGTTTACCTCAATGGCAATAACCTGGCCATTTTGCCCCAATACCTGGACAAAGCCCCGGCGGCCAGCTACTTTCTGGCCAACCAGGTTCCCCCGGCGGGAGAGCGTCTCTGCCTCACCATCGGGGACAGCCGCTCGGACCTGGGTTTTCTGGCCCTAGGCGATTTTCAGGTGATCCCGACCCGGAGCCAACTGAGTCTCCTTTGGCGGAAAAAAAAACCATGACCGGCTTTTCCGGCAGCTATGACCCCGGGGACGTGACTTTTTTGCTCAAGGTGATTGAGCTCGCCCCCCTCCCCCTGGAGAGACGCGAGCGCCTGATTCAATCAGGTCAGCGCCATTACAGCGAGATGATCGGCCCGGAAGCGGCCCCGGCCCCCGAATACCTGAAAATTTTTCACGCGGCCCTGGAGCGGAACTTGGGTCGCCTGGCTCGGGACGTGGTCCGCCTGGCCGCCCTGATCGCCAACAGCCGGCCCGGGCCTGTCACCTTGGTTTCCCTAGCCCGCTCCGGGACCCCGGTGGGCGTCCTGGTGGGGCGGATCCTGAAAAACTGGCTCCAACGCGAGTGCGCCCATTACTCCATCTCCATCATCCGCGACCGGGGGGTGGATCAGAACGCCTTGAATCGCCTTTTAGCCGAGCGACCAGCTGAGTCCGTGGTTTTTGTGGACGGCTGGACCGGCAAAGGGGTCATCGCTCGGGAGCTGAAAAAAGCCCTCGCCGACTATAACCGGCGAACCGGGCGCGACCTGGCCGGGACCCTGGCGGTTCTGACCGATCTGGCCGGGGTGGCCGGTCTGGCGGTGGGGGCCGACGACTACCTGATCCCCACGGCCCTTTTAAACAGCGTGGTCGCCGGGCTCATCAGCCGAACCATTTTAAACGACGAGCTGATCGGCCCGAACGACTTTCATGGCTGCCTCTACTATAAGGAGCTGGCCCCCCAGGATCTCTCGCGCTGGCTGGTGGAGCGGGTCCTGGCCCAAGCCAAGCTTGAGCTGGCCAGCGATCCCTCCCTCTGGGCGGCCCAGCCCCTGACTCCGGCGGCTCAGGAGCGGGCGGCCCAGGCCAACGCCACCTTTATGGCCAAAACCCGCCAGGAGTTCGGCGTCGTTGACGATAACCTCATCAAACCCGGGCTCGGCGAGGCCACGCGGGTTCTGCTGCGCCGCGCGCCAGGGCTTTTGCTGTTGCGAGATCCGACCGACCCAGACGTGGCCCACGCCCTGAGCCTGGCCGCGGCCCGGGCGACGCCGATCCGGGCCGAGCCAGGGCTGCCGTACCGGGCGGTGGCCATCATCAAAGACTTAAAGGGCCAGGCCACCTCAGCCGGGCCCGACTTAAACGGCCCCTTGGGCCCAAGAAACCAGCTCCCTTGACCCCGTGGACACGCCCATGAAATCGATAAAATATGGCGCCACCATGTACGCGCCCGCCACCCGCCCTGACCTGGCCGAGATCGGCAATGGCTTGAAACTGCCCAACCTGCGCTCGGTGGTGTTTTGCGCCGAAGATTCGGTCAGTCAGGCCGATCTGCCGCTGGCCATGGCCAACCTCAAAAACCTCCTGCCCAGGTTGGGCCAGGCCCCCATCCACCGGTTCATCCGACCGCGCAACCTGGAAGTCCTGGCGGCCCTCCTGGCCTTGCCCCACATCCAGCGGATCGAGGGATTTGTCATCCCCAAGGCCGATCTGACCACTCTCCCTGATTATCTGCGGCTTTTAGAGGGTTATGACCATTTCGAGATCATGCCAACCTTGGAGACCAAGGCCGTCTTTGACCCCAGCGAGATGCGGCGCCTGCGAGACTATCTGGCCCAATCCCCCCTGGCCCCCCGGATCGCCGCCTTAAGGGTGGGCTCGCTCGATCTGTTGAGCGTGTTGAGCCTCCGGCGGGAGTTGACCCGCGTCATCTACGACACTCCCCTCGGTTACGCCATTGACCAGCTGATCGCCATATTCAAACCCGCCCAGTTTGAGCTCTCGGCCCCGGGCTTTGAGGGGCTCGACCAGCCCCTGACTCTGATGGAGGAGCTCTCCATGGATGTCAACCGGGGCCTTTTCGCCAAGACTTGCGTCCACCCCAGCCAGGTGGACCTCATCCATGAGGCCTACCAAGCCCAACCCGAGGAGCTGGAGATGGCCGAGGCCATCCTGAGCCCGGAAACCCCGGCGGTCTTCCGATTGGGCGGTCGGATGTGCGAG
Organism: Deltaproteobacteria bacterium; assembly: GCA_031276635.1. Classification (GTDB taxonomy): domain Bacteria; phylum Desulfobacterota; class Desulfarculia; order Adiutricales; family Adiutricaceae; genus JAIROO01. The sequence goes on along the minus strand of JAISMU010000082.1, from coordinate 39,952 downwards.
AAGGCGGTCCACGCCAACTGGGCGGCCACCGTCCTGGAGCGAGCCCGGATCTTCGGGGCCAGGCCCAAAACGCCCATGGCTTTCTACCCCACCACCTTGGGGGAATCCCTCAAACCCCGGGCCTGAGAGCCCCAGAGTCAGAAAGCCTCGGCCAGCCTGGGTCTCTCCCCCTCAAAAAACAAACTGAAAAAAACACCCGGCCCCCCGGGCCGGGCCGGCCTTAGTGAATCTTGGCTCGGATGTCCGCTATGAGCTCCGGGAGAAGGGCGACTACAGTTTCCACTTCCTCCGCCGTGTTGCGGCGCGATAAGGATAAGCGCAAAGAGCATCTGGCCAGCTCCTCCGAAAAACCCATGGCCATCAGAACCTGGGAAGCCTCCTGGGAGGCGACCGAGCAGGCGGAGCCGGAGCTGGCGCAAACGCCGCGCTCATTTAACCGGTTAATGAGGTGAACGCTGGATTTCAAACCCGTGAAAACGAAAGAAGCCAGGCCGGGGAGCCGGTTGACCGGATCCCCGGTCAGAAACGCCCCGGGAATCCGTAAAACCCCCTCAATAAGTTGATCCCTTAAAGCCGTCAGAGCGGCGGTCTTGGGGAGGCCCGCCACCGCCTCGGCCAAGGCCGTGGCCAGACCCACCACCCCGGGCACGTTTTCCGTCCCAGAGCGCCCACCTCTTTCCTGGCCGCCGCCGTTTAGGAGTGGCTCGGGCAAACGGGGGATTCTGGCGTACAGAGCCCCCACCCCCTTGGGCCCGTGAAACTTGTGCCCGGAGATGGACAGCAAATCCACCCCCAGGGCCCGGACGTCAATGGGCAGATAGCCGGCGGCCTGGACCGCGTCCACGTGAAAAACCGCGTTAACCTCATGAGCCGCCCGAGCCAGGGCGGGAATGTCCTGGACAGTTCCAACCACATTGTTGGCCAGCATGATGGAAACCAGAATGGTGTCGGGCCGCCGGGCCCGCTCTAAAGCCGCCACCGCGATCCGCCCGGCCCGGTCCGGGGGCAACAGAGTGATCTCAAAGCCGCGCTCGGCCAGTTTAGCCAGGGGTTTCAAGACCGCGTTGTGCTCAATGGCCGAGGTGATGATATGCCGACCCTTGAGGTCGGAGCGCCCCACTACGCTGTGGATGGCCCAATTGTCGCTCTCCGTGCCCCCGGAGGTGAAAAAAATCTCGCTCGACATGGCCCCCAGACAACTGGCCACCAACCGGCGACTGGCGCTCAAGGCCTGATTGGCCTCCAACCCATAACTGTAAATGGCCGAGGGGTTGCCAAAACTCTCCTGAAAATAAGGCAGCATCGCTGTCAGGGCCGCCTCGGAGACGGGGGTGGTGGCGGCGTTATCCAGATAGATCCGCCGGGGGAGCGCCTGGCGGGAGGGGAGAGTCGGCGGCTGAAGCGACTGATTCGCGGGATTGGTCATGGAACCGACCCGCCTTAAGCCGAGCGGATGGTCAGCAAAGTGATTTCGGAAGGATCAAACAGACGCATGGGAAAGCCATTCCACAGCCCCAGGCCCGGCTGCACAAACAGTTTCAGCGAGCCCACCTCATACCAGCCCACCACAAAACCGCCATTGACTTTTTCGACCACGCTTTTTAAAACCGGCAACATGCCCCCGTGGGTGTGACCGGAAATCTGCCAGATTATCCGCGGATTCCGGGCGTTGTGAGCCGCCCGGACGGGGCGGTGCTCCAGGAGGATGACCGGGGCCGCTGGAGCTCCGGCTAAAGCCTTGGCCAGATCCGGGCCAGGGAGGTTAAAGCGCTTTTCCAGAGCGGTCAGATCCGTCAATCCCGCCACCACCAACGGAACTCCCCGGGGCGCAATGACCGCGTGACTATTATAAAGAACCTTGAGCCCCAGCCGCTCAAAGGCAGGCAGCCACTCGGCGACGCCGGAGTAATACTCGTGATTGCCGACACAGGCGAAAACCCCGAGGGGAGCCTTGAGCTCCGCCAAAGGGGCGACGTCCGCGACCCTTTGCTCGACCGAGCCATCGACCATATCCCCGGGCAGGAGAATCAGCTCCGGTTTCTGGGCCATGGTCCTGGCCACCACCGCCTCGACCCAGGGCCGGTCAAAAAAACGGCTTATATGCAAGTCCGCCAGGATGGCCACGGTGAGGCCATCCAAGTTTTTCGGCCAAGCCTGGAGAGAGATCTCGGCTCGCTTGAGGGCCGGGACCCGGGCGGCCTGGTAGAGACTCTGGGCGGACAGCAGAGCCGCCAGGATGGCTATCGTCAAGGCTCCTTTGGGGGACCAAACCCAAACCTTTAAAAGCCCGAAAAAACGCCCTGGAGCGGTCGGCCAATGACTCAGAAGAACCAGAAAAATAAGGCTGAATAACCGCAGTAAGGCCAGCAGCAGCAGGATGACCAGAAAACCCTGCAAAAAGGAGGTGACCAGCAATAAACTCCTGGGAGCCTCAATCCCCCCGATTCCGCCAAAGAAATAACGCAATATAGCCACGCGGGTGGCGAGCAAAAAGGACACCGCCCCCAGGGTCAGCCGAGTCGCCCAGGACCAGGGTAAAAACTGGACGTAGCTCAAAAAAACAGCCAGGGCCAAAAAAGCCCCAAAATAAACAAACATCATAACCCCTTGAGAATAACCCCTGAAGAAAATCCATTGAGCGAACCGGCTAATATCTGGCAAAAAGCCCGCCGGCCCACCCAGGCCGAGAGCGCGAGAAGAGCGAACGATCAGGAGAGGAGCCCCCAGGCGGTGGCCAGGGAGTTAAGAGCGAAGATTGGCCTGGCCCACCCGGGCCAGGCCAGAGAGTCAGGCTCAGGCCAGGTTGTCGTCAGTCAACAAGCCCACCCGGGCCGGCCTGGTCAGGCGCTCAAAAGTGTTGTCCTGGGCCTTGGTTCCGTGCAGCAACTGGTCAATCTGAGCCACAATCTTCAGAACCCCCTGCGAGGCGTGGTAAAGAGACTCCGCCAGTTTGGCGGAATTGTCCGCGGAGTTGGCGGTCTTGTGGGTGACCTGCTCTATGAGCGAGGAGGCCTGCACAATGTTCTTGATGCTGGAGGCCTGCTCGTGGGCGGCTTTATCGACCTCGGCGATGAGCTTGGCGGCGTTGGTCTCGTTATTGACCAGGGCCGCGAAGCCGGTAAAGGTCTCCTGGACCAGTTTCACGCCCTTTTCAATGTTGGCGATGGTCTCCATGATCAGATCCGAGGTGTTCTGCACCGCCTCCCCGCTTTTGACCGCCAGCCCCCGGACCTCCTCGGCCACCACCGCGAAGCCCGCCCCGCTCTCTCCAGCCCGGGCGGCTTCCACGGCCGCGTTCAAGGCCAAAAGGTTGGTCTGATAGGCGATCTCGTCAATGGTTTTGACAATCTTGCGGATCTCCTGACCCGAGGTCCCGATCTGATCCATCGAGTCCTTGATCTTCTGCATGGAGCCACGGGCCTCGTGGGCCTGCTCGTCAACCTTGCGCATAAGGGCGTCGGCCCGGGCCGCCGACTCAGAGTTGCGCTGGACCATGCCACTGAGCTGCTCAATGGAGATCTCGACCTCGTCGAGGGAGTTGGCGTTGTCAGAGGCCCCGCGGGCGATGGACTGGGAGGAGTCCGCGAGAGACTGGGAGGCGGTGGAGGTTTTTTTAGAGCTTTCAAACAGATCCGAGACAATGTCTTCCAGGGTCCGGTTGAGCTTGGAGGTGAAGATGATAGTTCCCACCACGCCCAGAACCAGGCCCAGGATGGAGACGGCCAGAAGAAGGCTCTTGACCCGGTGGAAAATGGAGCTGGACTCTTCCTTGGTGTCATTGACGAGCTGGTCGCTCAAGCGGTTCAAACGCTCCAGAAGAGCGGTCTCCTCATGACGCACCGGATTGCACTTATCCAGGAGCAGGGAGTAAGCCCGCCCGTTGGAGTTTTCCGTGGTGAGCTCGTTAACTTTGTTGAAAATTTCCGCGCCCCCGCCCCGCCGGGGTTTGATTTCGCTCCAATAGGTCGACGAGAGAGCTCGCAAGGTCGGGTGAATGAAATTAGAGGGCAGAACTAAATTACTGGGAGTATGTTGGACTTGGCCAGATTCGGCGATATTCATGGAGTTAGCGACAGAATGCTCAAAATTTTCGTTGAAATTATCCAACTCTTTTTTAGTGATCGCCGGGTTGGTGAGAATATTCTCCATCTGATCCATCAGGGAGTTCACCCTCTTGAGATCCCGCTGGCCATCGGCTATGTGTCGCTCCCTTTCATCCTGACTCATGGCCATGACCGCCATTTTTTCCCGCAACTGCAGGCCCTTGATGGCTTCCAGACACTCCAGGGCCAGATAGCCGACACTGATGGCCTCATAGGACCCGGGCGCCCCCTCCGGCCACTTGACAGCCGCGTCGTGCAATTTCATCAGCCCCGGCTCATAGTTGAGCCAATAGTTGAAGCTGCCATAAACCGAGACGATCTTGCCAAAATAATCCGTGTTTTTAACGCTTAAAGTGAAGATCTCGTCAATTATCTTGTGGTGCTCGGCCCAGATGGCCTTGAACTTGTCCCAATCCTCCTTCTGGGCTGACGTGGGCTTGAATTTGGCGATTTCCTGGGTGAGACTGGTCAGGATAATCTCGTCAATCTTTTTCTTTTCCTCAGTCTTCAGGTTAACGTCATCATTGAGAACTATCTCCCGGATCCCCAGGGAAATCAGGTCGATGTCATTTTTCAGCGAGTGGATGACATTCGACTGATTTTGCATCTGAAAGCTGATCTGAGTGCCGCGATTGAGGTTTTCCAAAGCCAAAAACCCGCTGACCGCCACCACCAAGATTGTCAGGCAAAGGAATCCAGTTATAAAGTAAATCTTGGCAGCAAAAGACATATTAGAACCTCAAAGAATACGGTTACGAGCTCAAAAAATTGACAGCGCGCCAATTCAAGCCCCCAAAAAATAACCCAAATCCGCGAGAACACTTTTTGAGCTGAGGCCCCCCAACTCTGAGCCTCAGGCGTCTATTCCTCGAAAAAACCGGAAAATACCTCCGAGGGTCCAAACCAAAAATTCAACCAAAAATTTATTTAATATTCAATGAAATTTAAATTATGTTACTTTATTTGTAACAATTATATAATAAAATAAAAAAATTCCTATAAAACTTCCTTTAAGAAAATTTTATTCAAACATTATATTTATTTTAGGGGTTTGTTCGCTTAAAAAACAAAAAAACTAAAATCAGACAAATTAATTATTATACAATAATTATAGGTTAAAAATAGAGTCTGATAACCTTTTAAGACCGTCTGTTTAAGAGGCGTTCTCGGGCGCGGGCGTCAACTCGATCCGCTCAACCGACTCCTGGCTCAAGGAGCTGGGGAGCTCGGGGATTTTCCGGGGCGGCGGCACGGCCTCGACAGGAGGTCTTTCCTCCACCAGGGCGTCCGACTCCTCCGGCGAGGCCAACTCGGCCTGGATCTTGTCCAAAAGGGTAATTCTTTCCTTTTCCGAGAACAGGTGGCTGTTGCCCTCATGGACGGCCCCGGGGACAATGCTCAAGGTGTTGTAGTTGATATTGCCATTGACGTGGGCGGTGTGATTCAAGTGAACCTCGCCGGTGGCGAAAATGTTGCCAATGACCGTGCCACTTAAAATCAGGTTTTCCACGAAGATGTCGCCGACGATGCGGGCGTTGGCCCCGGTTACCAGCATGCCCTTGGCCACAATGGCCCCGGTCAGGTGACCGTCAATATTCAAGAGGCCGGAAAAGCGCAGCGACCCCTCGATCTCCACGCTATTGGCGAAAAAAGCGTTCCAGACCTGTTTGCCTGGTTTGCTGTTTTTCTTGTCCCCAGATCTGCCGAACATTATCTGACTCACCACCTGTATGATGACCGGGCCTGACCAGAGCTAGGCCAATCAATTGTCAAAAAAACTGTTTAGATAAATTGGGCTCGAAAATTCAGAGCGCCATTTAGCACTTTAAACTAAAACCATTGTTTTGACAAGTCCCGACGGCTCAAAAATCCGCCCCCAGGGGCGAAAATGACAAATTTTTTTGAAAAAAATTCGCGCCTTCATAATTGAGCCATAAAAAAAATAATTAGTTTATTTTATAAATTAAAAAATCTAATAATAATATTTTTACCGATTAACTAAAACTTTTGTCTTAACGTTGCCAAGAATTTTTAAATGTTTTTGCTATCTAACAAGCCGAGTAGGTATTATTTAGCTCTTGTTAGTATATAATAAAAAAATTTCCTTCTGACCGCGTGTCGCCGGCCCAAAAAGTTTGGAGAAATACCGCGGCAACGAGCGATAATTGGGACGGTTGAGGGGGTCGCTGAATGGCGGGATCGCCGACGCGGTTGTTTTCCGGCGCCTCGCTCGCCGCGGGACGGCTGGCCCCCCGGGGGGCGGGAAGAATTCCAGGGGCTCCGCCTTCCCTCGCGGGCGCGGGCCTAACTTTCATTTGACCGCCTGGGTCATTTTCTTTAGACTTAAATCAAAGACGCGTTTTTATCTTGAAGGCTCTGGACGCTTGGCCAGACTCAAGAGCTCGCCCAAAAAAAGATCTTTGGTCCCCCTCAGTTCCCCCCGCTTGCCCTCGCCTGTCGCCAAGGCTTGGGCAAGCGCCGTCAGCGGAAGGATTTCAACATGACCCGTTTCCGGCCTTGGGCTTTAATTCTGATCTGTTTGACTTTTCTTGGCCTGGTCGGGGGACTTGGTTGCGACTCCAGCTCCTCGCCGCCCGCCCCGACCTCAACCGCCCCTGGCCCGGAGTCAACCAGACAGCCACCCCCCCCGGCGGGCGAAAAGCCTGATTTGGCCAAGTGGAACGCCTACGTGGACGTGGCCAATAACCTGGGGAGGGTCAACAACGCCCTCAACCAGTATCTGGCGGCCTTTGGCCAGGGCCCACGACTGACCTTGCCCGAGCGCGAACTAACAATAACTATGTGGTCCAACAATCTGGTCACCAAGCCACCTCTGGCCCAAGCCATGAGCCTCGCCAAAGGGCTGGCCACTCAAGAGCCGGTCAGCTCGCTCGACCAGGGCGCCCAAGCCTTCTTCGCGGTGGCTGAGCCCCTGTGGGCCCAGATGCTCGAAATGGCCGACTATCTCAAAAATAAGAAATACCTCGACGATGACCTGGCTCGCGGCCAGGAACTCCACGCCCAGATTTTGGCGAACATTGAGAAGCTCAAGCCTGTTTTCCTCGTGTTTCAGAAAAACCTGTCAGATGAGGATGTCGCCAGGCGAGCCCAAGAGTTTCAGGAAATGAGAGATCAGGGCCTCCAGATCCTGCCAGCCATGATGGAGACCCTGAGTCAGGCCGAAAAAATCCAAATTCTCCTGACGGAAAGAGAGGTCAAAGCTGAGGACGTCCTGACAAAGGTCCCCGAAGCCGAGTTTTCGCCGCTTTATAAGGCTTTGGCCGAAAAGTTGACGGTCCTGGAAAAGACTCTGACCGAGGAACAAGCCCGCCAAGAAGGGCTCGTCCCCCAGATCGCCAGGCAATTTCTGGAGGGAGCTCAAAAATACAAGCTCAGCGCGGCCGCGCTTTTAGAGGCTATCCAGAGCGGTCAGGCCCCCAAGCCCATGTCTGATGGCTCGCCGAGCGCCCTGAGCCAGCGTTTTGAGTATATGATCAACCGCTATAACGCCCTGATCTGACGCCCAGGCCCTGACGCCCAAGCCCTGACGCCAGCAGGCGAGGCCATTGGCCATCAATAGCCGAAAACGCGAGAACCCGAGAGATTAGTCCTTAGGCCGCTGACAGGCTATAGCTTGAAATTATGAGCCAGGGCCCGGAGGAAAAAACCGAGAAAAACATCATCCCGGAAAATTGGCTCGCTCGCGGGTGGCCCGCTCGGCAATATCACCCAAATTTCGGGCCCAGTAAGCTTCTCTAAAAACCTGTTTCTTTCAATTAACGGCGGCCGTCCCCGGCCGCGGCGGCTCTCAGAGAGAAATGTTACCAGTTCAGAGAGGTTTAACCCAGCCCTGGCGACTTCGGGACTTCCTGGGGGGAGCGCCCTGGGGATTAGCCAGAGGTAACTAGCCGCGACCCTTGGGCTCCGCGGGCGGCCAATGAAATCAGAAATCCGGCCAGAGCCTCAAGAACCAGCCTCATTAGCCGGTAAGAGCGGCTAATGACCCTTTGGCTGAAACAGGTTTTCAGTCATCCTCTGGCCGCCATAATGATAAGGTCAATTGGCTGGGGTAGCGCGCCTGGTCCACTATCGGCTTTATAATACCGGGTAAAGCTTTTTCAGCTTAATCCGAGCGTCCTCATTTTTTAATCGCCAGTTAAAAATCGATTTTTTGTTCTGCCGATGGGATTCCCAGACTCTGATTTCTTCCTTTAATCTGGCCAGGTCAGGAATCATTCCAGAGAAACATTGCCCTTTAAACGCGCTAAGCTCAATTTTCGCCAGATTAAGCCAACTACCAGATTTTGAAGTGGAGAGTATTTCCACTTGTGTGAATAATCTTTTATTTTCATCAGCGGGAAGCCCTGAAAACAATAACCTGAAATCATTCGAGCGTAAACTGTCAATTACAAAAATAATTTTTCAGCTTTATAACGCGATAACATAAGTTCTTTGACAAAGAAAGCCCACTCAAACTTTGCCCTGGACCCGGTTATTTTCCAACGCCGTTGCCCAGGTAATGGCTCGACCGCGACAAATATGTTGACCTCGCCTCGACGAATATATTCGGGAGCAAAGAATTGAGGCCCACCGGAAGAGCGATTAATCGGTGGCCCACGCTCCTCAACCAATTGGATAGGCGACTCAGCCACGCAAAAGACTGAACAGTCAGGGTCATAAGTTTTTTGGTAAGTTTCCAGGACCTTCTCCATGACGCGAACAAACGCGGCCAATGGCCCGGGCGGAATTTTCCACATCTTAGAAAGGCAAGGTTTAACTTCGTTTTTTTCTAAAATTTTGCCTTTAGTCGCTTGACGCGGGAAATCTTGATAGCTCAACTCAACCACCTCAGCCGCCTCAACCTGGCCAGATAATTTTTTGGAGGGCGGGGCCAAGAGCTTCCTCTGAAAAAAAGCTCTCCCTTGAGCATGGCCTTAATTGTTTCAGTTCCCGGCAAAGGAAGATGAGAGAGATTGGCTAAAGTCTTTCTTTTGACTTTTCCAGCCTCATCCCGGTACCCCTGGACCAAAGGTGGCGCCAGTAGGTTTTACCCTTTATAATCCCTATGGTTAAATACAATATACCTGGACTGGCTAATGGCCATATTTATCTCCTAACTCCTTGATAATCTACAATAAATATTATTTTTTTTATAATGTCAAGAGATTATAAAATAAAATTTTTAGCTACAACAGTTTTTTGGAGCAAAAATATTTACTTAATAAAACCAAGATGTTATCCAAAAAATGGCCAGAAGTCAGTAAGTTAAGATTAAGGCGACTGGAAGCTTGTCTTGAAGATAAACTACTATTAGAAGAGAAATATCTTGACGCAATAAGTTTGTATCTATAAATATATGTATATTATAAATATATGTATATTATAAATATATGTTCATTATAAAATAAAAAAATATACTAATTTATCAAAAAAAAACCGACGACCAGAGGTCGGAGTTGGGGACCAAGGGCCGTCGGTGGAATGGAGACGCGGAAAACTGGCCCCTTAAATGGCCAGGCCCAGTTTCTTGGCGAATTCCTTGGGATCAAAGGGAGCTTTGCATTCATAGCAATGGCTCGTGTTTCTCAACTCAGGAACGCTGAAAAACTCCAGCTCTTTGCCACACTTGGGGCAAGGGCCAGTGATGAGTTGAGTCTGTTCCTTCATGCAATCAGGGGTGGCCTCAATTTCCATTATAAATCTACCTCACGTATGGTTAATTAGTTGACCCAAAGACCGAGATCATTTCCAAGACGAAATAAACCTCAAACATCATGATCAGGAAAGGTTAAAGCCCCGCCTCTCGCGGACTGTCGCGAGACTATTAATTAATAGCGAGCGAAACAACGCCACGAGGATCCAGTCAGAGCCTGTCGCGAAAGCTAACACTTGATGATAACCAAAACGCCTCCATTTAGTCAAGAAAATAAATCGTTGGGCCGCAATTTTAAATTTGGCTAGGCCCACTTAAGGGCCTTGGCCAGAAGAACGACCATATAATATCTAGGTAATATTTTTTACTATAAAATAAATTTATATAATTAATTAATATAAGACAACATAAATACTTAAATTTAAAAATAAAATTTATAAAATATTTATTTTTTAGTTTATTTGATTTTAAATATTCTTTTTTTTATATATATAATCTTTTCAATAAAAATATATTAACAATTCAAATTAATTAATGATATATTTTTATTGCAATATTAATAATTTATATTTAGCGTTTTTATAGTGTAATATAATATTATATAATAATTTAAATTTATATATGAAATAATTATTTATTTAAATGTTACAATTTTTGACTTATTTCTCTCGTTATACATACAAATACTTTTTTTATGCACTATAATAATCATTATTAATATTACATATAAAATTTATATATTTTTATTGGTAATATCTAATTAACCATGAGATATAATATTTAATTCATATAAAATTATAAATTTTAACTAACGACCGGAAAATTATCCAAGACAAGTTGGCTGAAAAGCTTACCTGCGCGCCGATCAAAATATCAATTACTTCCTTCTTAATTGTAATAAATTTCTTATTTAATAACTAAATTAAATTTTTGTAAACTGAACCGATTCAGATCTAAGAAAAAAATTAAACTGATTTTTTTTCTCTCTCTCACTATTGTCAAACAACTGTTGAGGTGGCATAATCAAACTTATCTTCTCTCCAGGCTATTTTGCTTTAAACAAAGCTCACCTCAACCGGCCCGCTAGCCAGATGGCTCCACCAAAGCCTGTTAGCTATTGATTTGGAATAATGACTATGAGCGAAATATTGCCTACTAAACGGCCTTTCAGGGAAATAAGAGATCAAAACATTTTTTACGCGGATATGACCAGATATATCCACCATCTCTTGACTCGCGTTGAGAACCGCTTTTTTTGTCCCGGCCTCGCCGTTTCGGCAAAACACTTTTGTTAGACTCTGTGGGGGGAGATTTTCACCGGCTGACTAATTTTCAAAAGCCCAACCGCGAAAACGATTTCCACGCCATTCTCCAGTTACTTTTTCGGTATTTTGATTTGGAGGTCAAAAGTGAGTCGCTAGGATCCAAGGGACGGTTGGACCTAAGCTTGGAATTGCCGGGTCAGGTCGTTTTGGTCCTTGAGCTCAAGGATCGGCCAAAACCAAAAAAAACAGGTCAGCCAATAATGATGAAATTTTGGGTAACTTGGCCATTAAATCTCTACCAAAGGCGGAGTGGCGCCAACGGTAGGCCACGGTCGCCTCTCAAAAATTTGACTCTGATCGAATCGCGTTAATTTTGTCGGAATCAGATGACGATGAGTCATCTGAGGACAAAGAAAATTTTCCGCTGGCCCAGGCCACCCTAAAGCGGTAAAAAAATTTATCGATTTCGCCATAGTCTTCCATGACGATGGCTCCAAGATGAAGGTTGTTTTCGGCGCCGAGGCGCCAGAGAATGAGAGCCCTTTCGGGCGAGCGTTCCCGCCAATGGATGGCCATTGTTTTGATAAACGCGCCACCGTTACTCCCCCGAGCCGCCAAGTCATTAAACGAAAAAATCTTCCTCAAGGCGTTGGCCAAAGCCAAATTCCCATCCCATTCGCCAATTCGCCGCCAAATTTTTCACTCTTGATTGACCGAGGCCCTGGCGCTATAATATTTAGTTCAGAAAAGCCCCGAGTTTTTTTTCGCCAGTTTTCAGGGGCCAGCGTTTTTTTGGTTGACTTTTACTAATATAAACATTTTTTTATATTTAAATATTATACTTTTATTCTATTTCTGTAAAAATAGAGAACCTTGGCTAGTCCCCGCCCGCGTGGAGTCAAGGCGTTTTTGGGAGCCCCTTTGACCACTCGCCTCGCCATAGAGCCTCAGAAGGCCAGTTTCCGGGATTTGACCCCAGCGGCTGAGGCTCTCCTGGATGGCGGCGTGATCGTCGGGCCGACCCAATCCTTTTACGCTTTCATGGCCTTGGCCGACAAGCCTCAGGCCTTGGAGCGGGTGGCCCAATTGAAGGCTGGCCGGGCCCTGGATCAGCCGTTTCTGCTGTTAATTGACTCCATTCCCCGAGCCGCCTGTTACGCCCGGGAAACCAATGGGTCAGCCAAGCTCCTCATGGACCATTTCTGGCCAGGGCTCCTGACTCTCTTATTCACCGGCCATAATGGCCTGCACCCTCTCCTCCTGGGCAAGGCCAACACCGTCGGCCTGCGGGTGGAGGGCCTGACCCTGATCCGCCAGCTGATCCGCATGGTCGACCGGGGGGTCACGGGCACGAGCGCCAACGCCCATCAAGCCGCCCCCCCCACCACCGCCGATGAGGTCCTGGCCAACTTTTACGGGCGAATCGACCTCATAATCGACGCGGGCCCCACCAAAGGCCTGGCTTCGTCGACCATCATTGACGTCAGTGGGGCCGAGCCTTGGATCTTCCGGCGGGGGGCCATACCCCAGGCCGAGCTTGAGGCGGTCTGCCCCAACCTGAGGCGCTCCTGACCAATCTGCTTACTTGAGGTTATTTTTATGGAAGCCTTCGATCTCCTGTCCCAGGGGATTGGCGATTTGATCAGTTTTATTTTGCACATCGACACCCACTTGGACAACCTGGTGGACCAGTTCGGTTGGCGCGTTTATCTGATCTTATTTCTGATTGTTTTTTGGGAAACCGGGGTGGTGATCTGCCCTTTCCTGCCTGGGGACTCACTGCTGTTCGCGGCCGGGGCCATCGCCGCCCGGGACGGCTCCCCCTTGGGCCCGTGGACTCTCCTGGTGGTCATCATCACGGCCGCCTTTCTGGGCGACACCTTCAATTACTGGATCGGTCGGCTGGTCGGGCCCAAGGCCCTCAATCGGGACGGTCGATTTCTCAAACGAAAATACCTGGACAAAACCAAGGACTTTTACGAGAAATACGGCGTCTCAACCATCATTATCGCCCGCTTTGTCCCCATTGTGCGGACCTTCGCCCCCTTTGTGGCCGGGGTCGGGGCCATGAGATATCCCCGGTTCATGGCCTTTAACCTCATCGGCGGAGCGAGTTGGGCCCTGCTCTTCATCTGGGCCGGCTATTTCTTTGGGGCCCTGCCGGTGGTTCGCCAGAATTTCACCATGGTCATCATGGCCATCATAATTCTCTCCATCCTGCCGATGGTGGTGGAATACCTCCGAGCCCGCCGTCGGAAAAAGCCCCTCCCCGAGCGGAGTTGAGGCGAGGCGGTCGCGGCGAGAAAGGTTGAGGTTGGCTCGGCCCACATATCTTTCGCCCGGTCGGCGGGCCTAGCCCGGCGCGCCGGCGGATTTTCCACCAATCGGCCCTGGGGGCCATTTTTGAGCTTTTCATTATGGAATACAAAGACACCTTAAACTTGCCAAAAACCGATTTTCCCATGAAAGCCTCCCTGGCCCAACGGGAGCCGGGCATTTTGGAAAAATGGCGCCAGATGGATCTTTATGGGCGGATCCAGGAACGAGCCAAAGGCCAACCTCAGTGGGTTCTCCACGATGGCCCGCCCTACGCCAATGGCCAAATCCACCTGGGAACGGCCCTGAACAAGATCCTGAAGGACATCATTATCAAGTCCAAGGTCATGACTGGCTATGGCTCGCCTTATGTCCCAGGCTGGGACTGCCATGGCCTGCCCATCGAGCACCAGGTGGACCAGAGCCTGGGCCCCAAGAAAAAAGAACTCTCCCAGGCGGAGATCCGGAGTTTGTGCCGTCAGCACGCGGAAAAGTTTGTCGCGGCTCAGTCCCAGCAATTCCAGCGCCTGGGGACGCTGGGGGACTGGGCTCATCCCTACCTCACCATGAGTTATGAGTACGAGGCCATCACCGCCAGGGAACTGGGCCAAACCGCTTTGGACGGGCGGCTTTACCGAAGCCTCAAACCAGTTCTCTGGTGTGGTCAGTGCCGCACCGCCCTGGCCGAGGCGGAGGTGGAGTATCAGGACATCGCCTCAGATTCCATCTTTGTCGCCTTTCCGCTGATCTCCGATCCGAGCTCGCTCTCCCCAAAACTGGCCGGTCGCCAGGTGGAGCTGGTCATCTGGACCACCACCCCCTGGACCATCCCGGCCAACCTGGCCGTGGCCTTTAACCCGGCCTTGGCCTACTCGGCCTATGAGGTCAGTGGCCGGGTTCTGGTCCTGGCCAAGGAGCTGGCCCCCAACCTCTGGAAAAAAATGGGCGATCAGAGCGCCGCCGAAATCACGGAAATCCCGACCGCCGCCCTCTTGGGGCTCAAGACCCGACACCCGCTGTATGACCGCGAGTCCCCTCTGGTCGCGGCCAACTATGTCACCCTGGAGCAGGGCACCGGGCTGGTCCACACCGCCCCAGGCCATGGGCGCGAGGATTATGAGACCGGGCTGGCCAATAACCTGCCCATCTACTCCCCCCTGGACGACCAGGCCCGCTACACCGATGAGGTCCCGGAGTTGGCCGGGCGACGGGTGCTTGAGGCCAACCCCCTGGTCACCGCCGCTCTCCAGGCCAAGGGGGCCCTGCTGGCCGTCGAGAAAATCACCCACTCCTACCCCCACTGCTGGCGCTGTCATAAACCGGTGGTTTTCCGGGCCACCCTCCAGTGGTTCATCTCCATGGAGGAAAAAAACCTGCGCGCCAAAAGCCTGGCCGCCATTAACCAGGTCGCCTGGATCCCCAAGTGGGGTCGGGAGCGCATCCACGGCATGATTGAGAACCGGCCCGACTGGTGCGTCAGCCGCCAGCGCTCCTGGGGGGTGCCCATCACCATTTTCTTCTGCCAGGCTTGTGGCCAATGGCATTACAGCCCAGCCATCCAGGCCCGGCTTTACGAGCTGTTCCGGGCCGAGGGGGCGGACGCCTGGTTCCACCGCTCGCCGCGGGAGCTCTTGCCCGCGGGGGAAAAGTGCCCGGCCTGCGGGTCAACCGAGTTCACCAAAGAAACTGACATTCTGGACGTCTGGTTTGACTCCGGCTCCTCTTTCGCGGCGGTTCTGGAAACCAGCCCGACCCTGCCGGACCAGGCGGACATGTACCTGGAGGGCTCCGACCAGCACCGGGGCTGGTTCCACTCCAGCCTGCTTCTTTCAATGGCCAATCGCGGTCGGGCCCCCTATAAGGAAGTTCTGACCCATGGCTACGTGGTCGATGGCCAGGGCCGCAAGATGAGCAAATCTCTGGGCAACACCATTGACCCGGAAACCCTGATTAAACAGTACGGGGCCGATCTGATCCGGCTGTGGGTGGCCGCCGAGAACTACCAGGATGACATCCGCATCTCCAACGACATCCTGAACATGCTGGCCAAGGCCTATTTTAATTTTCGCAACACCATCCGCTTTCTTCTGGGGAACCTCAGCGACTTCGATGACAGTCTGGCCATTCCCTACGAGCGCCTCGATGACCTGGATCGCTACGTCCTTCACCAGTTGGGCTCCCTCATCGACAAAACTCGCAAAGCCTATGAAACTTACGCGTTTCATGACGTCTACCAACTGGTCAACAAATATGTCGGCCTCTTATCGTCCCTCTATTTTGACATTGTCAAAGATCGCCTCTACACCCTGGCCCCCAACGATCCCCGCCGCCGGGGAACGCAGACGGCCATGCGGGCCATTGTCCCGGCCCTGACCCGACTGATGGCCCCCATCCTCTCGTTTACGGCAGAGGAGATCTGGGGCCACCTGGAGCCCGGGGCGGATAAGTCCGTCTTTCTGGGGGACTTTCCCACGACCCCCCCAGAGTATCGCCAACCGGCCCTGGCCAGCGAGATGGAACGCCTGATCGCCATTCGGGACCAGGTCAACAAAGCCCTGGAGGAAGCCCGCCAGGCCAAACTCATCCGCTCGGGCCTGGAGGCTATCGGCCATTTGACCGCCCAGCGGGAGGATTATCTTCTCCTGAAAAAACGCGAGGATCTTCTTCTGGAGTTTTTCCTGCTCAGTGGCCTGGAGCTGACTGAGGGCCCGGCCACGCGCGTCACCATAACGGTGAGCCCGGATCCCAAGTGCCCCCGCTGCTGGACTCGCCATAAAGATGTCCCGGCCGACCAGAGCGCGGTCTGCCCCAAATGCCAAAAAGCTCTCGCCGAAAGAGGATGAGCGCCCCATGTCCTACCTGGTTCTGGCCCGCAAGTACCGGCCGATCACCTTTGAGGACCTCACTGGCCAAGAGCAGGTCCGCCGCACTCTGACCAAGGCCCTGGAGACCGGGCGCGTGGCTCACGCCTATCTTTTCACCGGCCCGCGGGGCGTGGGCAAGACCACGGCCGCCCGGCTTCTGGCCATGGCCCTGGCCTGTCAGAGCCCCGGCCCCAAACCTTGCGGAACCTGCCCGAACTGCCTGGAAATCCAGAACGGGGAGTGCGTGGACCTGATGGAGGTTGACGGGGCCTCCAACCGGGGCATCAACGAGATCCGGGGCCTCCGAGACACGGTCAAATACCTGCCAGCCAAAAACCCTTACAAAGTCTACATCATCGACGAAGTCCACGCCTTAACCAACGAGGCCTTCAACGCCCTCCTCAAAACCCTGGAGGAGCCGCCGGCCCACGTGATCTTCATCTTCGCCACCACCGAGGCTCACAAGGTCCCGGCCACCATTCTCTCGCGCTGCCAACGCTATGACTTCAAGCGCATCCGGGCCGACGAGATTACCGAGCGCTTGCTTAAGGTGGCTCAGACCGAAAGTATCCACGCCGAGCCCGAGGCCCTGACCATCATCGCCCGCCAGGCCGAGGGCGGCTTAAGGGACGCCCTGGGCCTCATGGACCAGGTGATCGCCTCAGCCGGGGAAATCACCCCCGAAACCGTGGATCAGGCCCTGGGGCTGATCAACCAGAACCTGGTCAGCCAGACCGCCCAGGCCGCCTTCCGGGGGGACACGAAAGAGGCCCTGGACCTGATGGAAAAAGCCTACAACCTGGGCTCGGATTTCCGGGAGCTGGGGGCCCGGATTCTGGAGTATGTCCGGGGGCTGACGCTGTATAAGGCCAACGCCCAGACCGCCACGTTTCTGGATCTGACGGAAAAGGAAATAAGCGAGTATCAAAAAGTCGGCCAAAACCTGTCGCTGTCCTTTCTCCACCGACATTTTGAGGCCTGGCTCAAGTTTCAGGCGAACCTGGCCCGGCACCCCCAGCCCCGCTGGCTGATGGAGGCTCACCTGATCAAGCTTTGCCAGACCGCTCCCCTGACCGATCTGGCCGCCCTGACCGCCCGGTTGACCGCCCTGCTGGAGGGCTCCCCAGACCTGTTGAAAAAAAATCTGGAGCTACTGACCCTGGAGGCCCAGAAAGCCCCGACGGCCCCCGTGGCTCAGCCGCCAACCGGGGCAACCGCCCCGGTCTCCCCCAAGGCTCTCGCTTCCGCCACGCCGCGGACCCCCCCTCTGGGGCCGCCCGCTCAGATAACCCCAGAGCTCAAGCCCGCGCCGACCCCTCCGGTCAGCCCCGCCGCGCCGGCTTTATCTGGGCCTGAGTTACCGCCGGAGCCGCTTCCGACTCCGCCACCGGCTCAACTCCCCGGCCCCGAGTCCCCACCGGAGTCACTCCCAACTCCGCCCCCGGCTCAACTCCCCGAACCCGAGCCAGCCCCCGCGGTCAACCCCGAGGCGTCCGTCTTCCCGCCGCCGACCTGGCCAGAGTCTGACTTTATGCCTAAATCAGTCCTGACGACTGACCCCCTTGAGCCTGAGCCTTTGTCTCCCCCGCCCGACCTGGCCCCGCCTAGGGCCGAGAATTTTAACGAGGTTTTCCCCCTGAATCAGGCCTCGCCCCCCCCCAGAGAGGGAACTGGGCCTCAGAATGTTTTGGGAGATCCGCGCTGGCTTGACTCGGTCGAACTGATGGGAAGCCCATTTTACGAGGATCTGCCCGATTATTCCGACTTCCAAAATCCCGTCCCGCCCTTGCCGCAAACCACCATCTCCGACGTTGAGCTTAAAAAGCACGTTGACGCTTTAAAGGAGAATCCGATAATTAAGGCGTTTAGCGAGGCTATTGGCGGCAAAATCTCAAGCTTTGATCACCGAGCTCTCCCCTTGAGCCCCATGCTTAATTCTGAGCTGGTTGATGAGTCGGAGGAGGACGAGGAATTTGACGAGGGCCAAGGAAAGGATGTCGCCCAAACTGAGGAAACGGACTAAAAACCGCCCTCAGCCACCAGACCGCTGTTCCCGACCTGGGAAATGAAAATCAGTCATCCAATCAAAAAATTTATTTTAAAAACATCCAAAAATAAATCTATATACAATAAATTTACAAAATATTTTAAAATTATTAATTTATATATAAATTAAAATTTTGTAAGCTAGACTTATAATACTAAAGCCAAAATTTAAATCGTTTTTTCTCTATTTGTTTCTATTATGTGGCCTCAGGCCTGAAAGTCACGCTGGGCGTGACTTTGCCGGTCCAGGGCGCGCCTTTGATTCATCGGTACCTGGACGAGACTCTGGCCGCCAAGTATGGCGGCTCCATTGTCTATGAGCCCGATCCTCTGGCCGCGGCCACCCTGATTGGCCAGACCTTGGCCCGCCAACGAGAGAGCCTGGGCCTGGTGGCGGTCAACTAAAGCTATTGGTTACCCGGTTAATAATCAGAAAATCAGGCCTTTGGCCTGGTTTTCTGATATTAATTAACATTAAAATAATTAATTAGATCGATTTAATGTTCATTATTTTATAATTTATTCTATTAATAATACCTATTAAATAAACAAAAATTATACTATCAGGAACCATACCTCGTAATTTAAGTTATAGCCGCTGACTAAAGCCGAATCCTGGGCCAATTCAGGCTCTTGACCTGGCCAGCGGTCGGTCGGGGGGCCATTGGCGCCCCCCGAGGGAGAAGTTTTGTCGCCCAAAAATGGGCCTTCAGGCGGGGACCAAACCACGGCTCAAATAGCTGTTGTTTTTTTTGTCGAATTGTTCAACAATAGATCCACAGATATGTTTGTTCGCTAGGACCAGCCCCCTGGGTCAGATTCAGATTTAACTCGCCCGGCCTCAAGGTAAATCCTGACCACCATTTTGGCCCAGAACCTGGCCTGTTTTAAGGCCTTTGACCCCCCAACGCCCCCAGGCCAGGTTTTGGCGAGGGGAACCAAAAATGCCCGGGGCAAAATAAACCCAGAACTTTTTTGGAGTGACCATGTCCGAAGACGCCCTCAACAACGGAGCCCTGGATCTGATCAAGCAGGCCAAACTCGTCCGAGAAAAAATTCTCAAAGCCCAGGAGGAGGCTCACCAGAAAACCTTCACCGCCACTGTCGGCGGGGGCATGGTGACTGTCACCGCCAACGGGCTTAACCGGATTGTGTCCATCAAAATCGAGCCAGAGGTGATCGATCCCAATGACCCGGATATGTTGGGCGACCTGATCCTGGCCGCGGTCAACGAGGCTCTCTCCCAAATCCAGAACGAGATGCTCAAGGAGGCGTCCAAAATCACGGCCGGCCTGAATCTGTCAGGGCTTTCCGGGCTTTTTTAACCCTGGCCAATCCCCTCACCCCCTACAAGCCCCCCAGGGGCAGTGGAATTTTTGGGAATGAAGACAGCCGCGCCCAACGCCCCGGCGCCTCGTGGGGCCGCCCAATTCGTCAAGGAATCGCCCAGTGAGGACTGGGCCGCTTTTAATCGCCTGACCTCAGTTGAATTGACCTCTCGGGAAACCACGGTGGCCGCCCGCCCCACCCGTCAAGATCTTGAGGAGAAAAGAGTTCTGGCAGTCCACTTTCACCCCGAGTGGATCCCCCTGGACCTGATCGCGGAGAGGGTCAACCAAGCTTTTCCCGCGGCTGACGACCGCCTGGTCATCCCTACCCAGCATAACCGCCTGATGACTCTGGGCGAATGGGCCGGGGTGGAGGCTGACGCCTACGCTCCCGAGTATGGCCTCAAGGTCCAGCTGCTGATTCACCTGCCCGGGCGCCTCCTGCCCAAGGCCGTGACCCTGGCCGGAATGATGGAGCGGACTTTCCGGTACCGGGCCCTGCAGCTGCTGGATGTCCTGGAAAGCCTCATCTCCCCAGACGAGGCGATCAAAAACGAAATAAAAAAACAGGGCTTTTCCACGGACTCGATTAACCTGGCCCGCTTATTGGCCAAGCGCCTGAAAAACCTCATTGAGAAGGCTGACCTGGGCGACTCGGACCGGGCCGAGATGCTGAAAAACCGGCTGCTCCCGGATTTCATGGCCGCCCGGGGCCAGGAGTATCCCCCGGCTCTGCTGGATCGGGCCATGGCCCTGGGGCGCCTGGTTAAAAGCCAGGTCAAAAGGCGCCTGATGCCCAGCCGCTTTCACACCGTCCGGGAAGTGATTGAGGAGGCCCGAGGTTTGGGGGCCGGGGTGGTCATTCCCCATCCCCCGCTGTTCTGGCCGATCTTGATGGATGATCTGGACGTGGACGGTTGGGAGGTCTGGAACCCCTCAACCCCCAATCACACGATTTTTCTCATCGACACCCTGGCCCGCCAGAAAAAAACCAAGCGCCCGCTGTTGGCCTTCATGGGGGACGACACGCATATGTCTTCCAAAATCCGGCCAGATCAGAAATCCGAGGAGAAAAACAACTTCGACCGGGAGATTGGCTTTCAGTCCCCCTGGCGGGATCCCCAGGTGGCCAAGGCCTTAGCCAGGGCCGGCCAGAGCCGGGAGAAAACCATGGACGAGTATCGCGCCCGCTTGGCCTAAAAGACCGGGCGCAAAAGGCAAACTCGCGGAAAAACAGTCCACATTGGGGCAATTATTATGAGCAAAAGCCGATTTCATTATAATTTTGTCACTGATCCCCAGGACGTGGCCCGCTACCTGCAATCCTTGATCCAAGGCTTCCAAAATGGCGAGCTACGTCTCAATGACCAGAACAACCAGCTTATCCTGAGGCCGGCCGAAATTATTGAGCTGGGCCTTGACACCTCCCGCCGCAAAGGCCAGGTCAACCTGACCATTTCCCTCAGCTGGGTGGAGACCACGGCCCATAAGCAACTGTCGCTCCCATTTGACAGCCTGGATAATGAGCCTCTGCCAGACCATGAGTCTAAGAACGAGCCTAAGCCGGGCAAGGAGCCAGAGGAGGCCGCCCCCTCCCCTGGGGAGGGCGGGCCGGACAATGCCCCAGTTTGAGGAAATCAAGGCCGGAATCAAGCTCCTCTCCCGGGAAGTCCTCCAGGTGGCCATGGAGGCCCGGGACATTCTGCTGAAAAAGGATCCCAACAAAAGCCGCGGTCTGTATAACCGGGTCGCCTATGTCTCCACGCAGGTCGCCCTGGCCCAGAAGGAAACCCTGGAAATGGTCTTCACCAAGACCAGCGGCCCCAAGGACAGCCTTTTTCTGCAAGCCATGTCCTCCATCGCCTCCCGATTGGACCGGGTGGCCGAGCTATTGCTGAACCTCGACGGCCAGGCCGGTTACCTGGCCGACGTGGGATTCCTGAAAAGCTATAACCTGGGGGAGTTTTTCCAGGAGATTTTTCTGGGCCTGGAGCTGATTTACCCGGCCATCGCTCACCGGGACGTGAGCCTGGCCATCCGCCTGGGCCAGGTTGAGGAAAAGCTCGACGCCCTCTACGCTGACCGCTTCGCCAGGTTAATCCAGGAATTCAGCGGCCCGGCCAACCCCAAGAACCTGGTCACCGCTCTCATGATCATCCATTACCTGGAGCGGACCGGGGACATGCTCCTGGAGATCGGGGAGAAGATTATCTATTTCATCCTGGGCGAGAACATCAAGCTGGAGCAATTCAAGGCCCTGGGGGCGGGCTTGAAGGCCACCGGTCAGAGCCTGGAGCCGGGGCGGCTGGATTTCCGATCCATCTGGGGCGGGCGCTCGGGTTGCCGAATTGGGGTGGTGGGCACTCAAGAAGGGGAAGAGCCGGTCCTCTTCAAGCACGGCCCGGCCTTTAAGCTGGCCATGGAGCGAGAAAACCTGGAGCTTTGGGCCACCCTCAAGCCTGGCCTCACCCCCCGGGTCAAGGCCTTTGTCCCCGACCGGGAGGGCCAGGAGGCGGCCCTGATTCTGGAGTTCTTCCCCAGCCGGACGCTCCAGGCCCTTTTCCTGGAAAACACCCACTTAGACGCCATGCGGGGCTTGAAGCTGGCCATGGAGACCATGACCGATCTCTGGCGGGCCACCCGCCAGGACAAGCCCGCCCAGGCCGAGTTCAGCCGCCAGGCCGAAAGCCGCCTAGCCGAGGCGACCACGCTCTATCCCAAACTGATGAGCCACTTCGGGGCCATTGGGAGCTTGAAAGTCCCCCCCCTGGAAAGGCTCCTGGCCGAGGCCAAGGAGATGGAGGCAGGCCTCCACGCCCCCTTCACCGCTCGCATCCACGGGGATTTCAACCTCTCAAACCTGCTCTACAATCCCAGCGCCGGCCAGCTGCGATTCATTGATCTCTACCGGAGCCGGGAGTCAGATTACCTGCAAGACATCTCGGTGATGCTGGTGTCCATCATCCGGCTGCCGGTGTTCTGCGTTGGGCGGCGCTGGCAGCTGACCCAGGCGGCCCTGGAGACGGCCCGCTTCGCTGACCGTTTCTCTCTGGAAATGGGGGACCCGACTTATGAGGCCCGCCTAGCTTTTGGCCTGGCTCGCTCCTTTGTGACCAGCACCCGCTTTATCATGAAGGAAAAGCTGGCCGCGATGTTTGTCTTCCGGGCCCGCTACCTGTGGGATAAGCTGGTTGAGCACGGGCAAAAGGGCCTGGATTGGGCTGATTTCCGTTTCAGCCGGGAAATTCTGAGTATGCCCAGCGAGGGGGCTGGCCAGTCTCTGGCCGCCAACCGCCCCAACGCCCAGGAGCGCCTGAGCCAGAGATGAAGGCGCCAAAAAAAATGGCCGGACAAGCCGGCCATTTTTAAGTTCTCGGTCGCCAACCCCTAAGCCACCAGTTTCGAGGTGGCCTCGGCGATGGCCAGCTCCTCATTGGTGGGAATGACGTGAATCTTGATGGGGCTGTCGTCAGTGGAGATGACCCGCGGCTCGGGGGAGCGGACAGAGTTCTTCTTGGGGTCGAGTTTCAGGCCTATACCCTCCAAATCTTGCAAAATGGCCGCCCGCATGGTGCTGGAATTCTCGCCCACCCCGGCGGTAAAGACCAGGATGTCCAAGCCACCCAAAGCGGCCATGTAGGCCCCGATATATTTTTTAACCCGGTAGGCGTAGACTTCCAGGGCCTGGGCGCAGAGTTTGTTGCCTTTGTTGGCCTCGGCCTCCACGTCGCGCAGGTCGGAGGAGCCGATGTTGGCCAGCCCCAAAACGCCGCTTTGCTTATTGAGAAGGTTATCCGCCTGATCCGGGGTTAAGCCCTCGCCCTTCATAATATGCAAAACAGCCGTGGCGTCCACGTCGCCCGAGCGGGTGCCCATGATGACGCCTTCCAGGGGAGTGACGCCCATGGAGGTGTCCTGGCACTGACCATTCTTGACCGCGGCCAGGGAGCCGCCATTGCCAAGATGGGCGGTGATGATTCGCAGCTTCTCCAAAGGCCGGCCATCCAGAGCGGCCGCGGCCTTAGCCACAAATCCGTGACTGGTGCCGTGGAAGCCGTAACGCCGGATGTGGTCTTTCTCGTAGTATTTGTACGGCAGGCCGTAAAGATAAGCCCGGGGCGGCATGGTGGAGTGGAAAGCGGTGTCAAAAACGCCCACGTTAGGCACCCCGGGCAGCACGGCCTCGCAGGCCTCCACGCCCATCAGGTTGTGGGGATTGTGGAGAGGGGCCAGGACGGCGCACTCCCGGACGATGTTCTTCGCCTCAGCGCTCAACAGAATCGGCTCCTGGATCTTCTCCATGCCCTGGACAATCCGATGACCAATGGCCTTAATCTCGGAGAGGCTTTTCAAAACCCCGACCTTGGCGTCCAAAAGGCGCTCGGATATAATCTTGACCGCGTCCTGGGGGTTTTTCACCGGAACCTCACCCTTGACCTCTTCCCCACGATGATTGGTGTACTTCATGGTGGTGCCCTCGATCCCGATGCGCTCGATCAGGCCAGAGGCCAAGACTTTTTTCTGGTTGGCCATGTCAAAAATGGTGAATTTAACAGAGGAGCTGCCAGCGTTGATAACTAGGATAACCATACCTACCTCACATGGAGAGTTTAAAACCGGCGAAATGATTCCAGGCTTGATCTGGGCCTAAAAGGCCTGGCCATGGATAGACTCAATCAGGATCTGGCTATTTTAGCCAGAAAAGGCTCATGGGTCAAGATTATTTTCGGCCAATCGGCCAAAAGTCGGTCGCGGCGGGGACCACGACTGGGCAATAGCCTCTCCACTGACAGAGCCGGTTAAACACCCCTGACCTTTTGGCCTAATCGCCAAACTCGGAACTTTTATTGACAATAACCGGCCGCGAGCGACTTTGGCCGGTCTGAGGCCCCAGGCCGCGCCAGACGTCGGGCCAGAGCCAGACGGACAGAATTGGGGGCCCAGAATCAGGGGCCTAAAAACCAGGAGAGCGACCATGCCCCCGTCCGAACCAGCGTCCGAACCAGAGTGGATCAACGCGGCCAACCGGCTCCAGGGCCTTTATGAGCGCGGCCAGCTGGACGCGGGGCTTTACCGAGCCGGTCTCCAACATTTCGGGCTCTGGCCCGATGGAAAAGCTTGGCGGTTGTTTTTGGGACGCGCCTTCGGCCTGGGGGGGCTGGTGACCTTTTTGGCGGGCTTGATTGCGCTCATGGCCTGGAATTGGCTGACCCTCTCCCGGGGCCCCAAACTCGCGGTGGCCCAGGCCATCTTCCTGGGCTGCTCGCTTTTGGCCGCCTTTGGCCCCCAACCTTGGCGAGGCCGCCTGGGCGGCCTGGGGATGGCTCTGGCCGGAGGAGCCCTCTTGGCTCTCTTCGGACAAATTTATCAGACCGGGGCCGACTCCTGGGAGCTCTTCCGAGCCTGGACTCTGTTGAATGGGGCCTTGTTCGCCTTGCTGCGCTCCAACGGCCTGGGATTGGCGGCCTCTTTAACCGGGGCCCTGTGGCTGCTGACCTGGTCCAAACCAGAGGGCAGTTACTGGTCCGTCCTCTGGGAGCCGATTTTCGATCCCCTGGCCACCCTCCTCCTAGTCGCCTGGGCCCTGGCCGAGCTCTTCCGGCGTTGGGGGTTGGCCTCGCCCAAGCCATCCGAGGCCGCCTTTTTTCCCCGCTTTGACCCCAGCCCTTGGCTGACCCAGGTTCTGGGCGCCCTGACCCTTAGCCTTGTAACCATCAAGTTTGTGGCCTTTCTACTCCAAGATTATTTCGACTGGGGAGATTACTGGCCCAACGCCTGGAAAAGCCCGAATATCGTTTGGGCCTATTGGCCGATTCTGGCCGGGGTGGGTTATTACTACGGGCGAGCCCGGCCCAATTTCTTTTTCCTGACCGCCGGGATTTTCAGCCTGGGCGTGGCTGTGGGCGCCAAATTCCTCTTGTGGCTCCCGGGAAATACCAGCGATGAGGTGGGGATCTGCCTGGCCGGCCTGGGCAGTTTAGCCCTGATCCTGGGGGTGACCAAACTCCTCCTGGTCCTTCGCCAAGCCCAAAGGCCAGTCAGTTCCCCAGAGCCAGAGGCGATGGCGGAACCGGCGATTTTTTCGGCCCCAAAAATCACCGAGACCCAAAACTCACTGGCAATCAACCCTTTAGTCCCCGGGAAAGCCTGGCGAGAGTGGTTGACCGGGCCAGCTGGCTTCGCGGCTGACACGGCCCTGGAACTGAGCGCTGACCAGGCTCAAGCCGAGCTGAGAGCCCTACCCTGGTACCTGAAAACCTTTATCTTTCTGGGTGTCTGGGTGGCGGTCGCCTTCTTGGGCCTCTTTATTTTTTCTCTCGTGGGGCCCAGGCCTGAAATAATTCTTTTAATAGGAATTATTTTCTGCTTTATAGGTGTAAGGAACATAGAAAATGAAAAATTTTCCATAAAACAAATATCTCTATCATTAATACTATTTGGGTTAGTAAGCGGCTTATTTATTATTTTTATGGTTGATGGAAATATAACATATGTATTATTTTTTTATTTTATTCTTTTTTCATCATTTTCTTTAATTATGAGAAAAATTTGGCATAAAGCTATAAATTTCGCCTTAGCAATATTATTTTTATTTATTTTGTTTTTTAACAATACCATTCCTATTTTAATACACATATATTCTGTTTTTTATGCTATATTAGCTTTATTAACCTATATCGCAGTCTTAAACTTGACGGATTGGCCGCCTCAAACTAACCCCCCCGACCCCTCAGACCCCCACCCAACCGGGCGCCCGCTGAGAAATCCATGGGGTGGGGTCAGCGAGGGAGCCGCCCTTTTCCTCGCTCTGAGCGCCCTGGCCAGCGTCACGAATCTGGGGTCCTGGAGTTACCGGTTCCTGGGCTGGTTACATTACGCCGAGGCCGGAATAAGCCTGGGTTTTCTGGCCTTCGCCGTCAAGAGCCTGACCCAGCCCCAGACCAGGCGGACTCTGGCCCCCTTGGCCGGGGTCCTGGCCTGGTTGAGCTGGCTCTTCGCTCCCCTGGGCCCGGGGGCGGCCCTGACTCTCCTGGCCCGGGCCCGGGGCAAACCGGGCCTCCTGGGTCTGGCCGCCGCTTATCTGGGCGCCGGGCTAACCATGTTCCACTACCAAATGCGACTGACATTTCCTCAAAAGGGCCTGGCTCTAACGTTGAGCGGCCTTCTGTTACTGGGGGCGGCTCTGGCCTGCCGAAAACTCGGGGCCCCGACCACCAGCCCCAAGCCTGGGGGAACCCAAAAACCCCTCCCCGGGCCGCGGCCAGCCAGAGCCTGGGCCATATTGGGACTGGGGCTGGCCGCTCTGATCGCCCTGAACTCGGGAGTATTCGCCAATGAGTTGATTTTAAGCCAAGGCCGAATTGTCTTGTTGAAAATCGCCCCCGTTGATCCCCTCTCTCTGTTCCAGGGCTATTATGTCCGGGTCAACTTAGCGGTTGACCGGGATTTAAACCAGGCTCTCCAGCGGCTTCCCCGGCTCCCCAGACAGGGCCTAGCCGTCTTGGCTGACGAGGCGGGCCTGGGGAGTTTCCGGCGGGTCCACGCTGGCGAGCCGTTGGCCGCGGGCGAGTATCTGGTCAGCTTTCGGGTCCGGCCTGATGGCCAGGCCCGAGTGAGCGGCGGCTCATTTTTCTTTCAAGAGGGCGCGAGGGCGGAATACGAACGGGCCAAGTGCGCCGAGGCCCGGGTGAGCGCGGCCGGCCAAGTTCTCCTCACCCAGCTGCGGGACCTGGACCGCCAACTCATTGAGCCCAAAGGACCCGCGTTTCCCAAAGGCCGAATCCGAGACTGAACCAGAGGTTGACCCAAAAACCGACCCTAAAACTGGCCTAACCAGCTGAGGGCGACTCGGGCCCTGATTTCTCGCAAAAACCAGAGGGCCTGAAGATTTTCCGCCACCTCAAAAGGAGCCCCAATGCCTGACCTTAGCCGCTGCCCCTGGGCCGAAAGCGACCCCTTGAGCCGGGTTTACCACGACACCCAATGGGGTCGCCCCTGCCATGACGAGCGGGAACTTTTTAAAATGTTAATCCTGGAGGGTCAGCAGGCCGGGTTGGCCTGGCTGACCATTTTGCGCAAGCTGGAGGGGCTCCAAAAAGCCTATGATGATTTTGACCCCGTCAAAATAGCCAGCTATGACCAAGGCAAGATAGCGAGTCTGTTGAGCGATCCTCTCATCATCCGCAATCGGCTGAAAGTCCAGGCGACCATTGATAACGCCCAGGCTTACCTGAGGTTAAGGGACCAGGGAACCAGCCTGAACGAGTTTTTGTGGGCCTACGTGGAAGGGTCCCCAATTGTCAACAATTGGCGAGCCCAGAGCGAGTTGCCCGCCAAAACGGCTCTCTCCGAGCGACTCAGCCGGGATTTGCAAAAACTGGGTTTTAAGTTTGTCGGCCCTACGATTATCTACGCCTTCGCCCAGGCGGTAGGCCTGGTTAACGACCATCTGGTGAGCTGCCCCTTCCGAGGCGTTTCCAGCGAGACGGAATAAAGCCAGGGGCGTTTTGGGCTAGGTCGCCGAGCTCCGCGACCGACGGATGGGGAAACGCCCTAACCAAGGAACGCGCTACTTAAAAAAACGACCAAGCCCTATTCCCCCCCTCAAAAAACCTCAAGCGTTTTTTCCGCCCCAGATCAAACCGGGTAGACCTGGCGTAAAACCCATTGGGCCATAACTCTGACCTCAGGGACGTCGTCCCGCATAGCGTGGCGCAAATAAGGGGTGTAGCCAGAATCCCAATGATTTTTCATGGCGTTTAAGACATTGAGTTTCCACTGCCAGGCCCGGTCGGCGGTCAGGTACCAAAATTTGGGGACCAGCTTTTCCTTGATGAATTCATAGTCCAGCTCAAGGATCCGCCCCAAGTCCATGTTCAGGCTCAACTCCTCAAGGCCCGGGTACTCCCGTTCCTCGCGCCAGAGACCTTCATTGAAGGGGCAAGAGGTCTGACATAACTCGCAACCGTAAATCCAGTCCCCAGCCGCCCGGGAGTAAGGGTGCTCAATCCAATTGACCAGGCTTAAGGCGTTAAGCAAGGTCAGGCAACTGCCGGGCCTGGTCAGGTAAGCCTCGGTCAGGGCCCCGGTCGGGCAGGCCTTCTGGCACAAATGACAGTTAATGGGACAGGGCGCTAAATCCGTGGTTTCCGTCAGCTCCAGATCCTGGTCGATCAGCCAGGCTTCCAGATGCACCCAGGAACCTTTGTGGGTGTAGAAGAAATTGTTCTTCCGCCCCCGCCCCAGACCGGCCTTGTTGGCCGCCCACCTCAAGGGCAAAAGACCGAACTTTCTCTCGGTCGCCACCCGGAGGCCATTGGCCACCAGAAAACTCTCCAGGGCCACGCTGGCCTGAAACTCAAAACTGTTGGGGTCCCGGCGGCTGTCCACGCAAAAGTACTTAGCCACTTTCCCCTTGAGATTCTGAGGAATCTTGTAAACCCCGTAGCCCATAACGGCGATGACCGCGGACTTGGCCCAGGGATAGGTCTCGCTCAAAAGCCGGAAGGCGAAAAAATTAGCCAAAACCGCCTTGTCCAAATCCTTAAACGAATCTTCGGGAATTCGCCGCAGGCGGCTATCCACCACCGAGCCGTACCCTTCCAGCCTGGGCAGGGGAATCATGGCGCATTTATCGTAGCCCAGGGCCAAAGCCTGGTCCCGGATCGACTCAGCCAGTAGAGTTGGGTTCATAAGGCCCTCCCAGGCCTGTCCGTCAACCGCTTAAAACCACCAACCCCTGGCGGGGTCAGCCCCAAGCCTGACTAACTCTCTTGACCTTTATTAAAAATGACCATGTGAGCGTGGGCTTAATCTACATTAACGACCCTCAACAATCAAGACAAAGCCACAAAGCCCTATCCCAGAAAAACAGCGGCCAAGCTCAAGCCAACCGCGACCGCCCTCGCGGCTGAGCCTCCCCCCGACTCACCACCCGGGGCCAGCTGGCTTAGCCGCCAGCGCGCGACTTAAAGACCTCAAACTAAGCGCCCCTGAGACGGAAATCTTTTGATTCCGGTCAATTTTGAGCGGATCATTCGCCACCTGGACCTGGACGGGGCCAGACCTTCTGGCGAGAATAAATCCGCTATCTTCCAGTCGAAAGATTTATAATCGCGCCTCAGGCTAAGCAAATTTGTGGAGGCTCCAGCCACCGCCAGCCTAATCGAGGGCGATGAGCCGCTTCAAAAAACAGCTGAAAAATGAGAGCCCGCGGGCCCGGGGCGGGCGAAAATGGGACGAGCGAAATAAAACCCCAGGCCCCCGGCTGACTCCGAAGTTTAACAAAGTTCGCTAGACTGGTAGCTCCAGAAGAATATTCCGCCGGAACTTGGCCAGGCTGGCTAAAAACCAGACCAGGCAAAAAGCCGCCACAGTCAGGCCAATGGAGCACGACAGACCGTACGGGAGGGTAAAACCCTCCGGGGCCACGCAGATGTAGGCGATCACTGTGGCGGTCATGAAAGAGGCCGGCAGGGTCAGCAGCCAGTGGAACCCCCCGCGCCGGACCACGTAGGCGGCGGCGGCCCAGAGCATGAAAGAGGCCAAGGTCTGATTGGCCCAGCTAAAATAACGCCAGATTATGATAAAATCAATGTTGCATAAAACAATCCCTATCAGGAAAAGAGGAATGGCGATCAGGAGCCGCTTTTGGGGACTGGCCTGGCTCAGGCCAGTCAAGTCCGCCACTAAAAGGCGGGAGGCCCGAAAAGCTGTGTCCCCGGAAGTGATGGGCAGAATCACCACGCCCAGAATGGCCAGAACCCCACCCGCCGAGCCCAAAAGGGCCAGGGACACCTCTTTAACGACCGCGGCCGGGCTGCCTCCGGCCTTGATAACCGCGGCCAGAGCCTCGGGACTGTTGTAGAAGGTCAGGCCAGCCGTGGCCCAGACCAGGCCGATGATCCCCTCGGCCACCATGGCCCCATAAAAAACGCGGCGACCGTGTTTTTCCGAACTGAGGCATCTGGCCATCATGGGCGATTGAGTGGCGTGGAACCCGGAAAGAGCCCCACAGGCGATGGTGATGAACATCAAAGGCCAGATCGGCAGGCCCTGGGGATGAAAATTGGCAAACGGGCCCCCGATATCAGGGGAAACCCAATTGTAAAAATTATAGCCCTTGAAGATGAGGCCGGCGGAAATGCCCACCGCCATAATCAAAAGAACAGCCGCGAAAAGCGGGTAGAGCCGGGCGATAATGACGTCAATGGGCAGAATGGTGGCCAGAAAATAATACAGAAAAATGATGACCAGCCAGAACCGGAAGTTGGCCCAGTCCGGGGTCAAACTGGCCAGAATGCCAGCCGGGGCGGTTACGAACACCACGCCCACCAAGACCAGAAGAACCAAGGAGAAAACCCGCATGAATTGCTTAAAGCCACCGCCCAGAGTGTAACCGACCACCTCCGGGATAGATTTACCATTGTAACGCAAGCTGATCATGCCAGAAAAATAATCGTGCATACCTCCGGCGAAAATTGTCCCGAAAACTATCCACAAAAGAGCCGACGGGCCATAAAGAGCCCCCAGGATGGGCCCAAAGACCGGCCCGACCCCGGCGATGTTTAAAAGCTGGATCAAAAAGACTTTCCAGGTCGGCAAAGAGATGTAATCTACTCCGTCATTGAGGGCGGAGGCGGGAACGCGGCGGTGGAAATCCGGGCCAAAAAGCCTTTCTGCGACATTCCCGTAAATCGCGTACCCTAATATCAAAACGGCCACAGCCAGGAAAAAATAGACTATAGAGGGCATGATATTTCTCCTTTTATGGCGACAAGAAAAAGGAAGGAGGCGACTTTCCCCTCGCTCGGCCAACTCTGGGCGCGAGCCGAAAATGGGGGCCGGTCAAGCGGTATGAAGGGCCAAAAGCCCCAAAGAGAGAGATTTAGGAGAAAAATCAAACAACCATCGCTCCACCAAAGGCTTTGGGCGAAGGAACTGAGGAATAGCGTGGCGGAAAACTGGCCCTGGAGTTCTATGCCCTACCTAAAAACCCCAAACCGGGCCAGGCGACTTACGCGGGGCTGGAAAAGCCGCTCGCGAGTAAAAGGCTATAATATTATACAAACTCAGAAATATTTTTAAAGTCCAACGTGTGGAAAAAATCTAACCCATCAAGAAAAAGACTAAGTAGTTAGTACATACAAATTAACATTAAATTGTTATTTAATTTATAATATTAAGAGATATTTATTTCATTCTCTAACTTAACCTACGGCTAACCGTGACGAAAATAGCCCAACCCAGGTTAAAAAACGGCCCCTGACCGAAGCCAGGAGCCTGCCCTAAGCGGATAACACCAGGTTAAAATTTATCGCCGGTAACTACGCTTGAAATAATGACGCTTAACCCATTCCTTATAGCGCCGGCACTTGGAGAAACGGCGGTCAGCCCGCCACTCAACACAGTGGTCATTGTCCCAACTACAGATATTTAACGCTTTGGGTAGATCTTTTAGAGTTTAAGTTTTAAGTTCTAACAACAATTATCTAGCTAACAGCTTCAACATTTAGAATAAATTTCATATATTAGATATTATCTTTAACTAAACATAATAACAATAAACATTTTAATACAATAAAATAATCAATAAATATACTATAAACAAATATTATATATAATTAAGCTCTTTTTATTGTTTTTATTTTTATTGCCAAAATATTGCGCTGATGTTCATCTTATTTCAAAAT
This sequence comes from Deltaproteobacteria bacterium, assembly GCA_031276635.1. Taxonomy (GTDB): domain Bacteria; phylum Desulfobacterota; class Desulfarculia; order Adiutricales; family Adiutricaceae; genus JAIROO01. The sequence continues at coordinate 7,685 of JAISMU010000082.1, read as the reverse complement.
TATTATCTAAAAAAATATTAAATGATTCTGAATTAAATGATACTGATTTAATAACACCTTTTATATTATCTAACCTAATAAAACGAAAAATACCATTTTTAAATATATCATTATTTTTAGTGAAAATTTGAGCTCCTTCAATGCATTCAAAACTATAAGTTGTAGCAAACACTTGACAACCAGTTTTTTCAACTAATAAACCTAGAGTTTCCCATAAAATTGGGAAAAATTTATAATGAAAACCATTTTCTATACCATCAATAAGAACTATACTACCAGGATTAGTCAATAAAGTTAAAACTATTTGTGCAAACTTATTGGCTCCATCTCCAAGAGCAGCTAAAGGTAATTTTACTGGCAGACCTATATCAGCAAATAAAGAGTTAAAACCATAAATATCAATGACTGATAAATCAACTAAACGTTGTTCAATCTTCATTAAAATTTCGACTACATTATTTGTCTCGCTATGAAGGTCTAATTTGCTAAAATATTCAGTTAATAACGATTGATTTACTTCAATATTTTGGTTTAAATATTGAGCTAAAATATTATTTTGAGTTAAAATAGCTTCATTATGTGTAAAAAAACTTAATTCATTTTTTATTAATAAAAAAAAGTACATATAATCAATATTCAATGCTTGGCAAGAATAATTTACTTTTAAAGCTTGATAATTATGTCCATTTACTATTGTTTTATCAATATTAATTTTGTTTTGGTTTATAGGCAAAAAGGAAAAATTAAAAAAAGGATCTAGAGAAAAAGTGGTTGTATGTAGTATATTATCTAACATAAGTGAAATAAAAACATTATTTTCAGAGTTCATATCTATAAATAAAGTTTTCCATAACCATTGTACTGATAGATTAGCTTGAATTCTTCTAAATCCAAGAATTTTAGAAAAAATATCAATTGAAAATTTATTAAAAAATAAAAAAATACTCTCTAATAATGTTGATTTACCTACATTATTTTTACCTGCTATAAGATTAATAGGCCGTAAATCTTCCACACTGAAGTCTTTTAAGCATTTATAATTTTTAACAGATATTTTCGTAATCATAAAAACAATACCTCAATACATTTTGAATAAAAAATTTACCATCACTTATCAAGCCTGCGGCTGGGAGTTATCACTAGTGGCTTCCAACTTGAACACCACCGGCCTGATCCCATCATTGCAGCACGTGATCGCGATTCCAGGCCGCTTTATCCAGTCGCCGAAATAGAACTGAAAATCCTCCGCGCCATGAGCCAAGGCGAAAACATATTGATAGATCGCCTTCCAGGCCTCGTCGCAGAGCCCCTCAGGTTTGGCGAAGTCAGCGTAAAATTCCTGCCCGACTTTTAACACAGGGCAAGGGCCCAGACCCGTGACCCCAAATTCGGCGGCAAGTTGAGGGTCAAAGTTTAATTTCAAGACTGTAATTTTTACTTTCTTCATTGTTTTCATGACTTTTTCCTATTTGTCATAAACCTAAATTAAATTAATTAAATAAAAAAGAGCTCCACTACGGAAAGGCTCCGCTCAACAGTTAAAAACCCCTCCCCCCAGAGACCCGCCAAAGGCCACCAATGGGAAGGGGTGTTCTCAGCCCCTCAACCCTTCTGTTTATGGACCTGTTTTCCCAGCTCCTTGATGGCCTCAGGCGACAAACCCGACCGCCCCGCCCCACCCTGGTTAGGGTTCGGTATTTCGGGAGCGTTCGGTCCCCTCTCTTTGGCGTGATGAGCCGCGATTATACTCAAGGCCACCTCCCAGGCCCGATTAGATCTGGCCCGGGCCGGGGTTAGGGGTTCTGTTTTCGCTTGAGGGCTAGGGACGGGCTTGACCTCCTCCACCTGCGGGGTGAGGGCGACCGGCGGCTCCTCTTTTGGGGCGGGGGCGCTCGGCCCAGGCGCCGGCTGGACCAGTGGCTGGAGTCGCGGGCGACCTCGAGTCTTAACCACCGCCTGGGCCCCAGGCTCGGAGACCTGAATCCGCCCCTGGGCCTGGGGAGAGGCGACATTGAGGCTGACACTTTTGGTCGGAGGCGCCTTTGGGGCCATCTTAAGGGCCGCCTTGGCCAGCTTGGCTTCCTTTTTGGCCAGCGCGGCCTCCTTCTTAGCTTGCGTGGCCGCCAACTTGGCCTGTTTGGCCTGTTCCCTGTCGGCGGCTCGCTTCAACCTGGCCGCCAGCTCGAGAGCGCCTTTATCGGGATTCTGGCCCTTCTTTTTCGGGACCGGCTTCAAAATGACCGCCGTCTTTTCGGGTGGGGCGGCCTTCTGGCTAGGAGCCGAGCCGTCTTCACGTAAGGTCAGATCCGCCTTGGGCTGACCGACCGGGCTCTTGGCCTCGGTCGCGCCTGGGGCTGGGACCAGGGTAAAACGCGATTTCGTGGCCTTTTTGCCCTTCTCCTGAGGGGCGGGAGAAGTGAAAGTGTCCAGCTCCACCCCGAAAATGACCCCCAGATCGCCGCCCAGCTGGTTGTCTGGGCTGACGGTCTCCATGGCGGTCAAATGGTCGATGCCCGCGCCCAGAAGCTCAGAGGGATCAACATTCCGCAGCTGAAAAAGGAGTTCGGGGGATTTATCCAGGCGGTTGCCGAGCCCATAAAAGACCGCGGCCACATGTTTGCACAACCCGGCCCAATCCGGGCAGGAGCACTTGTAAGAGATCTCGTGCTCCAGAGGAAAAAGGCCATCTACCGGGTGGCTGACCACGCTCATGACCTCAGGGGAAAAACGCCCGCAGAGGATATCCACCAAGGTGGCGATCTGGCCCCGGCAGAGGTTTTTGATGTTCTCCCACTTGTCCTTAGGCAGAGGCTTTATGGTCATCTCCACCTCGTAGAGCTCCGACCCGCTGACCAAGGCGAAGACCCGACCCGGGGCGACCTCCAGGTGGCAGACCGCGTCATTTAAGACATAACTGCGCCCCCGCGGCAGGCGGTTGCCATAGTCAGCCTGGCGCTCAAAATGCTCACACCAGCTCTTGCCCCAAAAACTCTGAGCGATCTGCCGGCCAGTGATCCGGCAGGGCATCAGGTTCTTGTTCTGTTTCATCAGGCTTTTGACCAGTCGATTGGCCTTGGCCTTCTTTTGGGCCACGGAAACATAAGGCCTATTCCACCACATAGCCACCTCCCCTGGGAAAAAACCTCAGATAACCGCCCGGTCAATATCCAGGCGAATCAGATCCAAAAGGGCCTGGTCATCCAGGTTGACAATGTTAATCTCGCCCTCCTGGCCCAAAATCTCATTGGCCAGGCGCCTTTTGTCGGTCAGCATCAGATCGACCCTCTCCTCAACCGTGCCCCGGGTTACGCATTTATGCACCAGAACGTTTTTTTTCTGGCCAATGCGGTAGGCCCGATCCGTGGCCTGATCTTCCACGGCCGGATTCCACCAGCGATCAAAGTGGATGACATGCCCCGCGGCCGTGAGATTAAGCCCGGTGCCCCCGGCTTTCAAAGACAAGATAAAAAACGGGGGGCCATCGTCTTTTTGAAACTCGCTCACCAGGCCTTGCCGCTGGCGGACCGGGGTGCCCCCGTGGAGAGCCAGGCCCGGGCGTCCGAAGATCTCGGTCAGCCAATGGCCAAGGGGCTCAATGATTTCCTGAAACTGGGTAAATACCAAAACCTTGTCCTGGCGCTCGGACATCTCCCTGGTCAACTCGGCAATGCGCAAAAATTTTCCGCTGCGCTCCGGGGACCAGTCCAAGTCTCCGGTTAGTTGGGCGGGGTGATTGCACAGTTGCTTAAGTTGCATGAGACTTTGCAAAACCAGGCCCTTACGCCGAAACTGGTCGGCGTTGTCCTGGGAAAAGCCCATCAGGGACTGCTTCAGGCGATCGACTATTTTGCCGTAAAGCTTGGCCTGGGTCTGGCTGAGCCAACAATGAACCGTAGTCTCGGTCTTATCCGGCAGGTCCGAGATAACGCTCTTGTCCGTCTTGAGCCGCCGCAACAGATACGGGGCCACCAACCGGCGGATGGGCCCATACTGGTCCTCGGTCCGGTTTTCCAGCTCGCTGACCGTGGCTTTGAACTTTCTGGCTGAGCCCAAAAGGCCGGGACTCAAAAAGTCAAAAAGCGACCAGATGTCCAGAAGGCGGTTCTCAATGGGGGTCCCGGTCAAGGCCAGCCGCGCGTGGGCCTTGATTTTACGAACCGCCCGACTCTGGGCGGTGGCCGGATTCTTCACGGCCTGGGCCTCATCAATGATCATCATGCGCCAGGTGGGCTCGGCGAAAAAATCCAGTTTCCGGGCCAGGAGGGCGTAACTGGTGACCACCAGATCGCTCCCCTCCAAGAGAAAATTGGGTCGCCTCTCCCAGAAGGCCAGCTTGTCTTTGGGGGTCTCAGATGGGTGAAAAATTGAGAGACGCAAATCCGGGGCGAAACGACTGGCCTCCAGGCGCCAATTGCTTAAAAGAGAGGCCGGGGCCACCAGAAGCGAGGGGAGTTTCTCCGGGTTTCTTTTTTTGTCCAAAAGCAGCAGGGCCAAAACCTGGATGGTCTTGCCCAGGCCCATGTCGTCGGCCAGACAGGCTCCCAGACCCAAGCCGCTCAACAGGGCCAACCAGGCCAGACCCTTTTCCTGATAAGGCCTTAGAACGGCATTGAGCTCTTTGGGGACCTCCATCGCCTGGGGCCGCCTTATTTCTTTTAAAAGCCCTTCCAAGGCCTGACCCGCCTCGACCCGAACCCACTGGTTGATTTCCTCGTCAGGCTTTTCCGGGAGCTGATTAGCCTCAGATGGGTAGCCGACCAAAAGGCGCATGGCCTCAATGAAAGAGACCCCCTCGCCGGAGCGAGCCCGCGCCTGGGACCACATACTCAAGGCCTGCTTGAGCTTGTCGCGGTCAGCCTCCAGCCATTGGCCCTTAAAGAAGACCAGGCGCTCCTTGGTGTCCAAAAGCTCCTGGATCTCGGACTCGGAGAGATTCTCGTCGCCCATGGAGAGCCCAACTTTCCAGTCCAGAAGGCTCGCCAAGCCAAACATGGGGGCCTTTTGCTCACCCACCACCACCCGGACCTGGACCTGAGAGCGGCGCTTCCACCAGTTGGGGATGCGCACCATCAGGCCGCAGTCCTCTAGCTTGGGGACATCCACCAGAAACTGGTGAGCCTGGGTGATAGTCATGGCGGTGGGCTGGTAGATGGAGTTGTCGCTTACCATCTTCTCCACCCACGGCAGGCTCTCGCTGGCCCGCTGGACCGGGGTCAGGAGACGGGCCAGAGTGAGCTGGTCCCTTTCCCCGGCGTATTGGCGCAGAGCTTGAAACAGAGGCAGATGTCGCTCGCCCCCGGCCTCGGTGAGACCCGTGACATACGTGGCCATGAACGCGAAAGGCAGGTTGGGGTTGACCTTGTTTTCGGCCAAATGGAAAGCCACCCGGCCCACGGTCTGCCACTTGGGGGCGCGCTGGGCCAGAAAGTTGGCCAGCCCACCGGCCCCACCGGCCCGGATTAGAACCCATTCAGTCAGTTTTTCCCAGATAGCCAAAATCAGAGTCTCGGAGAGATACTCGCCCCCGCGCATGGGCGGGGCTCCCTCGACCCAGGTCCTCAGAAGGTGGTCCGAAGGCCGGCGTGGGGCTGTCAAGGGCTGGTTTTCAGGCAGTCGGCAAAGGCTGAAAATAAAACTCTCGGCCACTCGCCGCCAGAACCGGACTACCTGATCGCCGTCCTTGTCCTGTCGGGCCGCCATGTCAAAGATAATTTCCCGCCAATCGCCAGGTTGACCAGGAAAGATTATAGTACCGTGCGGAGTTAGAGTAATTGCTTCCATAGCGCCTGTGAGGAGTTAATATATATGGTCTTGAGTCCAATAAAAATCCATAAGAGTCTTAAATTTCCCGCCATAGGCCAAAGACAACCAAAGAATTACAAATATTATTTTAATTATAATCCGGCCTGGGGGAAATGTCAATACCTAGGGAACAAAAGATTTCAGCCCCAAGATATCGCGAGAAGCCTCCCTCGACCCTGGCAAATGGCCAGCGGAAAAATCGCCTTAAACTAAAGTTTTTATAGGCGAAATCAGGCCTAAATAAAGTCCCTGGTAGATTCGCTTAGAAATTTCCAAGCAGTAACTAAAAATCAAAAGTCATTGTAAAGGTTTTTAAGGAAAAATCAAGATTAAATAAATTTTTAAATAGAAGATGTTTTCCCTCTTGAGTATAATATCAGGTCGAAATTGATGACTAATTTTTGAACGAGTGAAATTCAATTTTTGGGTGAACCTTGAATTTTTAGATAGATTTGCCCTCACCAAAAAAAGGGAAAAACCAATAAAACACTATAAATATACTATAAAATTAATTAATATCTAATGTTAAAAATAGTTATTACATTAATTTTTTTAACACTATTTTATATTATTTAATAAATTTCAAGTTAATATAAATTTTATAAATTCATTATTTTACATTATATTAATATAACAGATTTATCAATAAATAATTATTTAATTATGTTATTTTAATAATAATACAATAGAAAACACTCAATTTTCTTTTAAAAGTATAAATCAAGACGCCTTTGCAAAAGCCCTGGTTTTTAAAACCATGCCTTAAATAAATTTGTGATTTCAATATGTTACCAAGTGTTATTCAAGAAAGAATGACTTTTAGCGAGGGCATCAAAATTAGTTGAAAATTTTTGAGACCTGGCACAGGATATTGGGGGGTTCATTTTTTTTCAGAATGGTGTCCCCAAAAGTGGAATGCTGTTCAGCGAAAAACGAAATCGCTGTCATTTTGGACGGGAATTTACCCAGTGACACGGTTACGATAGGTTACCTGAAGACTGACTATACTCTGACGCAGACTCTCACCGCGCTGATAAGTGGCCTTCATTGGCGCACATGAGCTAATTATGTTTAATTAAATATAAAAATAGTAATTATAGACAAAAAACCTCCCCCTCTATGGGGGAGGCTTAATGTGTTTAGAAATAGAATAACCTGCCTCTACCACTTATCCACAGAATAAAGAAAAACCACGGGTTCCAAAATAAAGTTACTGGTGGTCACGCTCTTTTTGGGGTGAAATAGCAGAAAAAGGAATCTCTTCGTTGACCGACTCAGAATACAAAACCTCAGCCTCAATTTCAGTCCCGGCTTCTATCAGTTCACAACCAATTGGAACTATATTTATAGCATTAAATCGCCTGGTCGCCTCGGCGTCGCGATCGCTAAAACTAATTGGGTCAACAAAGTGGTTGAAATTTGAGTCCATAAAAAGATGGAGACGGTGGAAAAATTCAAACTGGCGAGGTTTGGTGATTGGTTTGGTCAGCTTGGCCAGAATCCGGCGACGCTGAGGACAAGGCCGGCCAGACCAATGAGCGATTAAAGGTTTAACACACCAGTCCATACCGCAAAAGGCGGCAAATGGGGGGCCGGGAATATTGATAACTGGTTTGCCCGCAATTATAGCCACAGCCATGGGCATTCCGGGGATAGCCTTGACTCCGTGTTGAAAAAAACTCCCCCGTCGGGATAGGGCACCGGCGACCAGATCCTCACTCCCCATGGAAGATCCACCGTTAATTAAAATTATATCGCATGATTCTAAGGCCACGTCAAGAGCATTTTCCAAGGCTTTTTTTTGGTCAATGACAATTGGAAAAGGTTTGTAGACAGCCTGCCATAACTCCAAGGTTGAGGCGATCACTAACCCGTTTGACTCC
>JAISMU010000010.1 GCA_031276635.1 Deltaproteobacteria bacterium | reverse complement strand
TGAACGTTAGAGTTGAGACAATAATGCGAGAGATCTTCGGGGATGATTATGTTGCCTTGGTTACGAAGCTCGCGGAGCAGGAACAGGCTCTCGTGGAGAAGGATCAGGCTCTCGCGGAGTATAAACAAGCTCTCGCGGAGAAGGAACAGGCTCTCGCGGAGAAGGATCGTATTATTGAGGAAATGACTAAATAATTGTTATCAATTTCTAATATAATTATTTTAATATCTATTTACTGATAATTTTGGTATTATGATATTGAAAATTTAAAAAATAAAGTTCAAAAAACAATTAAAGTTAAAATGTTATATTTTTATAACTTTTTTTGAGTCGAAAAAATAATATGAAAAAATTTATTAATATGTTAGTAAAAATATTTATTTAGAAGGTCTGCCCTGAGGACGTTAAGCCGAATCAGACCGACCGAGAGGGCAGTTTATTTAATTTAATTTTTTGATATACTATTTAATATTATTAAGATGTAAAATGATAAAAAAAGTATAGATATTTTTAGTCTTATGATTCTATATGCTAGATCAGAATAATTAGTTGTTATTTATATGATTATTGGTAAAATGAACGTTAAAATTGAGACAATATTGTAAGAGATCTTCTGGAATGATTATGTTAGCTTGGTAACAAAGTTCGCGGAGCAAGAAAAGGCTATTGAGGAGAAGGATCGTATTATTAAGGAAATGACTAAATAATTATTATTAATTGGTAATACAATTAGCCAACCGTATTTTTTATTAAGTTGTTATATAGAGGTAAAATTAAATAAATTTATTTGATAATTAATATATAATATTTGTTTGCTTATAATGTTTAATTTTTAATATTAAATAAATATTTTAAATATTACAATATAGCCATTACTAATAAAATAATGTGAAAATAGGTAGATATACATAATATTATTTATGTATTTAAATGTATAGCAAAAAAGAATAAAAATTTTTCAGAGAACTCAGCCAAATCACCACCGGCAAAAATTATTTTTGTTCTCTCTTTAAAAATATAATGATTTCCAGATGTTACCTCCCATATAACCTGGCCGAAGACTTTGATGGCTCGCTCCAGGACGCCTCCACAATGTTTCAAAACCCTCTCCCAAAAAAAGTCATTGTCCGGTCAGGGAGCCTCTTCCAGAGGTTCGCGAGTTCCTCGAAATTAAAAGCTAAAGCCCTGAAAAGAGGATGATGGGTTGGCCATCTTCTGGATGGTGGCCGCTTAAGAGGGACGAACTTTTGGCTGGAGATGGACAGTTTAGGTGGTTAATTTATCTCCGACCGAATTTTGTGGTATATTTAGGAACAAAATATGGAGCATCCAGCTCTTTCAGGGCCCATATGGGGGGCCTGGAATTAAATAAATCGCTTGGGTTTAAAGTGCGCTTGTTTGACCTTAATCCCTTGGAAAGAAGCCGGCTGCGCCAGTTTTTGCGCTGGCACTTGGCCTACCTTTTGGTGGTGGCTCTGTTTTTCAGCCTGATTTACTTTACCGGGCTCTTCAGGAGCCATCTGGTCTTTCGGGAAAAGTTTATTTTTCTGGTCCTGGCCCCGGTGTCGACCGCGATCTTCGTTTGTCTTTCCCCTTGGCGGCGCCACTGGCTGGAGGCCATTGTGGACACCAGGCGGCGCCTGGAGGGGCAGTTGGTCTTCTGCCTCCTGGCCGGATTCGTCTTTGTTTTCGGGTTTTTCATTTACAGCGTCTTTATCTGGGGCTTGGGGGCCTTGGGCCCAGCCATGGCCCACATGTAGCTAGGTCCCCCGAGGGGTTCGCCCTTAGGGCCCACCGCGGGAGAGCTGATGAACCCTCGCTTGGTCTTTTGGCTGGCTCTCATTGTCGGGGCTCTGGCCATTCTGGGGCCGGGCCTGGGGCGAGCAGACACCTTGCGTCTGGTTTATCCCGCCGCCCCGGCTTCCCTCGACCCGCACCACTGGCCTCGAGATCCAGCCGCCGAGCCCATCATCATGATGGTTTACGGGCGGTTAATGGGGCTGCGGGCTGGTCAGGGCCAATTGGACACCACCGATTCTCTGGCCCATACGATCCGGGTGTCGGACGACGATCTGATGTACACGGTCCGGATGCGCGAGGGGCTGACATTTTCCGATGGCCGGCCAGTCAACGCCCAGGCGGCCCTGTTCTCCTTTGACCGGCTCATGGCCTCGGAGGCGGGCCGGAATCTTTTTCCGCACCTACGCGGCTTTAACATTATTGGTGATTATACCTTCAGCCTGGTCTTGACTCGACCCTGGCCCCCATTCATGGCTTCCCTGGCTCTTCCCCAGGCTTCCCTGATCAGCCCGGGGTTGGCGGACCGGGAGGCCGGGTATTTAAACGGCCATTCCCTGGGCTCGGGACGGCTCATGGTGGAGAGCCTGACCCCCCAAAGCCTCGCCCTGACTCTGCGCCCGGATCTACCCAGCCGGCCCAAATTGGATCGGGTGGAGTTTTATTACGAGCCTGAGGCCGCCAAACGTCTGACCTTGTTCACGGAAACGCGGGCCCACATCCTCTTAGGGCCCCCCGAGAGCGGCCCGCCCTTGTCCCCGGACCAGGTTCTGGTGGAGACGCCAACCTGGGCGACGCGCTATCTGGCCTTTAACCTTAAAAGTCCTTACCTGGCCATGGTTGGGGCGCGAGGGGCTTTGGCGGTTCTGGCCAGGTCGGCCTTCGCGGCGGCCAGGTTTAAACCTCAGGGGGTTTTTCCGGCGGGATTTTTCGCTGGCCCGGTCGCTCCGGGCCCGGCGGAGGACGAAACTCGGGCCCGGGAAATTCTGGTGGCCATTGGCCCCCCCAAAACGCCCCTCAATCTGGCTTACCCGAGCGAGGAGCCCTGGGCCCGTGGGGACGCTGAGAGTTTACAACGGGTATTTCTGGCCAATAACATTCCTGTTAACCTGATCCCTTTGAATGGTCAGGCCGGTCGGGCCTGGCTGGAGACCGGCGACTATGACTTGTTGCTGGACTCCCGGGCTCCCCAGATCCCCTCCCCAGAGATGTGGCTGGGCCGATTTCTGGAGTCCTCGGCGGCTGGTCGCGGCAACCCGGCTTTTTTCGCCAACCACCAGGCCGATGAGTTGATCCAGGGATTTCGGTCAGCCCCGGCCCGGGCCCAGCGGGAACAGAAGGTCGGAGAGTTGGCGGCCCTGGCTGAGCGGGAAAGCCCATACGCTTTTCTTTATCAGAAAAGCCTGCGTTTTCTGGTGGACAAGCGTCTGGCTGAGCTCAAGCCCCACCCCATGTGGCCGGAGACCTGGCCCATTGGCCAGGTGAATCTCCATCCCTTCCGCGAGACCCACCCGCCCAAGGTGGAGCGGCCGGCCCCCGAGGTCCGGGAGTTTAACGAGTTAGTGGCTGAGCCCTGGGAATGAGGCAGGCTGGAATTTTTTATTTTCTCATAAGCCAGGGGCGGGGTCGAGCCAGGAAAAAGCCGGTCCAGGCCTTAAGGCTTATTCAAGGAGAAGAGCGTGAGCGAGATTTTAAGCCAAGTTCTGGCCGCTTTGAGGGAAAGACGCAGCGTCCGCGATTTTACCGCGGAGCCGGTGACCGACGAGGAATTGAATAGTCTTTTGGAGGTGGCCGCCTATACCCCCACGGCTCGCAACACCCAGGCCTGGCATGTCACCGTGGTCCGAGGCCTGGACAAAATCGCCAGCTTAAACGAGGCGGTTAAGAAGGCCAACCAGAAGCCTGGTTACGAGCGTTACCGGGAGGTAACCAAGACGGCCAGTTACTCGATCAATTTCCAGAAGGCCCCGGTTTTTCTCATCGTTGGGGTGGATCGGGAAAAATCCGTGGCCCCGCCGGAGGATGGGGCCCTGGTTTTGGGATACCTCATGCTTGGGGCCCATGCCTTGGGCTTGGGCTCGTGCTGGATCAATCAGCTGGGCGTCATCACCGATGAGCCGGAGTTTCGGGAATATCTGACCTCTCTGGGCTTTCCTCCCAGCCACCGGATCATCGGCTGCCTGGCCCTGGGTCATCGGGCGAAACTTCCCCCGGTCCCGGAGCGGCGGCGGGATCATCACAACCTGGTCAGTTGAATTGTCGGTTGAGTTGAATTGTCGGTTGAGCCGAGGGGGGCGCGTTCCCCCCTCGTTTTTTTATCTTTTAAGGCGAATTTGGAAGTGGCCGCCTACACCTCCACGACCAGCAACATCCAGGTTTAGCGGGTCTCCGTGGTCCTGGGCCTGGACAGAATCGCCAGCTGAAACGAGGCGGCGAGGAAGGCCAACCAGAAGCCCGGCTAAAGCGCTATCGGGAAAGGACCAAGACGACCACAGTTAATCAATCAATTTTCAGAAAGCCCCGGTGTTTCTCGTCGTCGGGGTGGATCGGGAAAAATCCGTGGCTCCGCCGGAGGCTGGGTCCCGGGTTTTCGGTTACCTCAGGCTTGGGGCCCACGCCTTGGGCTTGGGCTCGCGCTGGATCAATCAGTTGGGCGGCATCGCCGTGAGCCGGAGTTTCGGGAATATTTGACCTCTCTGGGCTTTCCCGCCAGCCGCCGGCTCATCGGTTGCCTGGCCTTAGGCCATCGGGCGCAACTTCCCCCGGTCCTGGAACGGTGGCGGGGTCATTACAATATTGTCAGTTGAGTCTAATTGTCGGAAGAGTCGAGGGGACGGCGCCCTCTTTTTTTTATTCATTTAAGGCGACGGCTATTTGAAATAACCAAAAAAATCCGTTATAGTGATAAAAATTTAGTTTTTTAGGGGAATCCAAAGCTTATGCTGGACTTGCGTTTTGTCAGGGAGCGGGTGGATCTGGTCAAAGAGGCTCTTCAAAATCGCCGGGGCGATCCCGGGATAATGGATCGCTTTGAGGAATTGGACTTGGCGAGAAGGTCCTTGATTCGGGAAATCGAGGAGCGCAAAGCCGAGAGAAATCGAGCCAATGACCAGATCAGCGAGCGGAAAAAGCAAAAAATTTCGGCCGAGGATCTCATCAACGCGGTCAAGGAAGTCTCGGCCTGGATCAAGGCCGCTGAGCCCCGACTCAATGAGGTGGAGGCCGCCGAGAGCGATCTTTTGAAAGCCATTCCCAATATCCCGGACGCCTCAGTTCCCATCGGCGATGAGTCAGCTAATCTGGAAATCCGGCGCTGGGGCGAGATGGCCCAATTTGACTTTGAGCCCAAAAACCACTGGGATTTGGGGGAGACCTTAGGTTTAATCGACTTTCCCCGGGCCGTCAAAATATCGGGGAGCCGCTTCGCGGTTCTGACTGGCCTGGGGGCCGCCCTGAACCGGGCTATCATCAATTTCATGGTGGAGTTACACACCCGGGAGCACGGCTACACCGAGATCTGGCCGCCGTCCCTCATTAACTCTCAGTCCCTTTACGCCACCGGGCAGCTCCCTAAATTCGCCGAGGAAAGCTTTAAGCTGGAAAACCGCGACTTGTGGCTCTCCCCCACAGCCGAGGTGCCCTTAACCAACCTCTTGCGGGATGAGACCCTGGCCGTCGAGGATTTACCTATTTCTTACACCGCTTATACCCCTTGCTTCCGGGCTGAGGCGGGGGCGGCCGGTCGCGACACCCGCGGCCTGATCCGCATGCATCAGTTTGACAAAGTTGAGCTGGTCAAATTTACCAAGCCAGAGGATTCTCTGGCCACCCTGGAGGATCTGACCAGCCACGCCGAGGAGGTCTTGCGCCGATTGGGGCTGCCGTACCGGGTTGTTCTGCTGTCCACTGGGGATATGGGCTTTTCCTCAGCCAAAACCTATGACCTGGAGGTATGGCTGCCCGGGCCGGGGGTCTATCGGGAAATTTCCTCGTGCTCCTGCTTTACGGATTTTCAGGCCCGCCGGGCTGGGATTCGTTTCAAAAGATCCCAAGGGGCCAAAGCGGAGTTGTGTCACACTTTGAATGGCTCGGGCCTGGCGGTGGGCCGAACCCTGGCGGCCATTCTGGAAAATTATCAGAGGTCGGATGGCTCGGTGGCCATTCCCGCGGCCTTGCGACCATATCTGGGCGGGCGAGAGGTCATCAGTCGACCATGAGCCAACCTCAGCGCGCGTTTCCCCAGAGTTGGCCAGCGGGGCGGGACGCTCCTGAGCTGACCCTGATCCATGATTCCCCGGCCGGTGTCTCCACCGCGGGCTCCGCCGAGGAGACACCGGTTTCCCAGGCGGAGGAACCGGAAAATAGCGTTTTGCTGATCCGCTCTTGGGTGGTGGTGGCCGCTCTCTGGCTGGTGGCTCTGGCTTTGGCCTATTGGGGCTGCCAGCGTCTGGAGGCCTCCTTGGCTCGGCTGCCCTTGACCCCGCCCCAGGTGGCGGTGGCCCCCGCCCGGGGAGCGGGCGAGCGAGAGATTGGGGCGGTCGGGGAGCGGGCTCCTCGTCCGAGCTCGGGGTGGCTGACTAAAAGGGATCTGGCCGCCCGCCTCAGCCCGGCGGCCTTGGGGCGGGGCGATCCTCGATTTTTGGAGTTCCAGGGGGAAGCTGGTCAGCCACTTTTTGTGGAGACGACTTTGGACCCTCAGTTGCAAACTCAGGCATTTCAGTGGTTACGGCAAACCCGGGCCCAGGAAGCGGCTCTGGTGATCCTGAATCCCGTGGACGGTCAGGTTCTGGCTCTAGCGGGCTGGGGACGGGCGGAGGAAGGGGCGGAGTTGGCTCTGAGCGAGCCCCTGCCGGCGGCCAGCTTGTTTAAGATTGTCACCGCGGCGGCGGCGGTGGAGGCGGCCGAGTATCAGGCTGAGACCCCGGTAGCCTATGACGGCGGCAAGCACACTCTCTACAAAGGCAATGTCATTAAAAGGCCAGATCAGGGGCGATGGCGGACAACCTTAAAGGAAGGTTTCGCCGAAAGCAACAACACGGTCTTCGGTAAGCTTGGGGCCTTTGACCTGGGGGCGGCGGAATTGACTGATTACGCCCACCGCTTTTATTTCAACCAGCCCCTGGACTTTGAGATGCCTGTGGCTCTTTCCCGGTTTCAGCTGGATGAGGGAGAAGACCTTTTTCACCTGGCCGAGTTGGCCTCGGGCTTTAATCGGCTCACCAAGGCCACCCCCCTGCATGGGGCTCTTTTGGCCTCCATCGCTCTCAATGACGGGCTTCTCCAGGAGCCGACCCTGGTTCGGGAAGTCTTTGACCGGGACAACAATATTTATTACCAGTCTCAACCGAAAACTCTGGGCCAGGTTATTGACCGGGCCACGGCTGAGGAGTTGCGGCGGTTGATGGAGGCGGCGGTCGCTCTGGGCACGGGGCGGCGTAAATTCGCTGACGCCGAGGAGCATCCCCTTTTGTCAGGGTTGGTGATTGGGGGTAAATCCGGGACCATAAATGACGAGCTGGGCCGGCGGGTGGAGTGGTTTGTGGCTTACTCCTATTGGCCAGAGCCCGGCTCGGACCCGGTCTGGCCGCTGGCCTTGGCCGCGGTGGTGGTTAATGAGGGTCGCCCGACCCTGGATAGCCAGGGGTTGATCCGGCGGGCTCTGATCGCCTATTATCAGCCCCTTTTGGATGGGACCGGGCGGGCGTACCAGTAAGGAAATCGAGGCGCGGTAATTGGGAGGAGAACTGGTTATGATTGGCAGTGAGGTGATTACCTGGTTGGTTGTGGGCTTTATTTTCTTGGTCTTGGAAATAGCCACCCCTGGCGTGGTGTTCGTTTTTTTTGGCTTGGGGGCCTGGCTGGTTCTGGGTCTGCGACTCCTGTTTCCTTTGAGCGTGCCTTTTCAAGTCCTCATTTTCATCATCGCCTCAGTCGCTTTTCTTGTGATGTTCCGGCGCTATCTCAAGGCCATTATGTTTCGCCAGCGAGAGGAAGAAAGAGTCGATAGCCTCAGTGAGCGGATGGTGGCGGACAATTACCTGGGCCAGGAGGTGGATGTGATCAATGACATCTCTCCAGAGCGACCGGGGCGAATTGAGTTGAACGGCACCAGCTGGATCGCCACTTCCGTCGATTCTCTGCCGGTCGGAGTTCGGGCCCGGGTGGTGGAGGTGGTGGGCACGACGGTGACGGTTGAGAAAATTTGAGACGGTTTTTCGGGTTGTTTTGGCCAGGCCTGACGGTGGGCCCTGAGACTCAAGAGCGAATTATTTTGAAGGAGACAGCATGAGTGAAGCTATTATAGTGGTGGTTGTGGGCGTGGCCATTTTTTTCTTGTTTCTCTTTATTAACTACGTCCGGGTCGTGCCCCAGAACGAAGCTTACGTGGTAGAGCGGCTGGGCAAATACAACGGGACCTTGTTATCCGGCTTTCATCTGCTTGTGCCGTTTCTAGACCGGGTGGCCTATCGTCACACCCTTAAAGAGCAGGTCATTGACGTCCCGCCGCAGGTCTGCATAACCCGGGACAACATCTCCGTGGAGGTCGATGGCGTTCTTTACATGACTGTCATGGATCCTCGCAACGCCAGCTACGGGGTCAACAACTATCATAACGCGGCGGTTCAGATCTCCCAGACGACCATGCGGAGCGTGATCGGCAAGCTCGAGCTGGACCGGACGTTTGAGGAACGGGAGACCATCAACGCCGAGATCATCAGCGCCGTGGACAAGGCCTCAGCTCCCTGGGGGATCAAAGTTAATCGCTACGAGGTGAAAAACATCACCCCGCCCCAGTCGATTAAGGACGCCATGGAAAAGCAGATGCGGGCCGAGCGAGAGAAAAGGGCCCTGATCGCCGAGTCCGAGGGTGACAAGATGGCCAAGATCAACCGGGCTGAGGGCGACAAACAGGCCAAGATCAACATCGCCGAGGGCGAGCGGCAGGCCACCATCAACGTAGCTGAGGGCGAGCGGCAGCAGCTGATCAACATCTCCGAGGGCGAAATGCAAAAGCGCATAAACGAGGCTCAGGGCCGGGCTCAGGAGATCCTGCTGGTGGCGGAGGCCACTTCCAGGGCCTTAAGGCAGGTCGGTCAGGCCATTATGGAGACCGGGGGCACGGAGGCGGTGGCGTTGCGGATCGCCGAGGCTTATATTGCTGAGTTCGGCAAATTGGCCAAGGCCTCCAACTCCATGATCATTCCCACCAACGTGGTTGACTTGGCCTCCATGGTGGCTGTGGGCCGTGAGGTGGTTAAATCCCCTCGCTGAGATCCGTTAGCCCCGGTTGGGGGCCAGGGATTGGCCCGGTCCCCCGGGCCGAAACTTCGTCCCCCTCTAACCAGGCGCGACTCCGATTAGGCCTCTCATGATTGTCAGCTGCAGTCGCCGGACCGATGTTCCCTCTTTCTACGCGGACTGGCTTCTGGGCCGCTTGCGGGCCGGGTTCGCCTTGGTCCCCCATCCCTATAACCCTCGGAAGCTGACTGGGGTGAGCCTCGACCCGATGGCGGTGGACTGCCTGGTTCTGTGGACTAAAGATCCTGGGCCGCTGATGGGCCATCTGGCCGAGATGGACGCCCGGGGTTGGCGTTACTACTTTGAGTTCACCCTTAACCCCTATGGCCCGGATTTAGAGCCGGGCCTGCCGCCCAAGGAAGAGTTGGTGGCCACCTTCCAGGCCTTGAGTCAGCGGTTGGGCCGGGAACGGGTGGACTGGCGTTATGACCCCATTGTGTTCAGCCCGACCTATCCGGTCAGTTTCCACCTGCGGAGCCTAGCCGCCCTGGGGGAGCGGCTGGCCCCTTGGGCCAGTCGCCTCATCATCAGCTTTGTCGACCAGTACCGCCACGGGCCCAAGCTTTCGGGCGGGACAGAGGCGGAAAGGCTGGAGTTGGCGGCGGGATTGGCCAGGTTAGGGGAGAGTTGGGGGTTGCCCATTTACGCTTGCGCCGAGGCGATGGATCTGCGCGCCTTTGGCGTCAAACCCAGCGCCTGTCTGGACCGAGCCAAGATCGAGGGCCTGACGGGGCGACCTTTGCGGGTCAGAAAGGATCCCGGGCAGCGTCAAGCCTGCCTGTGTCTGGAAAGCGTGGACCTGGGAGTTTACAACTCCTGCTCGCGTCTTTGCGCCTATTGCTACGCCAACGCCAAGCCGAGCCTGGCCGTGGCCAGATGGCGGGCCCATGACCCCAGGCGCCCGACCCTGACTGGGGAGCTCAGCGAAGGAGCGGAGATAGTTCGGTGGTTGGGGGAGCGGCGGGACGATTGGGAAGTGGGTTTGGCCAAACTCTGAGGTCAGCTCAAGAAATCAAAACGTGGACGATGGGGCGCTGATTAGAAAAATCAGACTGCCAGAGCGAGCGGTTGGATCAAATAAATTTCCCATGGATTTTCGGAAAATAAACTCCAACTTTCCGAGTTTGGCGGATTTGTTTTGGGAAGACAGGCTGGCGGCAAGGAAAAAAATAATTTTACTCCCGAGTCTGGTTTGGAATTTTAACTTCTATTGGCTTTGAGTGAGTTGGTTGACACTCTTCAGGGTAGCTAAAAATATGGTGGAGCCGATGAAATTATCATTAATCTTATTCATAAGCAAATCAGCTGAGAGGAGTTACGCCCCGCTTGATAAAACATTTCAAGTTCGTTTGTTGAATTGACCTCTCAGCTGAGGGGATTACGACCAAATAATTCTAAAAAGCGGGTGAGCCAAGAAATTATGCCCTCGCAAAAAATCATTCTTTCTGGAATAACAATTGGTAACATAGTGAAAGTACAAATTTTATTTAAGGCATGATTTTTAAAAACAGAGTTTTCGCGAAGGCGTCAGAAATCTGGCCCACCGGCTTTTGTTCGGTCATCAGAAATTGAGGCCCAGGCCCAGAGCCGCGTTATGAGGGGTGTACCCTCTGGACGCTTCAAGGTCGTAGTCGACGAAGACATCCACAGTGTCGTTGAGCTCAACCTTGATCCCGGTCCCAGCCTGGAGGTTGCCCTTTGGAGGTTTGAGCCCGAAAAAGGTTGTCCGAAGATCGGAGCCCACAAAACCCACGCTTAAGGGGTTATCTGGCCTTTGAGCCCCAAAAGCCCAGCCCAATCTGACCTCGGGGATGATTTTGGTCTAGCCGGTCTTATACAGTCCGTTAAACTTCAAGAGCGCTGGCGCCTTCAAAAAGTAATCCGACTTCTTGTCAAAAGCGTTGGCCAACAAATCCCAGGGATCGCCATGAAGATTTTCGAACCAGCTGTTTTGTCGGATGTTGAGATATCGGAGGCCCACGGTCGGGGTCAGCTTGATGATCCCGAAATCGAGGAACATGATGATTCGGGCTCCAACCCGCTAAGAGTCCAGATCAAACTCGCCACTCTTCAAGCTCCCTGGCGCGACGAGTTTTTGAGTCATTTTCCGAATGGGCGTAAGCCAAATTCAAATTAAATATAGTTATTGCCTAAAAAATGTAGAGCCTGACCTCGAATTTGCAAAACTGACTACTTGATAGAAATCTTGACTTAAAGCCAGACTCCAGTAAAATAATTTAAATTGTGGAGGATAATAATGACGCTTTCGCCAGGGAAACTGCCAATTGGCCGACAAATATTTTCAGATATTATCCAAAAAAACATGATTTATGTGGACAAGACCGCGATCTTGGCCGATCTGATTTCCGGCGACCCATTGGTCCGCTTTCTTTCTCGCCCCAGACGTTTTGGCAAGTCCCTGACCGTTTCCACCTTGGAAGCCGTTTTTTCGGGCCAAAAGGAGCTTTTTAAAGGTCTGGCCATTGAGGAAAGGCTGGACGAAGAATGCTTCGCCCCTCGCCCGGTTATAAAGCTAGACCTGAGTTTGGTCCACGCTGGCTTAGGTGTAGAGGGGTTGAGGAAGGATTTAGCGGAGTTGACCGATCCGTTAGCCGTCAGACTGGGGGTCAGTCAGTCGGTTGAAGACGATCCTTATAGCAAAAAAGTCTCATTTAATAAAACTTTAGTCAATTTAATTGAAGTTTGCGCTAAAAATTCTGGCCGCCCAGTCGCGGTGCTTATAGATGAGTACGATAAACCTGACCTGAGTTTTATGCGGCGTTCCGCGGAGATGGAAGACGCTCGTGAGGTCCTGCGCGACTACTACACCCAACTTAAAGCCGCCGAAAAAGATATATCCTTAATTTTTGTCACTGGTATTAGTAAGTTTTCCCGAAGGGGTATTTTTTCCGTCTTTAACAATGTTTTTGACATATCAATAATGCCTGAATTTGGGGCAATCTGTGGTTTTACTCAGCAAGAGCTGGAGAGCGACTTCCCGGGGCATATTGAGGAAACCGCCCAAGCCCTGCGGATTAGCCCAACGGAACTGTTGGACAAGATGCGGGACTACTACGATGGTTTCTGCTTTGATGGCGTAACTCGGGTCTACAACCCATTTTCCATCCTCCAGTTTTTTAAGGTTAAGAAATTTGACAATTTTTGGTTTGAGAGTGGAACTTCTCTCTATTTAGCCCAATATCTCCGGGACAAGCGCTTGACAGTGGAGCAGTTTCGCGGCCTAGCGGTTGATAGGGAATTCGCCCGCAATCCAGGGGAAATGGATAAGGCGACTCCCGAGAGTTTCCTCTATCAGGCTGGTTACTTAAGCCTGCGCCCTGGCAATGATCCTGACTCCTTCACTTTGGATTATCCCAATCGGGAAGTTTTAAAGTCTATGTCCCGGCTTTTGTTGGAGAATATTTTCGGCTCGCTGGAGAAAATCAGGTTTTTAATCAGGGATCTGACGCTCGCTTTTAAATCGCGAGACCCAGCCGGAGTTATTCAGGTTTTCCAAGAAGTCTTGGCCCCAATCCCCTATGACGATTACGTCGCGGCCAATCGAAAAACTTTTGAGAGCCTTAATAAGGTCGATTACGGCGAGTTTCTTTACCGCGCGGTCCTTCTATCGTTTCTGGATTTAATTGGTCTGACGCCCA